>CAZOAP010000053.1:0-15323 GCA_964577645.1 uncultured Ignavibacteriales bacterium
CTGGAGATTCAAAAAGGCTTTTGAATGTTTTGAATCTTCCCAAATACCAAGTTGATTTCCTTTTGTCTCACTTTTATGGCAGGTTGTTGCACAGTTCTTTACTCCAACATATTTAAAATATGGTGTAGCTTCTTTATCTTTAATGCCTGTTGTACCTGCAAATATTAATGTAAAAAACAAAATCGATATTACTGAAAGTACGATGATTTTCTTTTTCATAATAGTATATAGTTTAGTTCGAGTACAAAATTGGTTATTTATATAATAAGAGAGAATAGTCCAATCGGTTGAAAATAGGATTAGTCCCCGTTTCAATCCTTAGCGTAATTGCGTGAAGTTATATTGTGTGGTAGTTTTGTATATAACTTAAATATAACACTATGAAAAAACTAACAGTATTATTAACAATGCTCTTTGTGATACTTGCTCCGGGTATGAAACTATTTTCATCCGAAGATCCTGTAACCCCGCAAAAAGTATTTACCAATACAGATATACAGAAGCTTGCCGGCGTTTATGTAGAAAATAACCTGGGTCTTAAAAATCCTGCAATAGTGGATGTTGACGGCGATGGTGATTTTGATATTTTGATATTCAATGAAGGTAATGTTGAATATTATAAAAACACAGGCACAATTGATAAGCCATTTTTTGTTGCTGAAAACATGAAGTATGATAAATACAATGCAGCATCAATAATTGATCTTTCTCTGCCATACCCTGTATTCTTTGCTGATAAGAACGGTGACAGCTCTCCGGATATGTTCGTGATAAAGGATAAAATTTATGATACACAGCAGCAAAAAACGGAGTATAAAGTTTTATATGCAGAAAATGTGCTTGGTCTAGATACCGGCGTACTTATCACGATAGTTCTTGTGTTGCTTATAATAGTATTGGTACTGGCAATTTTATGATAAATAATTTAAAAAGAGAATTGGAGGTATTGTGCCGTTAATTACAATAATAATTACTTTGATTGTAGTTGGTGTTCTGTTATGGCTTATTAACTATATACCCATGCAGCCAACAATAAAAAAAATAATCAATGCCATTGTAGTGATATTTGCGGTTATTTGGTTATTAAAGATATTTGGCCTTTGGGCATATTTATCAAATATCACAGTTTAGTAAAAATTTTTAAAAATTTAAAAGAAAGTAATATTTTGAAACATATCAGATCAACAGCGTTTTTATTTGTATTATTTGCATTTATGCTTGGCAGCTTATCTGCACAGCAAAAGGGAACTGGGTTATCAGATCAAAATGATAATGCTTCCTATTTATCACAATCTACGCCGGGTGTTATGATTCCCGGACAGAGTTACGGAGTATCTGTTACCATGAAGAATACCGGCCGTACAACATGGAAACAGGGCAGTTACAGCCTAAAACTTATTAATGTTACTGAATCAGCTTTGGATACCTGGTCAGTTCATAATGTTGATGTTAATTCAACTGTAAGCCCGGGTAATGAAATAGTATTTAATTTTACTATGATAGCTCCGGTTGACGGCAGCTATAACATACAATGGCAGATGGCTAACGGAAATGCATTCTTTGGTGAGCCTACTATGAACATTCCGGTAAGAGTATCAGGCAATGAGCCTAAAATTGCTGATCCCAATTATATAGAAAATAATGCGATGTTCATTTCTCAGAAGATACCTTCGGAAATGGAAACAGGCTTAACCTATGATGTTTTAGTAACAATGAAAAATACCGGTAGTACTGTGTGGAAAACCGGCGAATATAAGCTTAAAGTTTCAACCACAGGTGCAGATAATACTTTGAATGCATGGGTTGTTGCAAATGTAGAGCTATCAAGCGATGTTGCTTCACGCTCAGAAGTTACATTCAGCTTTAAGGTAACCGCACCAAATAAATCAGGTGTTTACAATCTTCAGTCCCAGCTTGTAAAAGATGGTTTATTTTTTGGCCAGCCTACAACAAATGTTGTGGTTAATGTAAATTAAGTTCCGCCACCTGTAAACCTTGATATTTATCCAGTAAAGTTACCTCTGAAATGGAGAGGTAACTTTTTTATTGTACATTAAAAAAATAATTCTAATCCAAAAGATGTAGCTCTTTTTTCATCCTATTGTATAATTGAATTACCCTGAAACTTAGTGTAGTTTAGTATTATTAACAATGAATCTAAAATTAATAGAAGCGAGTGTTTATAAAATGAGAGTAATTTATACAGTTTCAGTGTTTACTAAGTTCAGTTTGCGGGTTATAAGCAAATTTTTATTCTTAATTGTTCTTTTGCTGCCTTTATTGATACATTCACAATCACCGGGTAACCCGGTAAGTATTGCGGGTAATAACCAGACTAACCCTGCCGTTACTACAGATGGTTCCGGCGGTACAATTGTAACATGGCAGGATAACCGCAATGGTAAGTATGAAATATATGCTCAAAGGATGAACTCTGACGGAAACGCAATGTGGAGTGTTAACGGTTTAGCAGTTTGCCAGCAGGATAGTAATTTTAAACCAATGATAGTAAGTGACGGTTCAGGAGGAGCAATAATAGCCTGGCAGTCATACCGCGGAAGCTCAACAGCAGATATTTACGCACAACGGATAAACTCAAGCGGAAATGTTATGTGGAATGTTGATGGTCTGCCTGTTTGTGTTGTTGTTTTTGAACAGGATACCATTTCCATGGTGAGTGATGGCCTAGGGGGAGCAATACTTACGTGGCAGGACTACAGAAGTAACAACGGTTTTGCTGATATTTATGCTCAACGTGTGAATCCCAGCGGAATAATGATATGGACAGCAAACGGCGTTAATATCTGTAACCAGGCAGCCGCACAGCGCGGACCCAAAGTAATTGGTGATGGTTCTGGCGGTGCTTTTATTACATGGTTTGATAACCGTGCAGGTAATTATGATATTTATTCACAAAGAGTCGGTGCTGCAGGCGCTGTTCAATGGACAACAAACGGAGTAGCAACATGTACAATGTCAGCTGACCAGTTAACACCAGACCTGTGCAGTGATGGTGCAAACGGAGTAATAATTACATGGACAGATTACAGAAGCACAACAGATTTTAATATTTATGCACAAAGGGTCGGACCTTCCGGAGCAATTGTCTGGGTAGTTGACGGTGTAGTATTGAATAATAATGTAGCATATGCGCAATTGGATCCTATGATCGTAAGTGATGGACTTGGCGGAGCAATAGTTTCGTGGACAGATTACAGGACCGGAACAACTGCTGATATTTATGCCCAGCGTGTTAATTCCACCGGTGCTGTTCAATGGACAGCAACAGGTGTTATTATATGCACTGCAACAGGTGACCAGATATTTTCTCAGTTAACAAGTGACGGCAATAACGGTGCTTATATAACATGGGAAGATCACAGGAATGCAGGAAATTCCGATATATATGCTCAGCGTATTGCATCCAATGCTGCATTGAACTGGGCAGCCACAGGATATGAAATTTGTACTGTTGGTAATGACCAGCTAAGACCTGCTATTTTAAGCAATGGAAATCTTGGAGCAATTGTTGTTTGGCAGGATTACCGCAGCGGAAATAATTTTGATGTTTACGAGGTTGGCTTTAATACCACAGGAATAATAGGTATTGACCCAATTGTAAATACAATGCCTTCGCGTTACGATTTATCACAGAATTATCCAAACCCTTTTAATCCATCAACAGTCATTAATTACCAGCTTTTTCAGGCAGGTGAAGTGAAGCTAAGTGTATTTAATTTGCTTGGTAAAAATATTACTACACTTGTAAATGGTTCACAATCTGCAGGCAATCATTCTGTTTCATGGAATGCCGGTAATTTACCCAGTGGAATTTATATCTATAAGATCGAAACGGGGTCATTTGTATCAAGCAGAAAAATGATTTTAATAAAATAAGATCTCCAAATGGGATAATTTCATTAAAAACGTAATAAAATTTAAAATAACAAAGAATTATAGAAACTTAAAAACGGCGGCTTAATCATTCTAAATAATTTATCCCTAAAGGCACAGCGGATAAAATGCACTCTCCTGCTAATGTATCTGCAATATTATGCCTTGAATGACTTCAAAAATACCGCCGTTTTTATAAAATGAATCGAATAAATAAATATAAAACTAAAGAGGATAGAATATATGGAATCAGGGAAAAGAATTAACGGCTTACTTTTAAGTTTTCTTGCCGGTGGTGCTGTTGGCGGAGCTTTAGCTTTGTTATATGCCCCCAAAAAAGGAAAGCATTTAAGAAATGACATCAGTAAAAAGACAAGTGATCTTATTGACCAGGGTAAAAAACTGACTTATGATACCTGGAACGGCGCAAAAGATGCTGCCGAGAGTACTTTTGAAAGTGCAAATGATTTTTTAAACACAGGGCTTGAAAAAGTAGCTAATAAAACGGAAAAAATAAAAGATATTTTCAGAACCGGCGCTGATACTTTTAAAGATGAACGTAAATCAGGCAGAAATAAGAACACTTTGTATAATGAGGAATCAGAAAAGATACAAAATAAAATAACATAATTATTTTTTTTCCTTCAATAATGTTGCAGTAACAGCAGCATTAAGACGTCAACAAAATAATTGCAGGGATAATGATTTGTCTACACTTATTAATTTACCTGTATCTCAAAAAAACTATCTCTGCAGTTATATTTTTAAAACATTTTCAACAATTTAAAAAGGAGTAATATCATGCTTTGGACAATATTCGTTATCCTGCTTGTTTTATGGTTAATCGGTTTTGTAAGCTCATATACTATGGGCGGTTTTATTCATATTCTTCTGGTTGCTGCAGTAGTAATACTTATCTTCAGGTTAGTTTCAGGAAGAAAGGCTGTTTGAAAATAAACAGCAAACTATAAAAAATAATGTCATCAATATTAAAATACATAGCTTTAATGCTATTAATGTTCATCATTATAACAGCCGGAGTTTTAATTTACACTCATAACAAAGATACAGGAGTGAGCGGCACAAAGGCAAACAGGTCGAAATCAATTGATAAACCGAGCGATCAGTATAATGTTTCCTTCAGCTTTGCGGGCAGCAGGTCACAATTGATCGATCTCATCAAAGGTGATGCTCAGATGAATTTGGTGTATACCGGCACTTCTAAATTTACCGTTAACTTATATCACAAAGATGGAACTCTGCTGGCTAATCTTGCAGACCGGGACGGGCCATTCAGTGAAAAACAAATGATAGAAATACCCGAAACCGGAGCTTACCTGCTTGATGTAAAAACAACTGGTGAGTGGTCACTAAACAAAGATTAAAATTAACAAAGCAGTATGAAGCATATTCAAAATAACTAATAACTAAAGAAATAAATTAATGAAATTATCTATAAAAAATTTAAAATATTCACTGGGCTCATTATTAACATTAATGTTCGTATTTATAGCAGGTTGCTCTGATACTACAACTGATCCTACAACTACATACATCAATAATCCCAATGTAACATCATACGACAGCATTGGTGTTGATGAAGATTCTGCAGCATTCTATTCATACACCGGTTTGAATTTATTCAACGGTGTTAATACGCTTGATACAGCAAATTCACGTGATTGCAGCTTAAATGACCAGAATAACCTGGGTATTGATTTCTTCCTTCAGAACGGGCAGTTTTTAAGTGATGTTCTTCCTTCAGGTTATGAGATCAGGTTTTTCAGGGTAGACCAGAATATGAGCGTACAGGGATTTGATACTTTATCAAGGATTTATACTACAGGTCATGATTCACTAAGGGCTGTTGATTTTACCGAAGACGGAACAAGCTCATGGGGTTATTTCAATGCTCCGCTTTCATCAACCCCGGTTTTCTGTTTCTGGCTTAAAGGCAGAAAAGATGCGGGTTTAACATTTAAAAATGTTTATGGAATTCTTCAGCCAAGGGAAGCATCAGACAGAATACCGTTTGCAGTTTATGGCTACAGAATGTCTTTCAGGGTCAGAATAAATACCAACGGTGATAACGATTTCAGGAAACAGATATTAAGCAGTAATTAATACTATTACAGCTAATTAAACAGTCAGGAATTGCATACTATGTATAAGTTAATTGTCAGAACAACAGATGACGGAATTTTACTCTTATCTATGGTTGGCAGTAATGAAGAGGCACTTTTGGATTATGGGCATAATTTTTCAAGCGGAAAAGGTTACAGAGATAATGAAGTGGAGATCATTGTCTCAAATTTTCCTGAAAAATACTTAAAGACATTCAAAGAATGCAGTATATATGTTTATTGACTAAAATATGCTGAAAAATGCTGAAAAATGCTGAAAAAACGCAGTTTATTATCATTCAAAGGATGTAGTCCCTTTATCATCCTATAGATTTATTGTTTTAGCTTCAATATGTAAGTAGATTGATATGTTAAAGATACAAAATTAATAAAAATTAAAGGAGAATTAAAAATTGAAAAAAATTAATACATTAGTAATTGTTTTAATGTTATTATTTGCAGCATCAGGCTTAAAGACACAAACGTTTCCTGTGCCAAAATGGAATATCCATTTTCATGGCGGTTACACTTTACCGCTTCCCGATCTTAAAGGAACATTTCCGGATGATCTGTCATCAGGTAAAAATCCAACTCCATATTTTATGAAAGCCGGTTTCAATTTTGGTACAGACATAAAGTATTATGTTGATAAAAAAAGTACATTAGGTTTAATGCTTGCTTTGACATATACAATGATGAGCAGCGGCGATATTGGTATAGCCGATAGCACTTATGGTACAGGTACATTCAGGAATGATATGAATTTCTTTACAATTGGTGTAGGTGCTGAATATGATTTTGCTCCCAAAAGACCGGCAAATCCGTTTGTAAATGTTCAGTTTACAACTAATATTATCGGCGGTAAAAATTCATTTGACCAGAGCGGCGGTACAATAACAAGCTCTTCAAGCAGTATGACAACAGCTGTAAGATTTGGTGCAACTTTTGGAGCTGGTGTTGATGTAAAATTAAGTAAAGGAGTTGGAGTTGTTATCGGTGGACGTTATGCATTTGCTAATCTGTTCGGTAAGGATTCAACTTCTTCAACAAGCGGTGAATATGGTTTAAATGATAAAGAAACTACACTTCAAAAATCAAAAAAATTAGCTTACCTTCAGTTCTATGCAGGTGTAAGCTTATATTTTGGTCAGAGTAAAAAGACAGTTATAAAAAAGTAAAAATAAATACATATTAGCTCATCTTTAACCGGATCAGCATGCCCCCCGGCAGCTGGTCCGGAATTGAGCTGAAGCTTCACAATTCTGCAGTCACAAAAATTCCTTTACATATAATCTTAGAAAATATAAAACATTCATAGTGTGTACGGTAACAACAAGTATATTACTAAGCCGTATCAACTCTAAATCTAAAAATTAATAAGGAAAAATAATGAAGACTTCAATATATTCAATTCTGTTTTTAATGTGTCTTACAGCGGCATCTTTTGGGCAGCTAAAAGAAGGTGATAACCTGATGGGTGGTACCCTTGGGTTCTGGGCAAAGAATCAAACACCTACATTCGGCTTTAATTATGAAAACCAGGTTACACATGCAGGTATTGGTTCAATTGGTCTTGGTGCATTACTCAGGTATTCCAGTTATCCCGATAACAGGCAGGAAAGATTTTCAAATGTATTTCTGGGCGGACAGGCAAATTATAACTTTAACCAGATAGGCAGCGGTAAATTTGTTCCGTTCCTGGGTGTTGTATTAGGATTCTTTTCTTCATCACCTAACGGTAACTCTCTTAAGGAAAGCGGACTTTGGGCATGGGGACAGGCCGGCGGCAGATATTTCTTCAGTCCTTCAGTAGCAGGCGTTTTCAGGCTGGGATTGGGAAATTTCAACTTTAATGCATTGGAATTAGGCGTAGATTTTAAGTTCTAGCTTTTTGATTTTAAATTTAAAAGAAATGAGTCTCAATATGAACACAAAAACGATAATAAGAAGTATGGGAGCGCTGTTCTTTCTTATGGCAATTTTTCTTTTCTCTTCCTGTACAAAAACAGCAGATGGTGATTTGTCAAAGGATCAGAACATAAATAAGGACCTGGAAGCAACCGCAGTTGACGACAAAGATGTTACAGAAACAGATGAGGACCTTACTACAGTTGACTACAAGGAATTCTATGAACAGCTATCACCATTTGGTGAATGGGTACAGGTTAAACCCGAAGAAATAGGTATGAAACCTGTAAGTGCACAATTAGATAACGGAAATAACGGCAGCTTTTCACTTCTCTCGTTAATAGGCATAAAGGATGCCAATGCCACAACATCTGAAAATACTGGGATGGTTTATGTATGGAAACCATCATCAAGTTTGGCAGTTACAAATGTTGAAGGCGTTACACCCGTCTATGTACCTTATTCAAACGGTAAATGGGCAAATACAAATAAAGGCTGGTATTTTAAAGCAAATACACCTGCAGAAGAAACTACATCACATTACGGCAGATGGGTTAATTCACCCACAGCAGGCTGGTTATGGGTACCGGGCAGAGTTTGGGCACCGGCATGGGTTGACTGGAAACAGAACGACCAGTATGTCTCCTGGGCACCGCTGCCGCCATCAGTATATATGGTTAATGGCTCAATGAGCTCACCTGTTATTGATAACAGCAATTATGTTGTTGTTGAAAAAAAATATTTCCTTGAACCGGAAGTTTACAAGTATAATAATTTATACAATGTGAATTCAGAAAGCAACATAATCAATGGCTTAGCATCAGTTGCCGGATTGACACTGGTTGATAATATATTGTTTAACCGAGGGCCTGAAGTAAGTGTTATTCAGACAATTTATGGAAGGAATATTGAACTTGTAAATATTCAGCAGGTAAAGACTTTCAGCGAAGTAAGATATAATGAAAAAGAATATTATATCTATCACCCTGGATTTAAGCGTTACAAAAATAAAGGGAATGGTAATAAATGGTTTACTGTTAATGAACCGAAACAGTTTAAAAAATACGGCGAGTGGAACAGAAAATCTGAGGATAAAGAATATAAGGATGCAGAAAAACAAATAAAGAACGAACAGAAAGAATACAGGAAAGAAGAAAAGGAAATAAACAAACAGAATAAAAAGGGAGATGATGGGAATATGTATAACGGAAACAATAACGGCAGGAAGAATGAAGGCAAGGTAAACGGAAAGAAAGAAAACGGAAATGATAAAGAAAAGGAAAACTACGGTAATGAAAATGAAAAAAAACATAAAGGGAATGATGGCAATAAAGAAAACGGAAATAAAGAAAAAGGCAACAAAAAATAAAGAATATAATAAATAAAATGAAAAAATATAAAATAAGTTCAAAGATCAGTTCACTGATCATAGCAGCATTTATTTCAATAGCCGGAATATACGGCTGCGGAGATACAACAACAGTCTCAACAACCCAGGCTGATAACCTCAGCTTCAGTGCAGCAGGTTCACAGGATTCAATAGGTGATTACCAGAACGTACTGATACTTGATACAGTGAAAATACTTATCAAAGATATCAAGGTAAAAGTTTCAAACATAAATGAGGATTCAACCAATTTTAAGGTCGGACCTTTTGTACTGTTCCTTAATTTAACATCCAACGTGAATGTAATAAGTACTGCATTGATACCTGCAGGTAATTACAAGAAAATAAAATTTGAAATTCATAAACTCGAGGATCTCGAAGCAATCCCTGATCCGGAATTTGCTGATGCAAACGGAAGATATTCTGTTATTGTAAAAGGCTGGTATTTGAATACTTATTTTATTTACAAATCATCAAAATCAGCTCATCAGACAATTACTTTCCCCAATGATGTACCAATTTCTGTAGGGAATGCTTCAAACATCACATTACTGGTAAAACCATATATATGGTTCCTTAAAAATAACCTATATATGAATCCATTGGACCCGGCAAATATGAATGATATTGATAATAATATCAAAGATAATATCAAAAATAATTTCAAAGCTTTCAGGGATAACGATAAGAACGGTTTAGAAGATTAAGTGAGTCAATATTACTAAAGGGCAATTTAAAATTGCCCTTTTTTTATTTAAGTAAATTTAAAAATAACAGATAAACCGGATTAATAAAGATCATGAAAAGAGCTGAGAACAAAGTAGCAATAGTCACCGGCGGCAGTGTAGGGATAGGAAGATCTGCATGTATTATGCTGGCCAAAGAAGGCGCAAAAGTTGCTGTTACCGATATACAGGATAAAGAAGGCAATGAGCTTGTAAAAGAAATAAAAGAATCAGGCTTTATTGCAGAATTCTGGCACCTTGATACATCCAGTGAAGAGAATGTTAAAAAGGTAATGGCTGATATCAGTGCCAAATTCGGAAATATAAATGTTTTAGTCAACAATGCAGGAATATCAGGTACAAATAAGCCGACAGATGAAATTACATACGAAGAGTGGAATGCTGTATTAAGGGTTAATGTAAACGGAGTTTTTCTTTGTACTAAATATGTAATTCCTTATATGAAAAGTGCCGGCGGCGGAAGCATTATTAATATGTCTTCAGTGTATGGTTTGGTCGGCGCTGCCGATATTCCTCCTTATCATGCTTCAAAGGGAGCTGTAAGGCTGATGAGCAAAACTGATGCGTTATATTATGCCAAAGACAGGATAAGAGTTAACTCATTACACCCGGGATTTATAAAAACTCCTATGGTTGAAAATTTCCTTAAACCGCTCAAAAATGCAGATGAAGGATTAAAATTACTGGAAAGCCTGCATCCTGTTGGTCATTTGGGCGAGCCTGATGATATCGGTTATGGAATACTGTATCTTGCATCAGATGAATCAAAATTCATAACCGGCAGTGAACTGGTAATTGATGGCGGGTATACAGCAAGGTAAATTAGTTTGCAAAAAATATTAACAAGCATGTTTCAGGCTGACTTTTATTTGTTATTTTATTTACATAAGTTACAGGAATTATATCGGCTGTGATCCTTATGATTAAATATTACTGAACTTATTGGCAGTTAATTAATAAATAAATCAGAAAAGTATTTTCTTCTAATATTTTTGTACAGGTAAAGCGGTAAATTAAATTCTATATAACATGAATAAATACTGGTATAGTTTTTTAGGTGTGGTCCTGTTTTCATTTGCTGTATTGATATGGGTCGGTACACGAATCTACCAGGATAAACCTCCAATCCCGGCTACAATTATCACCAATAACGGTATTACTATCGTCCCGTCAGGTGATATCGAAGCCGGTCAAAATGTGTGGCAGGCAATGGGCGGTATGGAGCTGGGCTCTATCTGGGGTCATGGCAGTTATGTAGCCCCTGACTGGTCAGCTGACTGGCTGCATAGGCAATGTATTTTTATCCTTGATAAATGGGCTAAAGACGAATATAATTTAACCTATGATTCTTTAAAAGCGGAAGACAAGGGTAAGCTTCAAAAAAGACTTGAACTCCTGACAAGGGCAAATACATACGATCAAAATGCAAATACTATTACATTAGATCCTGTATTCAAAGAGGTCTTTGAATCTAACCTGAAACATTACAGCTCTATTTTTTTAAAGGGAAGCGATGATTATGCAATCCCCAAAAATACATTAACAGATACTCTCCAGTTAAGGCAGCTGGCTGCATTTTACTTCTGGAGCTCCTGGGCTGCATCAACCAACAGGCCGGGCAAAGATTACACTTATACAAGCAACTGGCCGCATGAAAAATTAATAAATAATATACCTACCGGCGATACCATTGTTTGGACGGGTGTGAGCATATTAATGCTCTTAACAGGTATCGGGGTCATGTCATTATACTATATTATAGGCAAAGATAAAAAAGAAGAAACCTTAAATGTCAGCCTTATTGATCCTATGTTAAATGGTGTATCAACACCTTCACAAAAAGCTACAATTAAATATTTCTTCCTTGTTACCGGACTATTTCTCATTCAGATTATCATGGGGGTAATTACCGGCCATTACGGTGTTGAAGGCAATGGATTTTACGGGATCAATCTTTCTGCAATACTGCCGTACAGTGTTTCGCGCACATGGCATTTGCAGCTTGCAATATTCTGGATAGCTACCTCATGGCTGGCTGCAGGTTTGTATATCGGACCTTCAGTCAGCGGTACTGAACCAAAAGGCCAGAGATTCGGGGTAAATGTTCTGTTTGGCGCATTGATAGTTGTTGTACTTGGTTCTATGGCAGGGCAGTGGCTAAGTGTTATGAATAAATTAACAGGCGATAGCCGGTTTCTATTAGGACACCAGGGTTATGAATACCTAGATCTGGGCAGGATATGGCAGATAGCATTACTTGTTGGTCTATTCCTTTGGCTGTTCCTTGTTGCGCGTTCAATAATGCCTGCAATTAAAAAAGCTGATAAAAATTCAAAGCCGCTGTTACTGCTGTTCATGGTAGCGACACTTGCTATAGTAATATTTTACATCCCCGGTTTATTTTACGGGCAGCATACCTCACTGCCTGTTGTTGAGTACTGGCGATGGTGGGTTGTACATTTATGGGTAGAAGGTTTCTTTGAAGTATTTGCCACAGTTGTAATAGCTTTGATCTTTACAAATTTAAGGCTGATAAAACCCTCAACGGCAGCAAAAGCAGCCTTACTTTCTAGCACGGTGTTTCTTTCAGGAGGAATTATTGGAACAATGCATCATTTATATTTTTCAGGCACACCAACAGTAGCTCTTGCATTCGGTTCTGTATTCAGTGCGCTTGAAGTTGTACCGCTTGTATTTGTTGGTTATGAAGCATGGGAAAATTATAAGCTTTCTCAGCATGAAAGCTGGCTTAAGAATTATAAATGGCCTATCTATTTCTTTGTTTCAGTTTCATTCTGGAATCTTGTCGGGGCGGGATTATTCGGGTTTATGATAAATCCTCCGATTGCTTTATACTATATGCAGGGTTTAAATACTACCCCACTGCATGCACATGCAGCTTTGTTTGGTGTATATGGTATGCTGGGAATTGCACTTATGCTGTTCGTATTCAGGTCATATAAGCCGCAAAACCCATGGAAAGAAAAGCTTCTAAGCTTTTCCTTCTGGACAATAAATATCGGCCTTATGCTTATGATATTATTAAGTCTGCTGCCGATAGGACTTCTGCAGACAGTAGCATCAGTCGAAACAGGTTACTGGTTCGCCAGAAGCAGTGAATTCCTGCAAACCGGATTTATGGGAACATTAAGATGGTTAAGGGTAGTTGGAGATACTGTATTTGCTGTAGGAGCTGTAGCTCTTGTACTGTTTGTAATTGGTTTATTAACAGGCAGATCATATAAAAAAGAATAATCTTAAAATAGATAGTCTTACAAATGTAATGTAAACTCAAAGAGACGCTGTAACAGCGTCTCTTTTTCTATATTTAATATTTTTAGAAATATCTTTTAAATGAATTCATGAAAAAAGGTTTGCAAATACTTTTGATACTATAAAAGCTGCACCTGCTGCCATTATACCTATCAATGTAACTTTTAACGCTCCCTTTACAGGTAATTGACCTGTTACTTTGCTTTTAAAATATCCAAATATGAAGAGGCAT
The DNA here is from genome assembly GCA_964577645.1 of uncultured Ignavibacteriales bacterium. Classification (GTDB taxonomy): domain Bacteria; phylum Bacteroidota; class Ignavibacteria; order Tepidaquicellales; family OLB5; genus OLB5. The sequence continues at coordinate 13,564 of CAZOAP010000053.1, forward strand.
ATTATTGTAAGTATAGCAGATATCAATAATCCTTCCTGGGGTGTTGCAGTAAAAAAATATGCAGTCAAAGGAATTAAACCGCCGGCGATGTAAGAAAGCCCGATAGTTGCAGCACTTTTTGATGCACGCTTTGCATCAGGTTGTTCTAATCCCAGTTCATACTTCATCATGAAATCAACCCACTTTTTCTTATCTGCGGACATTTCATCAGCAATTATGTTTTGTGAGCTTTCACTCAAACCTATTTCAGCGAAAATTTCCTTCACTTCATTCTTTTCAGCCTCAGGCATTTCATCAACTTCAGTGTATTCCCTTTTAAGTTCAGATTCATAGTGTTCAATTTCGGTTTTGCCTGCCAGGTAGCCGCCCAGACCCATAGCAATACTGCCTGCTACAATTTCTGCAATTCCAGCAGTTATTACAATTGTATTGCTGGCAACGGCACCGCTTAGACCTGCAGCAAGGGCAAAAGGCACGGTTAAACCATCACTCATGCCTATCACAATATCAGTAATAAAGTGTGAGCTCTTTAAATGTTTTTCTGTGTGCATGATTTTATAATATGTTATTTGTGTGCTCCTAAAAAAAATATAAAAAAAAGACGGGCTGTTTACCCGTCTTATAATCTAATAAATATTACAGCTTAACATTCATAATAATTTTATGCCAAACCATATTTTTCAATGAAGCTTGTATCATAATCACTGTCGATAAATTTTTCATGTTTCATAACTTTCTTGTGGAATGGTATTGTTGTATAGATACCTTCAATTATGAATTCATCCAGAGCCCTGTACATTCTCTTTATTGCTTCATCCCTGTCATCAGCTGTTACAATAAGCTTTGCAATCATACTGTCATAGTACGGGGGAATGTAATAATTTGCATAAGCATGTGTATCTACCCTTATACCGATTCCACCGGGCATATGGAATGATGTTATTCTGCCGGGTGAAGGAGCGAAGTTCTTATCCGGGTTTTCCGCGTTTATTCTGCACTCAATTGAGTGGCCTGAACGCTTAACTTCCTTAACTTTTAACTGCAGGCCTGATGCAACAGCTATCTGTTCACGGATAAGATCAACACCAGTTACCTGTTCGGTAACGGGATGCTCAACCTGTATACGTGTATTCATTTCCATGAAATAAAAATTCTTATTCTTATCCACTATGAATTCAACAGTACCGGCACCTTCATAATTTACAGATTTTGCGCCTTTAACAGCCGCAGCACCCATCGCTTCACGGATCTCTTCAGTTATAAATGGGGATGGAGTTTCTTCGATAAGCTTTTGGTGTCTCCTTTGGACTGAACAGTCACGTTCACCTAAATGAACCACGTTACCGAACTGGTCGCCTAATACCTGGATTTCTATGTGTCTCGGGTTTTCAACAAATTTCTCCACATATACCTCACCATTTCCAAATGCATTCAATGCTTCGTTAGTAGCCATATTAAATGCGGTTTCCATTTCACTTTCCTGGTTAACGATCCTCATACCTTTGCCTCCGCCTCCGGCAGAAGCTTTTATCAGGACAGGGTACCCGAACTCCTCGGCAACTTTTTTTGCATCTTCAATATTTGTGATAACTCCATCGCTGCCCGGTACAACGGGAACACCGGATTTTCTCATAGTATCCTTAGCATAGGCCTTATCGCCCATTGATTTTATCATAGCTGCTGATGGTCCAATGAATTTTATATCTGATTCTCTGCATATTTCTGAAAACTCAGCGTTTTCGGCAAGAAAGCCATAACCC
>CAZOAP010000054.1:0-15199 GCA_964577645.1 uncultured Ignavibacteriales bacterium
ATTGACCTGAACGGTGATAAAATCGATGATGCGTTCTGGTATAACCAGATCGGTGACAGCAAAATAGCTGAAGTATACACCAGGCTATACATCAATATTGACGGTAAATGGCAGTTAAGATGGTATACATATTTCAGGGAAATGTAATAATTTAAAAATAACTGTATAACTATAAACAGATAAGAGATAAATGATAAAAGCAGTAATTTTTGATATGGATGGCGTTATAATTGATTCAGAGCCTTTCTGGAAGGAAGCTGAGATAAGGATATTTAATTCACTGGGTGTACCGCTGACGGCAGAGATGTGTGAAACAACAACCGGTATGAGATTAGTTGATGTTACTAAACTATGGCATGAAAAATACCCGTGGAATGAGAAAGAACACCCTCTTGAAAAAGTGAATGCGGAGATAGTTAATGCACTTATTGAGCTTATTAATGAAAAGGGTGTGATAAATGACGGCGTTAACAGCCTGCTTGAGATGTTCAAAGCAAAAGGATTGCCGATGGCTGTGGCATCTTCAAGTGATATGAAGATAATTGATGCAGTACTGGATAAATTTGAATTAAAGAAATATTTCAAAGAGATACACTCCGCTGAATTTGAAAAGTACGGCAAGCCTCATCCTGCAATTTATTTAACAACGGCTGATAAGCTGGGGGTTGACCCGGTTGATTGCCTGGCAATTGAAGATTCATTTAACGGTGTTATAGCCGCAATTGCCGCAAGGATGAAAACGGCTGCATATCCCGAGAAAACGAATTTCTACAATCCTAAATTCAACATTGCTGATGTGAAATTCAGGTCATTGAAGGATTTTACTGAAGCAGAATTTAACCTGCTTGATAAATAAATTTCTTTATACAAAATCGTTTAAGGCTTTACCTGTTTAAACAATGTTTAAAATTATAATTATAACATTAATATTGCTTACAGCAAAATCGGGTTATTCCCAGGACAGCATTTACACAAATGATTTTATTTACTTCTGGGAAACATTCAGGGATAATTATGCATATTTTGATACCAAACAGACAGACTGGAATAAAGTAAAAGATATTTACCTGCCTCTTGCGGGAAAGGTTAATAATAAAAGTGAATTCATACAGCTGTTGGAAAAAGCAATATATGAGCTTTACGATAACCATACACATTTATTAACAAATCTGTCATCATCGTACAGGCTTTCACCTTCAGGTCTGGACATTTGGGCGGAATGGGAGAATAACAAATTTATAGTTAAAGAAGTAAGGCTTGGTTCCGGGGCAGATCTATGCGGTATTAAACCAGGCATGGAAATAATTGCGCTGAATGACGTGCCGATAAAAGAGGCAGCAGCAAAAATTACAGGTTTGGCTGTTGGGATACCGGATAAGGAGATAATGGATTGGGCTGTTAGGACACTGCTTGCAGGTAATTACGAAAATAAAAGGATACTGAAAGTTAAATATAAAGATAAAGAGCTTACTTTTGAGCCGGATAAAGATAAGGACCCTTACAGCTATTTTAAATATGAAAGTACTGTTGACCATAGAATGCTTGAAAATAATATTGGTTACATCAGGATAAATAACTCTCTTGGTGATGAGGGTACCATAGGAGCATTTGACAGTGCAATGACTGCATTATTGAACAGCAATGCTATGATAATTGACCTGAGAGAAACACCGGGCGGGGGAAGCTCTGTTGTTGCAAGGGGTATTATGAGCAGGTTCATAAGTGAACCAATGCCCTACCAGATGCACCAGGTACCCGCAGAAGAAAGACTGACCGGAGTAAAAAGAGGATGGATAGAGTATGTTTACCCAAGGGGTTTGATGTATGATAAGCCGCTTGTTATACTTGTTAACCACTGGACAGGAAGCATGGGTGAAGGGATAGCTATCGGGTTTAATGCTATCAGAAAAGGAACAGTTATAGGCACAAAAATGGCGGGACTTGTTGGCGCTAAATATGATTTCAGGCTTCCGAACACGGGTATAGGGGTAAGCTACTCTGCAGAGAAGTTGTTTCATATTAACGGAACACAAAGGGAAAAATTTATTCCGGATGTACAGGTAGAGATCAAAGATACCAGTGGTGACCAGATACTTGATGCAGGAATAAAATTTACAGAAGAAAATATCAATAAATAATATTATAAATAATATTAAAGCAAATTGTTAATAGCAGTAGCGGGTCCGTACAGCGCACCCACAGAAGAACAAAAGGCAGCTAACCTGAAGGCTATGAATATAGCCGCAGCTGAAGTATACAGGAAAGGCCATTTACCCGTAATAGGGGTAAATACATCACTCTTTGTAGCAGATGAATTGCCGGATATTGACAGAAAAAAAGTGATATCAGATATATCATTTGCTGTAGTTGAAAGGTGTGATGCAATACTTATTACAGGTTCATCACCAGGTGCAGATATTGAGCGCGAGCTTATGATGAAACAGGGTTTGCCGGTTTATTATTCAATAGATGAAATTCCGGAGGTAAAGTGAATCCAAATGTACCGTTTTATATTGGTGCACTTCTTTTTTTGATCACAGCTATTATTGTATCATTTATAATATACAGTGTTAAGTTTGCCCTTACAACTATGAATGCTGAAAAAAATAAAATATTCAAAACCATCCTGGTAACATGTTTGCTTATTTTCAGCTGGCTGGTTATATCTGCACTCATTGCTTTCAACGGTACATTATTTGATTTCACTACAACTCCGCCAAAATTACTGCTTGTACTTATTCCCCCGGCACTTGCAATAATTTATATCAGCAGCTCAAAACGGGTGAATGCAATGATTGACGTGATACCACCGGAGTGGCTTATTTATGTACAGTCATTCAGAATACTTATGGAATTACTGCTATGGCTGTTATTTATAAAACAAATAATACCGGTTCAAATGACATTTGAGGGAATTAATTACGATATTTTAACCGGATTAAGCGCGCCATTGATAGCATATTATGTTTTCACCGAAGGCAAATGGCCAAAGGTCACTGCATTGCTGTGGAATATCGCAGGCTTACTGCTTGTTACAAATATCTTTTTGGTTGCATTTCTTTCAGCTCCAACACCTATGCGCCAGTTCTTTAATGAACCTGCAAATACTATAGTTGCTTACTTCCCTTTTGTGTGGATTCCCGCATTTATTGTTCCGTTCGCTTACCTGATGCATGTACTTTCTGTTAAACAGATCCTAAGAGGGAAATAACCAAATGGGGATAGTATTACAAACAGAAAGATTAACTTTAAGAGAGCTTACCCCTGAAGATGCAGAAATGTTTTGTGATTTCCTGCTAAGGAACAAAGAGTTTTTCCGCGCATCGGGTCCGGCATATGATAAAGAATATGAAAGCCCGGAGTATCACAGGAAAATGCTTGAAAGATCGCAAATAGAAAGTATGGATGGCAGGCATTATAAATTTGGTGTATTTTTAAAAAATAATATTAACCGGGTAATCGGTTCATTAGCGCTTTCAAACATTGCGCTGGGTAATTTCAGGTCATGTTTTTTGGGATACAGGATCGATGAGAAGGAAAATACGAAAGGTTATGCAACTGAAGCAATTGGAAGAATTGTGGATTTTGCTTTTAATGAATTAAAGCTTCACCGGATAGAGGCAAATATAATGCCTGCTAATACTGCTTCAATAAAAGTTGTAGAGAAGCTGGGGTTTGTTTATGAGGGTGATTCCAGGAAATACCTGAAGATAAACGGTGTATGGGAAGACCACCGGCATTATGTATTGCTGAATGAAAATGATGTATGAATTTAGTTTGATATTTCCTGCGTGAATGGCAGTAGTGCTTCATCTAGAGTCATTGCACCGGGGAAGAATGAAATTATCCTCTGCAATACTTCATCAAGTATAGCATCGGGACAAGATGCACCGCTTGTAAGGATTATTTCAACAGGTTCGTGTTTTCCTTTATTCAGCCAGTCCTTTGTAACGGTTTCTTCGCTATTGTGAATATTATAGTGGCTGATAAGATCTTCTGAGATTATCTTTTCGGCACCTGATATGAAATATACAGGCAGCTTTTCTTCGCATAACTCAACTATATGAGATGTATTTGAGCTGTTATACCCCCCAACTACAATTGCAAAATCTGCATTGCTGTTCAAAAGTCCTATAGTTGCCTGCTGATTATCATAAGTTGCATAGCAAAGTGTATCACTTGTATCAGCGTAATGATCCTTAATATGCTCTGACCCGAATTTTTCCTGCATCGCAGTCTTTATCATATCTGCAATGGCCTGTGTTTCAGTTGCAAGCATGGTGGTCTGGTTAACAACGCCAACTTTTTCAAGATCTTTATTAACATCAAATCCTTCAGAATGCTTTCCGGCAAATATCTTATAAAATTCTTCCTTTGGTATTTTTCCAAGAATGATATCCCGGAGTAATTTTGTTTCTTCTATATTCCTTACAATAATTGTGGGTGAATTCTGCCTGGAATGCGAGAATGTTGCTATAGTTTCTTCGTGGTTATATTTACCGTGAACTATAATAGTATAATCTTTCCTGCCTAATGCTTCAGCGCGGTTCCATACTTTTTCCACAAAGGGGCATGTTGTATCATATTTATAGGGATCAATTCCCCTTTCGCTCAGCATCTTCTGAATTTCAAGTGTTGTGCCGAATGCTGGAACGATTACAATATCATCAGCATGAAGCTCATCCCACGGGATAAGCTGTTTTCCGTTATGCTCACGGATGAATTTTACACCGCGTGCGCTGAGATCCTCATTCACTTTTGGATTATGTATCATTTCGCTAAGCAAAAAGACACGCTTGCCGGGGTTTTGTTCAAGTGAGCGGTAAGCTATTTCGATGGCGTTTTCAACACCGTAGCAAAAGCCAAAATGCCGGGCAATGTGGAATTTCACCGGGCCGAAATCAAGCTCAGAAGGTGTATAATCCTTCTTCCTCGGGTCTGTGACTTTCCTTGCATTCTTAACTACAGAAATTACAGGACTGCGGTAATATATGGGGATATCAAATTTCTTCATTTAATCAAATATTTTTTATCAGTAAGTAAAGGTTAGGTAAATCGTCTTTAACAATATTCCATAGAATATCAAGATTAATACCAGAATAATCATGTATTAATCTGTTTCGTGTACCTTTAATTTTTATCCATGGGATGTTATCATTTTTACTTTTAAAATCATCTGAAATTCTTCCGGCTGCTTCTCCGATAATTTCAATATTCCTGATAACAGCATCTTGAGTTTTATTATCTTTCAAAAAATCAGAATATCTTATATCTAAACAATAAGATTCTATCTTTTCAATTGAGTCAATAATATCGTTCAATAATTCACTATCTGTTCTAACTGACATATATTATTTGATCTTTATTCAGTTTTAATTTGCTGTTTCTCAGACCTTCACTTGTGATCAAATCAACCTTTTTATTTAATATGTTTTCAAGGTAATCACCAAATTCAACAAAATCCAGCCCTATAGGCTTTTCGAAATCTACTATAAGATCGATATCACTGTTTTCATCATTCAGGTTTTTAGCATAGGAACCAAACAAACCAATTGTTCTTAGATGATATTTTTCATTTAAAAATGAAAACTGGTTCTTCAGTATATTTATTATTTTTTCTTTATTTAGATCTTCCATAGTATATAAAAATTATTCATTTACTTTATCATTGGCATTTTAATACCGAATTTCTTCTCATTATCAATTGCCTGTTCATAACCTGCATCTGCGTGGCGCACTATACCCATACCCGGATCATAGGTCAGCACTCTTTCCAATCGTTCTTCTGCTTCTTTGGTTCCATCAGCAACAACAACCATACCGCTGTGGATAGAAAGTCCGATGCCTACACCCCCGCCGTGATGCAGTGATACCCAGCTTGCGCCGCCTACTGCATTTAAAGCAAAGTTAAGTATTGGCCAGTCCGCAATAGCATCAGAACCATCCTTCATTTTTTCCGTTTCGCGGTTTGGCGAGGCTACGCTGCCGCAATCAAGATGGTCACGGCCAATTACAATTGGCGCTTTTACTTTGCCGTCGCGAACAAGCTCGTTGAAAATTTTACCCATTTTTGCGCGTTCGCCATAGCCTAACCAGCAGATCCTTGCAGGCAGCCCCTGGAAATGAACTTTCTTCTGTGCATGTTCAATCCAGCGTGCAAGAGCTTTATTTTCAGGAAAAGTTTTCAGTACATATTCATCGGTTACAAAAATATCATTCGGGTCGCCTGAGAGCGCTGCCCAGCGGAAAGGTCCTTTGCCGTCACAGAAAAGCGGGCGGATATATTCAGGCACAAACCCCGGGATATCAAAAGCTTCTTTGAATCCGTGATTTAATGCTTCGCCGCGGATATTATTACCGTAATCAAAAACTATTGAGCCGCGTTTAAGGAATTCATGCATTGCCTTACAATGAACAACAACTGTATCCCTTGAAAGCTGAATATATTTATCGGGATTAGTTTTCCTGAGCTCAAATGCTTTTTCAAGCGGCATACCCATAGGCACGTAACCATTGAGCATATCATGTGCTGAGGTTTGGTCAGTAACTATATCAGGTATGATATTTCTCTTTAGCAGCTCAGGTAGAACTTCTCCTGCATTGCCGACGAGTCCAATTGATTTAGCTTCCTTATTCTTAATTGCAGTTTGTATTATTCTGATAGCTTCATCCAGGTCTTCTGTAAGTACATCACAATAGCCTGTATCAATCCTTTTCTGTATCCTTGATCTTTCAACATCAATACCCAGTATTACCGCACCATTCATAGTAGCTGCAAGCGGCTGAGCGCCTCCCATACCGCCAAGTCCTGCGGTAAGAATAAATTTACCGGAGAGATCACCGTTAAAATGTTTATCAGCGCAAGCGACAAATGTTTCGTAGGTTCCCTGGAGGATTCCCTGCGAGCCGATATATATCCATGATCCTGCTGTCATCTGTCCGTACATTGTTAAGCCAAGTGCATCAAGCCTTCTGAACTCATCCCAGTTAGCCCAGGCGGGTACAAGCTGGGCATTTGATATTATTACTTTTGGAGCATTTGTGTGTGTTTTAAATACAGCAACCGGCTTGCCTGACTGAACAAGCAGCGTTTCATCTTCACTGAGCTGTTTAAGTGAATTAATAATTTCATCATAACATTCCCAGTTCCTTGCGGCTTTTCCTCCGCCGCCATAAACAATAAGGTCATCCGGCCGTTCAGCCACATCAGGATCTAAGTTATTCATTAACATACGCATAGCAGCTTCTGCTATCCAGTTCTTACAGGTTATTTCTGTGCCTGTGGGTGCTTTTATTGTTCTTTTTGACATAGTAATAAATAGGATTAAGATACAAAGATAAGGGTTTTAAAGAATGTTTAACAGGTGCAAAAGATTACACGAATTAATTAATAAAAACTTCTTAGATTGTATTTAAACTAGATTTCTCTTTATTCAAATTTTTATATCCTAAAAAGAATACAATAAAAACCATAATAATACTTATGATCCAAGAAACATAATTAAATTGAGTAGTTAAAGATATATGTTCTCTGTATACATCTGATTGAACATAATATTTTCTCCAAACACTTATCCAATTCAGACCATACACAGACATAAAGATTATAGAAATAAAAATAGTTACTGAACTAAATGAAAAATATTTAATAAAACTTCCTTCATTAAAATAGTTGCCTACTTTGTCTAGAAACTTTTTGGAATTTTCAGTAAATAGCCAGGCAACAAAAGAAAAAATCAATACAATTGAGGATATCTGTAAAGAATTGATTATATAAGTCCATGTAAGCAAATTAATATCAAAATATATACAAACAGCATATGATAAAGAATTAATGATATTAATTGTATGAGATACTATTCCAAGGGCAATAAAACCAATAATCATCCAGAATAATCTTTTTCTTATCCTTTCCCATACATTTATCTTGTTATATTCATATGATAAAGTTTTGATACTACCGATTCTCCTCTGAGCAACCCAGAATGCTTCTTCATCGTTTAAACCTGCTGACGAAAGGTCACTGATCTGTTCATTTAAATGCGATTCCAGCTCGTCAATATTCTCTTTAGTAAATGATTCATTCCCCTTTAGATCCTGTTTCCAGTTTAAAATACTTTTATTCAGGTCAAACATGAGTTATCCTCCCAAATTCTGTTTAGAGTTGAGTTAACAAGGTTCCATTGTTTTTGTTCTGCAGCAAGGGCTGTTTTACCTTCTTTTTTTATCCTGTAGTATTTGCGTTTCCTGCCTTCTTCTGATACTTTCCATGTTGCTTCAATTAACTCCTGTTCTTCCAGCCTGTGCAAAATAGGATAGAGCATACCGTCAGTCCACTCCATACTGCCGCCGGAGAGTTTTTTTACTGTCTGGATGATCTCATATCCATAGCTTTCTTTATACAATAAAATAGAAAGTATCAATGGTTTTGCAGATGCAGCAACAAGATCTTTTGTTATCATTTCAGAAAATTAGTTATACATAGAACATCTATGCAAATATACATAGTAATTCTATGTATGTCAAGCAAAAAAATATCTGTTTATTTTACCTTCGGAAGGTCTAAGGATGTATCAATTTTTTCCTGCATACGCCAGATAGCCTGGCACGGGAATTTATTTTCGTAGAGTGCACGGCTCATCATTACAGAATCAACACCGTGAATCTCGAGTTCCTGTACTTTCATCAGGTCCTGGTAGTTTGATATTCCCCCTGCGGCAGTGACCTTTAACCCGGTCTCTACAGCAATTTGTTTTAATCCTTCGATATCGGGACCGGAAAGTGTACCGACCCTTGCAACATCCTGGTAAATGATACGCTCAACCCCAAGCTTTTTCATTCCAAGCGCAAACTCCAGTGAATGAATATCTGTAATATTTCCCCATCCGTCTTTCACCAGGTAACCGTTCCTTACATCAACGCTGATTGCAACTTTACTTTTGCCGAATTCATCCAGCAGCCGTTTTATCAGATCAATATTATCTATTGCGGAAGTACCGATAACAATTCTGTAAACACCAAGCTCACGTATAAGCTGTTCGGCAATTTCAAATGTTCTTATACCGCCTCCAAGCTGAATAGGGACACCAACGGTTTCAGTGATCTCTTTTATCAGCTCATAATTCTTCCGTTTGCCAGAAACAGCACCGTCAAGATCAGAAATATGAATAACCTTGGCGTTTTCCTTGCGGAAAAGCCTTGCCATATTCAAAGGACTTTCGGAATAATAAACTGTTTTATCCTCAAGTCCTTCGACCATTCTGACCGAGTGTCCGTTCTGTATATCTATTACGGGAATTACAAGCATATATTTGTTTACTGCCTTACGATTGCAACTTTACCTTTACAGACTTTACTTCCGTCTTTATTGTACCCGGCAATAATATAAATACCGGATGAGACATAATTTCCGTTCTGGTCACGGCCATCCCAGTTTGCAATTCTGCCGCCGGGTGTTTCAAACTCGGCAACAAGTATACCGCTGATACTTAATATTTTCACTGTGGATTCCTCTACCAAACCGTCAATCCTTAATTGTGAGCTGCCGGGGATCACAAATGGATTCGGTCCAACTTTTATCTGGTCGCACTCAGCAAGCGGATTAACAGCAATAGTATTATATGATACCAAACCTTTTTCAGAGCCAAAAAATACTTTGCCTGTTTCATTATCTGTTGCAATGGATATTATCTTATTATCCAGCAGATATGAATTAGCTGTATTGAATCTCTTAAGCAGAGTTGAACCGTCAGGTGAAACATAAATCACACCGTCTGAAATAGTACCAAGCCATTTGTTATTCAATGCATCTACGGCAATAGAAAGAACGTTGGCTGTTAACGGTGTACTTATACCGTTTTCTATTATTCTCATTTTAAACAAAGTGGGAACAGTACCCGGGTTATTTATTACCTGTTCAGGATTTGGTATTACAATAACTCCGTTATTAGTTGCTACCCAAACTTCGCCGTTCTTATCGGTAATTACCTGGTTAACCTGACCAACATCAGTACCAAGCTGCGAATAACCGATCAATGCACCGGTTGGGGATGTACTTTCATTAAAATACATAAGGCCCCTTACATTTCCTTCAATAGGATGCAGAGTCATCCATTTTGTATTAAAATTATCAATTGCCAGAGTTGTGAAGAAATTAGCAGTATTTCCAACAGGTGCAGGGTATGAAACCTGCTGAGTAAAATTCACAATACTGTTTGTAACAAAATTATTAAGTACCCATAAGTTTCCTGAATTATCCTCATCCATACCATAAACAAGAACAAAATCCTGGCCTAAATTTACCAGTACAGAATTTGATTCATTATACCTGGTAAGATCATTGCCATTTATTTTTAGTAAACCGTTACCCCAGCCTGCTACCCATACATTTCCGTGTATGTCTGGATAAACATTCACCCAACCGCAGCACGTTCCGCCTAATACAGGATCTGATCCATATGTATAATTTCGCCAGTTATTGTTATCATATTTATATATTCCGGATATCGGTGTCCAGTCACCCAGGGAACCTGAAACTGACCATAAATTGCTGCCTTTATCAACAGTTAAGCTTGATTGCAAATTGGAAAAAGGTCCATTAGGAAAAACAAAGTTATTTGTGTTATTTCTGTAAACATTTACACCGTTATTCACTGTACCTATAATGAGATCTCCGGCAGCAGTAACTTTTAATGAATTTACATCTGTACCGCTTTCAACAAGCTCCGCGTTATTTATATTTGACGAACTCACTTTATATATTCTGAAATTATACCTGTTGCCGCCATCAAGTGAAAAAGCTGAAAAATACATGATACCACCGGTAACAGTCATTCTGTAAACAGGATCCTGAAAAGGATTACCGTTTACCAGCGGGGCAAACGTGTTTAAAGTACCGTTCTGAAAATATACCATGCCGCTGTCGGTTCCCATAAAAACCTTGGAATCAAAATATGTAATGCAGTTAATTTTATTATTCTTTAAAACCGAATTACCTGTAACAAAGTTTGACCAGTTGGAAGCTATAGGCAGGTTATTATTTATATTTGCGTACGCTATACCGTTCTTTGTTGCAGCCCATAAAGTATCATTGATCACGGAAATATCATATACCGGACTTGATGTAGGTAAGTTACCGTACCGCGTATACGGCTGGTCCACAAACTGGAACTGCGGTACATTGAATTTGACAATACAGAATTCAGTTGCAAAGAACATAAGGTTGTTATATTCATAAAACGCGTTTATTCTTTTGGAAGGTTCTGTTGAAGTATTGATATCGGTTATCTGGCGCCATGAATTATCAGCAGTATTAAGTACACTTATAGAGCCGTCAAAAGCACCTGTCCACACAACACCGTTGCTGCCGTATTGTACAGCAGTAAGCTCATTTGATCTTAAGCCATCAAGTGAAGTATATTTTTTTAAATTTGATGTATTGTTGGGGTCAAAATTAAATAACCCGCCGGAGGTTGCCGCCCAGACAAGATTATTACCAAGCGAAATACTTTTTGTCTCTCTTAATGATGTATAAATATTCCAGCCATTTGTGTTCTGTGAATAAACCCGGCTGCAAATAAAACACAAAAATATTACTAAGATTATTTTCTTCAGCATTTTTATACAATTAATTTAAAAAAAGAGTAGAGGTATTATCTATATCCGGAAGTATTTTTGTTAGAATGTATGATTTTAGTGAGTGTATAAATTATAACAGTTCGTTTAATGCTTGTTCAAGCTCTTCTTTAGTGTGATTATCACTTTGTGATGCAGCAACATATATCCCTTTTTCGTATACTTTTCTGGCTTCATTCTCATCACCCAGCAGCTCATATGTTTTGCCAAGCTGGTAATAGGTTGCAACATAATTGGGATCCAGTGTTTTCAGCTCTTCAAAAATATATTTGGCATTTTCATTATCCTTAAGTGATAAATATTCCAAACCTAAAGCATACCTTGCAAAAGTATCATTGGGGTCGGTTTTAAGCATCTCTTTAAGATTATCGATCCTGCTGCTGTTCATATGCTAATTTAAGCAACTTAAACTAAAATTAAAATTAATAAAAGTGATAAAAAATGCAACATATGTAATAACTGCGGTTTATAATGGTATTTTCTCAATATCACCTGCTATATCTATATCGTTTTGTGTTATTCCGCCGGCAGAATGTGTAGAAAATGAAACCTCTATCTCTTTGAATTTCATATGAATATAATCAGGGTGGTGATTCCTTCTCTGGCAGAATCCGCCGATAGCTGTTACAAATCCCATTGTAGAAGGGAAATTTTGAGTGCTGTAAGTTTTAACAATTGAGCCTTTCTTATATTCCCAGCCACTCAGTTCTTTTAATGCTTTTGCGATCTCTTCGTCAGTTAATTTATTCATATGATTATAATTTAAAAAAAGCGGGCATTATAGCCCGCTTAAAAAAGTTAATATTGTGGAACTGATTATTTTACCAAAACCATTTTTTTGGTATCAGTAAATTTACCTGATACAAGTGTATAGAAATATATACCGCTTGAAAGTGATGATGCATCAAACATAACTGAATTTGAACCTGCATCTTTTACTTCGTTCAGCAATGTTTTTACTTCCCTGCCTGTAACATCATATATCTTAATGGTTACCAAACCTTTTAAAGGTATCTGGTAATTTATCATTGTTACCGGGTTAAACGGATTTGGATAATTCTGTTTCAGTGAAAATTCAGAAGCAGTTTCAATTCCCTGATTATCTGAAATATCATTAGCTGCATTTACCAAAGGCAGCTCTATCCATGAGTTATAGCTTAAATAAACATAATTATAACCGTTATTCAGAACAGGCAGTACAAACGGATTTGTACCTAAGAACCAGGCATCATCAGGATGAGTATCAAGGTTGGTAATGATAACCTTGATCTTGTTACCTGCTTTAAATATATGTGAATGAGCCTGACCTTCAAAGTTAGCTTTTCTTTCACTGTTTGCTTTATACTTCCTGTCAGTATAATTTATCCTGTTGATAAGTTTTTCAGTCCCGTTTGGCTGAACTTCGATTACCTGAAAATTATACTGTGTGAAAACAGATGCTGTTGAAAGATAATGAAGATTCACTTTGGGTGTACCAAGCCATTTTTTATCTGATGTTAATGCAGCACTTGTAAAAGATACTGAATTCTTTTTGAACTTGGATGTAAACGTTGTACCTGTAAATTCTTCGTTCACTGCTTCCTGCATAGTAAGGCCGCCGGTTACCTGGTTCCTTATAGCAACACGGGTATTTGAATTTGTTCCGGCAGTAGTTGTGAGCCTGTTATTTGTATTAAAATACAGCCTGTATGGTGTAGTAATATTCTGCAAAGCTACTTTAGAGCTGTCATGTTTAAAGCTCCAGTACTGCCCGTTAACAGGATACTGGGTTGAAGCATAATCATAACTTGCCGGGGGAAGCTTTGGTCCGGTGTACGGGAAAAGCCAGTAGAAGAACCAGTCATTGAAGAACTGCATATGCCAGGTATCTTCTGTTGGTGAATGGTCACCGCCATGTCCCTGTACAGCGCCAAGATACAACCTGAAAATTGAATTAGTATTAAGAGCAGATGCTTTCAAAACACCGGAAGCGTTAAAGAACTTATCCTGCCATGAGCCTTCCATGATCATAGGTACATGATTATTCTGAACACTGCTCATAAAATCCCTGCCCTGGGGCAGCCAGTAAGCAAGGCTATCCCAATAATTCTTATTGCTGGCATAGATCCAGTCACTCATTCTTTCAACTTGTGGAGTGTATCTTGCAGTATCAGGGGTGTATTCAACTGTCCATAACAGTGTCATTTTGATACATCCGTTCTCTATCCAGCTTGAAGCAAAATTAGGTGGAGCAAGTGCTGAGATAATGGTTTTAACATTCATACCCATAGTGCATGCCATGTACGGAACAAGGCCGCCCTGTGAGCCGCCCATTACAAGTATGTTATTGGGATTAATACCGTTTGGTGTATCCTGTTTAATAAAATTAATGAACTCGATCATATCCTGGGCTTCAACATTTGATATAAGGTTTGAAAGGCCTGTTGAGTGTCCCTGTCCTCTCATGCTGAAACTTGTGGTATAGTAACCATACTCAGCCTGGGCTTTTGCAAATCCAGCCAGTGTTTCTTTGTTATCACCATAACCGTGCACAAAAACAACTGTTGGCCAGCCACCTGCAGGTGGTGTTCCCTGAGGAATAAATTTTAATGCATCTAAAATTGTACCGTCACGAAGTGTAACAGTAAAATCAATCCTTGTAACAGTAACTGCCGGAGCATCTGAGTATTTAGGCAAGAGCTTAAAGCTGTCGTAATTATCTCTTGCACGCTTTTGCTGTGAAAAGGATAAATTACCCGAAATTGTAAACAAAAGTAAAGCCAAAAGCACTATTTTAGCTGATTTCATTGATTTTCCCTACTATTATATATAATAAAATTACAAAAAATGATGCTTTGTTCCAATGCTATAATAATACATTACAGGCTAAACATGTATTTCAATTGATAAAAAGCCTTAGAAAAACAAATAATTGCCGTATAACCCTGTATTAAAAAAAATAATTACCCCGCTTTAACAGCGGGGTAAAATGGAGTAACAACAATGGATCAATACTATTGTTACGGGGTACAGCTGATTATTTTTTAAGCTTTTCTTATCTGTTTATTGCTGTAGAACAGGTAACCTAAGATGACAAACGGGATTAACAGGAATACAAAGATTACCGGTAATATTAATAGTGACATTTTATAATTCTCCTCTGCTTGTTTTCTTCATTTAAATATATTTATCCCCGATTAGCTTACACATATACTGATAAATTTTACTTTTAGATTTTTATTTGCTTAAATAGATCCTGATACCAACTGCTGCAAACGGTAAAACTGTTATAACGGTGAATACTAAAATTAAAATATCTGACATTTGTTTATTTTCTTTATATACTTTTACTTGCGTGATCTCTTTTTTGCTTCTTTTTACCTTCAGAACAAGAGGCTCAGGTCTTTCATGTGTTTATTAACGAGCCTCTCATTCTTTTGGTCTTTTGTGATGAATGCTTAAATCCTTCCCGTGAAACAACTTCCCTGAATTGTTTCATTTAAAGCTAACTGCTATTTTACCAATGTCATTTTTCTGATATCAGAGAAGCTTCCTGCAGTCAGTCTGTAGAAATACACACCGCTTG
>CAZOAP010000055.1:0-15180 GCA_964577645.1 uncultured Ignavibacteriales bacterium
ATTTTTACAGAATTATGACACCTGATTTTTCTGATGTAAAAAAGATGGTTTTAATTAAATAACTACTATTGCAGATTCTCAAAAGCCACTCAAATTTTGAGTGGCTTTTTTGTTTTATATCATGTTTCTGATTCAGTAAAGACGCGCAGCTGGGGCGTCTCAAGGTTAGATTATAAAAAAATGCCAAATAGAAATTCAATGGTTTATATTTTGAGACGTGCCACCGGCACGTCTGTACATGTTATCGGGGCAGAACATGTAATATTGGTATGCCTTGTAAAATCTCTCTCTTCCTTTTATCTTTGAAATACAAAACAAAGCCGCTCAAAAATTTAAAAAATATAGTTACCATGAAACTACCTATTTTCACAGTAGATGCATTTACCAATGAGCCCTTCAAAGGAAACCCCGCAGCAGTATGTTTACTCAAAGAAGATATTCCAACTAGCCTTATGCAAAAAATAGCATTCGAACTCAATCTGGCTGAAACTGCATTTGTGCTTAAAGAGCCAGAAGGCGATGCATACAGCTTAAGATGGATGACACCTGTTAGCGAAGTTGATCTTTGCGGACACGCGACACTTGCTTCATCACATATAATGTGGCAGGAAGGCATTTGTAAAAAAGATGAAGTTATCAATTTTAATACACGCAGCGGATTACTGACAGCAAAAAATGATAACGGCAAGATCACACTCGATTTCCCCGCAATACCTCAAAAGAAAATCGAGTATCCCCCTGAGCTTATTGATGCAATAGGAGGCGCAAAGCCAAAATATGTTGGTATGACAAAATGGAATTACATAATAGAGCTTGAAAGCGAAGCAGATATTATTAACTTACAGCCGAATTTTGATATCATGCTCAAGCTTCCCGGGTGGGGAACCATCATTACAGCCGTTGCTGATATGGCGGGTTATGATTTCATCTCACGCTTCTTTGCACCTGAAAAAGGCATACAGGAAGATCCCGTAACAGGCTCAGCACACTGTGCACTGGCTCCATATTGGCAGCAGAGACTTGGCAAAGATACCTTCAAAGCTTACCAGGCATCTGAACGCGGCGGAACACTGCTTATTAAAATTATTGGTGACCGTGTCATGCTTACAGGTGATGCTGTAACTGTGATCAGCGGTGAGATTGAAATATAAAAGTAGTTTACAATTACTACAAAAAATAACTGTATATTTTTTGATTTAGAAATTGTTTAACTATATTGTAAAACATGGTTAAGAAATTTCTTCTGATATTATATCTTTTTCTTTTTTTTAAAGCTGCCTTCACGCAAGTAATACCACAATATTCAGTAAATATCTATCACCCCGGAGAAACTTCCGGTTATTATTTTATTCATGGTTTAAAACAAAACACCCCGGCTGAAAACTTTACTAGCATGATCCTGGATAAATACGGCAGGATAATTTATTTTAAAAAATATCCACGGGCACAGAATGATTTCAAGCTGCAGCCAAACGGCGAAATTACCCAATCCGCACCACTGGGCAGTAATGCTGCTGCAAGATACCTTGTACTTGACAGTATGTTCAGTGTAATCGATTCAGTGAAATGCCCCGGAGAAATTTTTACTGACCTGCATGATATACAGAAGCTTCCAAACGGAAACTATCTTGTACTTGCTTTTGAGAATATTATTATGGATCTTTCTTCTTATAATTATTTCAATGGTAACGGGTCACCCGGCAGTACTAATGCAACCGTTGTAAGCGTTATAATACAAGAGCTAGACGAAAATAATAATGCAGTATTCACTTGGAAAGCATCAGAACATTTTAATTTCGGTGATGTTGACCAAAGATGGCTTTTTTCTCCTACGCTCGTTGACTGGACTCACAGCAATGCAATTGAAAGAGATTCCGATGGGAATATACTGCTTTCATCACGCCATTTTAACGAGATTACGAAAATCAACCGACAAACCGGGGCAATCATTTGGCGGCTGGGGGGAAAGCGTAACCAGTTCACTTTCAGCAACGACCCGTATTCCGGATTCTGGGGGCAGCACGATATCCGAAGAATATCTAACGGAAATATTACCTTATTTGATAACGGCTATAATTTAAATCCAATTCATCCCGCAAGAGCAATAGAGTATCAATTGAACGAATCAAATCTGACAGCAAATCTTGTGTGGAGCTATACATACGGCAATAATATTTACAGCAGATTCACCGGCGGCGCGCAAAAACTCGCAAACGGTAATACTGTTATTGACTGGGGAAAACTCTCGGGCGGTAATTCAACTTTCAGCGTAGTTAAACCAAACGGAAATATTATAATGGAAGTAAGCTCCGCAGACAGTATGACCTCATACCGTACGTTTAATTACCCGCAACTTCCGTTTACCTTGCAAAGACCACCCTTGAACTGCAGCGTATCAGCCGGGAAACATTTCCTGGAAGCGCCGGAAGGGCACAGCTCTTATTTATGGTCAACCGGTGAAACTACAAGAACAATAGAAATAACTGCTGCAGATACTTTTTATGTATTTGTCCCATACGGTGCGGGTGGTTATATCAGTTCTGAGCGGATCGTTATTACTGATCTGCTGGATCCGTGTTCGCAGGTTATCGGAATTGTTCACAATAACACAGAAATTCCGGAAAATTTCAGGTTATATCAGAATTATCCAAATCCGTTTAATCCGGTAACTAAGATAAAGTTCGAGCTGCCTGAGCGAAATAACTCCGGCAAAAATGTTCAGCTCGCAATCTTTGATATAACAGGAAGAGAAATTAAGATACTGTATAACGGTGAATACAAAACCGGTAGCTATGAAGTGGACTTTGACGCATCTGAACTGCCAAGCGGTGTATATTATTACATGCTTACGGCCGGAAATTATTCAGATGTGAAAAAAATGGTTGTGCTGAAATAAATTTTTTTCATTGATTAAACTTCATAAATGACATTTTGTAAAATATTACTGAATTATTTCTTGACACTCATTTAAAAAATTATTAGTTTTGTAATAACACAATTTAGCATCAAATTTTAACTCACAAATATTTATAACTAACCAGAGCTTGTAAGAGGACTCTAAAAATAAAATGAAAAACGGCATTAAAATATATCTGATCCAGAATTCAGCACCTATTACAGGGCTCTTTGTGGACATGTTATGCCCGCTGGTTAGCGATAAACGGAGGTTGTTAGGATAGAACCTCAAATTAATATAAGTTTTAAGCCAACCGCGGACAAAGTAAAAAGTTCGCGGTTTTTTTTTGGAGTCATGCCACCTACCCCATCTGTCTCCCCTTTAAGGTCGAAGAACTGGCCTGACAGTGGGAGTGTCCGAAGGACGAGGGGTCTTAAAAGGGAAAAATATTAAATCAGACCTTCAAATAATCCGCTGTGGCGGAAAGAGTTAAAATATAAACTGTTTTGCGAAGGTACTTTAGTACCTGAAGCAATCCCGTAAATGAAATAAGTGAGATTGCTTCGTCGCTAAAGCTCCTCGCAAATTAAGAAAGATTAAAATGAAAAGTTTAAAGAAATTATTCGAAATATTGGGAAAATGGAAATATGAGTACATTGCTGCATCTGTACTCCTTATAATTTCCGTTGGCTTCAGGCTTATGGAGCCAAAAATCCTGCAAATGGCAGTAGATAAAATTATTGCTTTTTTTGTTACCGGTAAAGGCAACACTGTTACCGCTGATGACAGGATAACAAATTTTCTGTATTCTGTACTGCCTGAGCTTAAAATTGAAAATGCAGGACTGATATTAATTTACCTTGGAGTATTATTCCTTATTATAGCTTTGCTGCGCGGTGTAACAATGCTTACTTCCAGCACAATATCAGCCGCATCAACGGAAAAAGCCATGAAAAAGCTGCGTGACAGGCTCTTTTACCACCTGCAGCATTTACCGATGAAATACTTCGGCAAAACACCAACCGGTGAGCTTATCCAGCGCTGCACAGGTGATGTTGAAACTGTCCGCAAGTTCGCAACAATGCAGGTAACGGAATCAATCAGGCTAGCATCAATTTTCATTGGCGCATTTATCATGATGTTCATGGTAAACCAAACTTATGCGTTTATTGCCATCATGTTGTTTCCAATTATGGTGACAGCATCAGTATTCTTCTTCAAGAAAGAAGGCGAGATATGGACAAAACATGAAGCTGAGCAGGATAAATTAACCGCAATGGTCCAGGAAAATCTCTCAGGTATTCGTGTAGTAAAAGCATTCGCTAAGGAAAACTATGAAATTGAAAAGTTCACCAGGCAAAATGAAGAGAAAAGAAAATGGGGAATGAAGCTTCTTAAGCTGCACTCCATTTACTGGCCGGGAAGTGATGTACTTGTATATACACAGCTTGCAATATCACTCTTTGCAGGCGGATATTTTGTGTTAACAAATAAAATAACTATTGGCGAGTTCACCGCATTTTACACATACGCTTCATATGTAACATGGCCTATGCGCAGGCTTGCTCAATTGGTAAGTGAAATGGGTATGACACGTGTTGCAATTGAAAGGATTTACTCGATACTCGAGCATCCCACTGAAGATTACTCAGGTCACAATAATAACGGTAAAGATCTGATTGGACTCATTGAATTCGATAACGTGTTCTTTAAATATGAAGAAGATGAAGTGAACATACTCAACGGTGTCTCGATGAAAATTATGCCCGGTGAAAAAGTTGCTCTGCTTGGACCCACAGGTGCAGGTAAATCAACTATAATTTCACTGCTCATGAAGTTCTATGAGCCAGATTCAGGCACAATTAAGATCGATGGGAGAAATATCAATGAGTATTCAAGGTCATACATCAGAAGCAAGATAGGCGTTGTGTTGCAGAGAGCATTTTTGTTCTCAACCTCTATCAAAGAGAACATTGCATACTCGAATCCTGATACACACATTGAAGAAATTGTTGCATCAGCCAAGGTTGCAAATATTCACGATATCATAAATGAAAGCTTCCCCAATTCCTACGAAACGGTAATTGGTGAAAAAGGTGTAACGCTCTCCGGAGGTCAAAAGCAACGTGTAACACTGGCTAGAACACTGCTTAAGAATCCTGATATACTTGTACTTGATGACTCAACCTCGGCAATTGATACTGAAACCGAGTTCGAAATTCAAAAAGCATTGCGCGGTATTACAGATTCAAAAACTACCATCGTAATTGCACACAGGATAACATCGGTCCAGGATTGTGACAGGATAATTGTACTTGATAAAGGCAGGGTCATAGAAGAAGGAACGCATGAAGAGCTAATCGAAAACAATGGTTTCTATAAGAAGATATTTGATATCCAGGTCTCAATAGAAGATGAAATAAATGAAGATATTGATAATGCTGTAAAAGTAAAACGTGAAACGTCAAACGTGAAACGTGAAAAAGAACTTAAATCGATCGCATAATAAAAAATCATCCTTCCCTGTTCAAACAGGGGAGGATCTAAAAAAGTATATAAAAATGTCAAAACTAAAAGAAAAACAATTTAAAACAAAAGGGGCACTCTGGCCTTTCCTGCGGAGGCTGATGAAATACAGCCTGCGCTATCCAAAATGGGTTGCGGGATTCACCGGCTTTGTACTGCTTGTTGCGCTGGTTGAAGCAGTTTACCCGCTGGTATGGCTCAGCCTGCTGGATAACCTGATAATACCTGCTGTTGATTCATATAAATCCACAGGTGTTGTGCAGAATGTTGATACAACTGCACTCCGTAATTACGGATTGGTATTTTTCGGTCTCGGGATTACGCTTTCTATCGGTGTATTTTCATTCATAAACTTTGCAGGCCGGATTCAGGAGTATGTTATGTATGATATCCGGCAGGAGCTTTTTATCAAGCTGCAGGAACTCTCGTTTTCATTCTTCGATAAATCTGCAGTAGGCTGGCTGCTCTCAAGGATATCATCCGATACAGGCAAGGTTACAGAGCTTATCTCATGGTCAATGATTGAAGTTGTTTGGGGCTCCGGTATGATTATATTCTGTGTTACTTCAATGTTCATTTATAACTGGAAGCTTGCACTAATTGTTACAGGTACTATCCCTGTACTCACGATAATATCATTCAAGCTGAGGATGCTTATTTTAAAGTATTCCCGTGAAGCAAGGAAATATAACAGCGAAATGACGGCACGCTTTAATGAGCACATAAACGGAGTTGAAGTTAACAAAAGCCTTGTACAGGAAGAAAGAGTAAGTGAGAATTTTAAAGAGCTCAGCGAAAAAATGAAAGTATCATCATACAAAGCTGCTTATTACCAGGCTATATTTATGCCTCTGATAATCTTCGGCGGTTCAGTGGCAGCGGCTTTTGTGATATATTACGGCGGCTCAATGGCAATAACTATTCCAGCTGCAATTACCGTCGGTACACTTGCTGCATTCTTTGGTTACGCAACCATGATATTTGAGCCGATACTTGATATTTCCAGGTTCTATTCACAGGCGCAGAACAGCATTTCAGCAGGCGAGAGAATATTTTCTTTGATAGATACCAAAGCAACAATTGTTAATAAGCCCGGAGCCGGAAGATATGGCAGGATAAACGGTAACATTGAGTTTGATAATGTATCATTTCATTACGATGAAGGCAAACAGGTGCTTGGAAATCTAAACCTGAAGATAAATGAAGGCACGTCTATTGCTCTTGTTGGTGAAACAGGCGGCGGGAAGTCAACAATTATCAACCTGATATGCAGATTCTATGAACCGACCGGTGGTGTTATTAAGATAGATGGCGTTGATTATAAGGACATGACAATGGAAAGCTTAAGGGGCCAATTAGGAGTTGTACTGCAGACGCCGCATTTATTCAGCGGTACTGTGATGGATAACATTAAATACGGCAGGGATGATGCAAGTGATCTTGAGATAATTAATGCACTCAATGTTGTAGGCGCAGAAGATTTCGTCACCCGTCTTAATGAAGAAGTTGGCGAAGGCGGCGAGCATCTTTCAATGGGAGAAAAACAATTGATCTCATTTGCACGCGCTGTACTTTCTGATCCAAGGATATTCATTATGGATGAGGCAACATCATCTGTCGATACAATAACTGAAGCCAAAATACAGCGCGGTATTGCAGGCATCATGGCGGGTCGTACATCGCTTGTAATAGCTCACAGGCTATCAACAATAAAGTATTGTGACAGGATCCTTGTTATTAACCGCGGAAGGATCGTTGAAGACGGCAGTCATTACGAATTGATGCGTAAGCAGGGAAATTATTACAGGCTTTATACACGCCAGCTGAGGGAGCAGCGTGAAAAAGAAGTAATAAATGCTGCATAACATTGTTCAATGAGTAATGAGCAATCAACAATGAGCAGTTAACAATTAACAAATAACAAATATCAAATACAGTAGACAATTAGTGATTAACAATAAACTATGCTCATTCGGAGAAGAGATTCATGACAAATTATTTAGCTCCGTAAGGAGCGTAATGTTTGTAAAGTTAAAGACCATTTGTTGTTAAAGCTCCGTAGGAGCGGTATGTTTAAAAAAAATTGAAATGAATAATAGTGAAATAATCAAATGCTATGGCTGCAAGGCACCGGTTAAAAATATGACCGGACCAAAACATGCATACATCGGGTCAGATGCAGGCTGCTGGGATATTTTCTGCAGTGTGCTTGCTAAGGAATACCTTGAGTATAACGAGCTTTGGCAGACCCATGGATTTACTGTAGATGCTTATGCAGCACAGCATCCCGGCAGCCCGAACAGGAAAGAAATACAGTCAGTTTTCATGCATTTAACAAGGCTTTACCTGCAGCTTGAAAAAGGACTGCGCGGCAGTGAAGCTAATCTGGCAATGAAGAATATCATTAAGCACAAAAATGAATATTTTTGGCTTTCACCTGTTCCGGATTTTAGCGGTACTGTTAATGTAAGTGATGTTGCAAAAGCAAAAGATATTAATGAACATAAAGTGATTATAGAAAAATGGGCGTGGAGCGTATGGAATGCATGGAGTGAACATCATGATACAATTAAATATTTTGTTCAAAAAAATAATATAACAGAAATTTACGGGAATCTGAAAGCCTATAGAAAGGAAAATGCATAATGGAAAATGAATATTATTACAATGAAACAGTAACCAGGTTCTATGATGCAGTGTATGAGAACTTCCCGAATCTTATAACCGGAATGAATTTCTACCTGGATGAAATTAAGAATTCAGGCGGAAGAGTGCTTGAAGCTGGCGTTGGAACAGGCAGAATTTTTCTGCCTGCATTTAACAGCGGTGCTGATATATACGGAATTGATCACAGCAAAAATATGCTTGAAGTACTGAAATCAAAATTACCGGCTAAAGAGCATCACCGTGTATGGATTGATGATATAAAGCATTTTGATGCAGGCAAGCCGTTCAGCCTTGTTATATCTCCGTTCAGGGTTTTCCAGCATATGCTCACAATTGATGACCAGCTGAATGCACTGAACTCGATCTATAATGTGCTTGAGCCCGGCGGCAGGCTGATATTTGATGTATTCTATCCTGATTTGAAACGAATTACTCACCCGGTTGAAAATGTTCTGGAGTATGACGGCGAATACATACCCGGTCATAAATTGCAGCGATATTCAACTGTTGATTATGATAATATGAATCAATTGCTTAATATAACATTCAAGTTCATATGGGATGAGGACGGTATGCAAAAGACCGATACGTTTTCAACTCCGCTGAGATATTATTTCAGGTATGAGCTTGAAAACCTGGTTGGCAGAACAAAATTTAAGCTTGAAAATATTTACGGCAGCTTTAACCGCGAACCTTTAGGCGGTAAAACCAATGAGCAGATAGTAATTTTAAGAAAATAATGAATTATAAGGTAATATCAATATCAAAGCTTGATGATGACGGGTGGGCGGCATATTACACCTTCAATGAAAAATTTGACGGCGCGCAGCATGTTGATATTACCTCTTCTGCCGCAAAGATCGCTGAGTTCAGAAAGAACAGGCTGTGTGATTATGAGCTGAACAGGGACCGCGCGCAGGATGAATTTGCAATTTATAACGGTGATGCCGTTATTGGCTGGCTTGCATACAGGCTGGATAGACGAGGCTCATCTTTTGCATTCAATACAGTTTACACTCCAATTCCCGCAGATTTAATTAAGTATATACTGAAAATTGTATATGATTATATAAATGAAAAAGGTGAGGAAGCATCCTATTACTGGTCATTTGATGAGAACTGTATCGCTGGACTAAAAAGTATCAATGCACCTGTTTTCGAAGAAATGATGATATCCCGTATTGCAAGAAGTGAAATGGATAAGAAATTCTATAATGATATCATCAGTAAAACAAATACCGGCGGATATAAATTAATTTTCCTTAACAATGTTCCTGAGGAGCTGCTTGATAAATATGTTCAGCTGCGTAATGATATCTCAGAAGATATGGCCGATTTGAAACCCGTAAAGCATCTTAACAAAAAATGGACACGCCGCGATATAACCCGCATGGCTGAAATTGATAAGTTAGATGGCTCTCAAATGTGGATGTTCATGCTGCTTGATGAAAATGATGTGATCGCTGCATTTTGTTCATTGTATATCGATAAAGATAATCCTGATGTTATTCGTCAAAGCGGGGGATTAACAGCAGTCGCTCGCAGCCACCGCGGTAATGGATTTGCCGCTTACCTGAAAGCTAAAATGTACCTAAAGCTTCTTGAAGAAAATAATGATTTTAAATCTGTTGAGACTGATACTATGCCATGGAACATTTATATGTACAGAATAAATGAACGTTTTGGGTTTAAGCCGCATTCATACGGCGCGGAATTCAGGCTGAATAAGGGTTTCCTGGAAAATTACCTGGAGATATAATGAAAAACTTAAAGACAGAATCTTTAAAAAGCTTTTCAGAGGAACAGTGGCAGAAATATTCTGATATGATGCAGGAAGTACGCAGGAAATATTATCCGGGTACTTATGATCCTGATCATACAGCAAAAGATACAAAAGACATGTGGTTCACGTACTATGAAACGTATAAACCGAAATTGTTTGAACAGCATGCCATTTTCAGTGATGATGTTCCAGTTGGCTGGGTTGGATATATGCTTGATAACAGGTCAGCAAGCTTTAATTTTGAAGCTGATTATGATACGTTTCCGGCAGATATTATGAAAGTTATAATCAGTAAAGTATTTGAATTCATAAAAGAAAATAATCTAAATGATGTTTATCACTGGACATTTGAATCCAGAAAAATTGCTTGGTTAAAAGGAATTAATGCTCCTGTTTCTGAAGAGATGATAAACACACGGATTAACAGAAGTGAAATGAATGCGGACTTTTATAACAGTATCATTTCCTCCTGTGATATCACAAACTTCAGGCTTGTTTATTGTGAAGAGCTGCCTGTAGAGCTCTGGGATAATTATACCGGGTTAATGAATGATATACTGGATGATTACTGGGCTTTGCATCCTGTAAAACAACCAAGAAAGCGCATGGAAAAGCAAGACTGGCAGCTTAGGGATAAGTCAGAAAAGCTCTCTGGTGCAAAGATGCAGATGTACATTCTTTTAACTACTGAAAATGAAATAGCAGCATACTGCTCGCTTTATATTGATAGTAATAACAAAGAAACTATCCGCCACAGCGGCGGATTCACTGCAGTCGCAAGAAGCCACCGCGGCAAAGGTTTTGCCGCTTACCTGAAAGCAAAAATGTACTTAAAGCTTCTTGAGGAAAATCATGATTTCACAAATATTGAAACTGATACTATGCCGTGGAATACTTATATGTACCGGATTAATGAACGCTTTGGCTTTAAACCGCATTCATACGGTTCAGAATTCAGATTAACAAAAGAATTTATAAATAATTACTTAAATTTGTAATATTGACTACAATAAATAAATTAAAAAATTACGGCTGGAACGATTTCTTTGAAGCATGTTTTGCTGAATATGCAGGTAAAGATATGCATGCAGCGCGTGTTTCAATTGAACACAGGAATTATTACGAGCTTTATTCTGAGTTTGGTGAGCTTACCGCGGAAAAATCAGGCAAGCTGTTCTACAGTACTGAAGATACACACCAATTACCGGCAGTGGGTGACTGGGTCGTATATAAACACATACCCTCAGAAAATAAAGCTGTAATAACTGAAGTACTTCCGCGTAAAACAAAATTCTCACGGAAAAAAGCCGGCGCAACTACAGAAGAACAGATAGTAGCTGCAAATGTTGATACTGTGTTCATAATCAGCTCGCTTAACCAGGATTTAAATCTCAGACGTATGGAGCGTTACATGGCCCTTGCATGGGATAACGATGTAACACCCGTTATACTGCTCAGCAAGGCTGACCTGTGCGATGATATCTACGCAAAGCTAGTGACAGTACAGGATGCTTTCCCGGGAACTGATGTGCTGATAGTAAGTGCGGTAAAAAAAGCGGGACTCGATGAGCTCCTCCCTTACTTTGAAGGCAATAAAACTATTGCAGTTATCGGGTCATCGGGGGTAGGTAAATCTACGCTCATAAACGGACTGCTTGACTGGGAGAAAATGGAAGTGAGTGATATCAGTCTCTACAAAGATAAAGGCAGGCACACCACAACCCACCGTGAGCTTACTGTTGTGCCGGGCGGAGGACTCATCATAGACACTCCCGGTATGCGCGAGATACAAATGTGGGAAGGTGCAGAAGGATTAAGCGAACTGTTTGAAGATATCGAAAAGCTTGTTGTTGAATGTAAGTTCAGTGACTGCAAGCATGAATCAGAACCAGGCTGTGCTGTAAAAGGTGCAATCGAAAAAGGCGAGCTTGATGAAGCACGGTTTAAAAGCTACAAAAAGCTCTTAAGCGAAGTAAGCTACTTTGAACGCAAGCAGGATAAAAAAGCACAGATAGAAGAAAAGAAAAAGTGGAAGAAGATCTCTCAGCTTGGTAAACAGATAAGTAATGAAAAGCGGAAGTGAGAATAATGAAAATCCCCCTTTCGATCACCGATGTTGATGTTTTCAATTACGTCAGAAATATAACCGTCAGGTTTGAGAATCTGACGGTAACGGTAAAATATCATTTGCGAGCGCAGCGAAGCAATCTCATTGGCGGTTAAGTTGATATATATGAGATTGCTTCGTCGCATTCGCTCCTCGCAAAAAATCATCTAAAATTCTTAATTCGTCCTTTTTGATCTATCCTGATGCCCGTCATCATATAAACCATTGACCTCAATTGCATTTCCCAAAGCATCCTTAATAAACTTCAGCCTGAAATACTCAAGATCCTTGAACATGAAAGTATCCTCTGTCATCGGTATCATAGCATACTTCTGCCTGCCTTTGCGCTGGTAGAAGAGCTTTCCGCCTTCATATGTTATTGTCCTGTCATCATATGTGCCTGCATAGCTCTTAAGCACATTTTCATCAATTGTGGGGGCGTTAAGCACACCATTAAGTGATTCTATCATCCAGTTATACGAACTTATCTGTTTCTCATCTTTAGTTTTACTTTTCAGCTTTTCCAGTGCCATTATCTGGGCTTTTTCAAGTGCAAGCTCTGATTTTATATCAACATCTGGACTTACGCCTACGCCTTCCCAATTGGTTTTAGTTATCGGACTTATTGCTCTGCCTACAGGAATAAATATCAGGAATCCTTTATTGATTACGTTCATTCCGCCCGGATGAGCGCCACCCCCTGTTGTTTCACCAATAATTGTAGCGCGTTTCAGGTTTTTTAAGTTATAGGCGAATTCTTCTGCCCCCGAAAAAGTAAATTTGCTGGTAAGTATATATACCGGAACATCAGGCATTCTTTTGCCGTCAATTTTTCTTAATGTCCAGAATTCCTCAGTCTTATCTTCAGGTCGGAAGTAAAGGTCATTTAAATGAACAGGTGTATCACCAAACAAATAACTGCATATAAGCTGAACACCTGCAGGGTCACCACCTCCGTTTAAGCGCAGGTCAAATATTATCGCCTCAGTGTTAGCAAGAAAGCCCATTACAGAAGTAATAGTTTCTTTCGAATAATATGGTGATGCAAAATTCCTGAAATCTACATACCCGATATTGCCGCTAAGCCTTTCAACTTTCTTAAATCCGAAATTTTCCTTTTTCATCATTTCATTCCAGTGTTTTTCATCATCTGGTGTGTGACCGTTCTTTTTCTCCTCAATCATTCTCATGGCATCATCTGGTGAGAACCTTACCCTAATATGCTTATCTTTGCTTACTGACTGCAGGTCATTTGTCAGGGTCTCTGCAAATTTCATCGGGTCATCAATCGAATCATAAACACCTGTGGTAAGATTTGATTTTATCAGCTCACCCATCTTCTTTGCTGTTTCAGGGAAAATGTAATTATCATTTAAAAGTGAAGTGATCTTTTTAACTGTCTGTTGTTTTACTTTAGAATCAAAGTTAAAATTTACATTTTGCTGAGAAAATGTAAAAGTAACTGTAAAGAGAATAATTAACAGATATTTAATAATTTTTATATTACTCATTTATATAACTCCTTATGTATAATTTTATATTAATATGACGTTTTCCAATTAGGTAAGGTTGCATGTAAAAACCAGTACCGCTATTTAAGCTTTAATTCCATCCTGATCGTTGAGCGGGCATATTTGGAATTTTTGTTCTCAGCAAGCTGGAATCCCAGTTTTTTATAAAGCTTCATTGCAGGAACCAGCTTAACATTAGTTTCAAGGAAAAGTATATTTGCGTTTTTCATTTTGGCAATGCTAATTATTTCTTCAGCCAGCCGTTTGCCAATTTGCCTGCCCTGTGCTTTTTCAGTTACAGCCATCTTAGCAAGCTCGTACTCATTATCATCATATTTTATCAATGCGGCTGTTCCAACAGCTTCATTATTTATTTTTGCAAATATTATTTCGCCGCCTTTGTTTATTATTTCGTTTACAGGATCGCCAAGCAGCTTTTTATCTTCAGGCTCAACTTTAAAATATTTCTCAAGCCACTCGTAATTCAGGTCACGGAATATTTCTTTAAGTTCAGGTGTATAGCCAACAATATCAATGTTTCCCATCTGTTTCTGTTTAATCTTTTCGCTTACACGGTGGAACATATCTTTTTCATCAAGCACATTTTCAAGCTTGCTTACAACATGCATTACATCATAACCCACCGATGAAAACAATTCCTTAACCGCATCTTCAAATCCCTGCCATATCGGCTGTAGGTCTCTGACAAGCTCCAAACCTTTTGGAGAGAGTGCGAGTATCTTTTTCCTGGTATCAGTTTTATCCTTTACAACTTTTATGAGTCCTTTTTTAATTAACAGGTTCGCTATCTGTGTTACTGCCGGCTGAGTGTAGCCAAGCTCTGCTGTGATTTCAGAAATGTTCAGCGGTGACCTCTGGCTTAACAGGTAAAACATTGTGAACCACCTTGGCTCAAAATCCACGTTCTGTGATTGATATATCTTTGCACCATCCTGGATAAACCGGTCAGTCAGTAATCTTAACCTTGTACCAAAGGCAACTTCACCTAATTGTTTAATAAATTCCATATTCCGCTATAATTTAATATATAAGCACTTATATAAATGAAATTTAAAATAATATATAAAAATGTAATTAGCAATGAAAATATTGAAAATAGCTTAAAATTGTTAATTTTTGACTGTTATTTTAAGAGTTTTTTAAGTATCTTTAGTAAATTATCTTTAGATTTCACTTCAAAAACCCATCGGTTTTAGATCTAAAATCACACAATATAGCAAAGAATAGGAAAAAAATTGAAGAAACTTGTTCACAATAATAAGATACGTAATATAGCCATTATAGCTCACGTTGATCATGGTAAGACAACACTTGTAGATCATATGTTCCGCCAGTCAGGTATGTTCCGCGATAACCAGGAAATTGAAGAGCGCATAATGGATAACATGGATCTTGAGCGCGAGCGCGGTATCACAATTTCAGCAAAGAACTGCTCGGTATTATGGAATGGTGTTAAGATAAATATTCTTGATACACCGGGTCACGCAGATTTTGGAGGAGAAGTTGAGCGCGCTTTAATGATGGTTGACGGAGCGATTCTGCTTGTCGATGCATCAGAAGGTCCATTGCCGCAAACAAGGTTCGTATTAAAGAAAGCGCTGACTTCAGATAAGAAAATTATCGTTCTGATAAATAAAATAGATAGAAAAGATGCCCGCGCAAAGGAAGT
>CAZOAP010000056.1:0-15171 GCA_964577645.1 uncultured Ignavibacteriales bacterium
GGGAAAAATAATATTATTGCAATATCAGCTGGAATTTCAGGTGCCAGATATGAGGCTGACAGAAAAAAAATAGCCTCAGCAATTAAGAAATCTGCAGGAATTAAGAATGTTTATATACTGCCTGATACTGAAATAGCACTTGCATCTGCATTTGAAGATAACGAAAAGAATTGCGGCATATAAAAAACAGGAACAGGTTCAATTCTCTATTATAGAGCAGGCGATGGAATGATAACCAGGATCGGCGGCTGGGGCAGGCACATTGGTGATGAAGGTTCAGGCCACTGGATAGCACGAGAAGCTCTTTACAAGGTAACAAAACATTATGATAAGAGGCATAAAGCAGAAATGCTTGCAGTTGTAATAAAAAAAGAGTTCGGAATTGATCAGAGTAATATAATAAAACATGTCTATCATAAAGGATTTGAAATATCAAAACTCACAAAACATGTTTTCCGCTGTGCTGAAAAAGGTGATAAAGAATCAAAGGACATAATTAAAAATGCTGCAGATAATCTTTTGACACATTTTATTCCGTTAAAAAATAAAAAGTATACAATTGCTATGATGGGCTCGCTGCTTACAGAAGAAAAATTATTATGCAATGAGTTAAAGAAGGCTGCAAAGAAACAGTACCCGAATATCAAGCTTGTGCAGCCTGAGTTTTCGCCTGTATGGGGAGCAGTGAAAATAGCCTTGGCAAAAACTAAATAGTAAATAGTAAATATATTCCTTTTTGGACTTCGTGAAATTAGTGTAATTCGTGGTTAAGGATTTTGATTCTGAAATTTAAAAAAGGGTTTTTGATTTTCTTTGAGTTTGTGGCTAAATATGTTTTCACAATAAATGGATTCCCGCCTTCGCGGGAATGACTAATCAATGACAGCAGATAAAATAATAATAATCGATTTCGGTTCACAGTATACAAAGCTTATTGCCCGTAAGGTAAGGGAGTGTCACGTATACTCAGAAGTTATTCCCTGCACATCTGATATGCAGGTATTAATAGATGATAAGACCATAAAGGGTATAATCCTTTCAGGGGGACCTCAAAGTGTTTACATGAAAAATGCTTATTCACTTGCAGAGCTTATTCTTGGGCTAAACGTTCCGATATTTGGTATATGCTATGGCCTGCAGTTGCTTTCCCATCATTTTAAAGGCAGTGTAAAGGGCGGCAAAACAAGGGAGTTTGGAAAGACCGGCATTAAGCTTATTTCCCGCAAAGGAATACTTGCCGGTGTATCAAACAGGCTCACTGTATGGATGAGCCACCATGACCATATAAAAAAACTGCCCAAAGGATTCAAGCCAACATCCCGAAGCGAGAACGGGCTGATAAGCAGCTTTGAAGCAGTTAAGGAAAGAATTTACGGTGTACAGTTCCACCCTGAGGTAAATCATACTCAGCAGGGAACAAAGATATTGAACAACTTCCTTTATAAGATATGCAAGGTAAAGAACAAATGGCAGATGGGCTCTTTCATTAATGAAAAAGTAAAAGAGATAAAGCAAACTATAGGCAAAGAAAAGGCAATATGCGCTATGAGCGGCGGCGTTGATTCCGCTGTTGCCGCATACCTGATAAATAAGGCCATTGGGAAAAATCTTATCTGTGTTCATATTGATAACGGATTGATGCGGAAAAATGAAAGCTCAGAAATTGTAAAATATTTTTCCAAAAAGCTAAATTTAAAGTTCATTGATGCATCCAAAATTTTCTTAAGCCGCTTAAAGGGTGTCAGTGATCCTGAGAAAAAAAGAAAAATTATCGGCAAGACCTTTATAGATGTATTCCAGGATTTTGCTAAAAAGCAGAATAACGGCGGTAAGAAGATAAAGTATCTGATACAGGGTACACTATATCCTGATGTGATAGAATCTTCATCGTTCCAGGGCCCCTCGGTAACAATAAAATCACATCATAATGTTGGCGGACTGCCAAAATCTCTGCATATGCAGCTTGTAGAACCATTCAGGGAACTATTCAAGGATGAAGTACGTGTAATAGGCAAGCTGTTAAAAGTACCGCAGGAAATACTTGGCAGGCATCCCTTCCCGGGTCCGGGTCTGGCAGTAAGGATTCTTGGAGATGTTACAAAAGAAAAACTTGATATATTACGCGAAGCAGATTATATTTACAGGTTAAACCTTCATAAACACAATCTTTATGATAAAATATGGCAGGCTTTTGCAGTTCTTCTGCCGGTTTCAACTGTAGGGGTTATGGGTGATATAAGAACTTATGAGAAAGTAGTTGCCCTTAGGGCAGTTGAAAGTGTTGACGGAATGACAGCAAACTGGTTCCCTATGCCCCCAAAGGCACTTGAGGAAATTTCAACAGGCATCACAAATAATGTAAAAGGAATAAACAGGGTGGTATATGATATCAGTAATAAGCCGCCTTCTACTATAGAATGGGAATAGATAAACACAAATTTCAAATGCCAAATAACAAATTTAAAATACAATTTATAATAACATTTGTTATCGGGTTAATTTTCATAAATGCTTTAACAGTATATTCACAAAATACTGTTAAGATAGGTGTCGCGCTGCCGATGTTCAGTGAATCTGAAGATAATACTAAAAAGCAGCTGGGCACAGAAATACTTGACGGTATTAAGTTTGCATTAACTGAGTACAGCAAAAATGCACCTGTGAAGGTTACGCTTGAGGTTATGGATACAAAACGCGATCCGGTTACAGCCAACGAAGTAATAAAAGGTTTTGGAGAAGATGAAAGTATTATCGGCGTTATCGGTCCGGTTTTCAGCAGTGAGCTGACAGAGGCTGCTAATAACGGTCCGTTCTACAAAATGCCTATAGTATCACCCACAGCAACAGGTGACGACCTTGCTGCAAATTACAACTACGTTTACCAGCTGAACCCAAGCTACGAAGTTCGGGGAAAGTTAATGGCTGACTATCTTATTAAAAAGAACGGTCTGAAGAATTTTGCAATAATTGCAGATGAAACTTACGGCGATAATTTCCGGAAACATTTCGAAAATGAAGTTAAGACTATGGGCGGCAAGGTTCTTATAACACAGACCTATGCAAAAGATCCCCAGACAATTACTGACCAGATAAATGCAATTATTAATTACATTAAGGATAACGATCTTTTTATCAATGCTGCTAACCTGAACTTGACTCAGAAACAAAAACTGGAATCAAGCGGTGTAAGATGGTCATTAATTGATTCATCAGTATCTATGAATATGGATGTGAGTATTTATTATATGTTTGGCAAAAATGCAAAAAAGATGATAGATACTATGAATATAAAACCATACAAATTAAAGCCGGAAACCACAAAATTCATACAGGGTGTTATTGATGCAATATATATACCTATTGCAAATCCTGGTGAAATAAATGTAATTGTACCTCAGCTTTTTTCTGACGGGTTAAGCATGTATATTGCAGGTACCGGTGACTGGAACAACGAAAAAACTCTTGAAGATAATAAGGTATATTTAAAGAATGTAATATTTGAATCTGAGTATTACCCGGATAATGATAACCCTGAATATATTGCTTTGAAAGAGAATATAAAAAAATCCAAATTTAAATTATCAAAGAATTTCCTGTTCGGTTATGATACAGGTAAAATGATATTTAAGCTGGTAGGTGACGGGGCAAAATCACGTGAGGAGCTGAATACTGCCCTGAAAAATCTGGTAAATTACGATGCAATTAAATCAAAAATATCATTAGATTACCACGGCATCAATTCTGAGCTTAATATATTAAGATATGATAACGGTATTAAGCTTGTTGAAACATATAAACTATCAAAATAAAATATATTGCTAAAGGCATTAATTACATATCTTATTCTGTTCGTATCAACAATTTCTGTAAGTTTCTCTCAGACAGAGAAGCTTTCTGAAAAGCTTCCTGATGAGCTTAACCAGGAACAGTGGGAATATGTAAGGGATCTATATGCCGTGGATGCAATTAAGCTGCTTGCAAAGCTTGATACACTGAACCTTGAAATAGACAGCCTTAAGCTGCTGAACCAGTATGCAGAAGATTTTGATTGTGAAAAGGAGCTTTATGCTGTTGTTGGCGCAACTAAAGAGCAGGTTGCTGATTACAGAAGAAAATTTGATGAAGCTGAAGGTTATCTAAAGAGCAGGGGCAACTCACCCGATGATGCCGCAAAGAATTATTTTCAAAATATTTCTGCTTCAAAGATTAAATGCCTTCCTGAGTTTTCTGACAGGTTCTACAGCATGAAAAAAATAATTGACAGTTACTCAAATGTAACTCAGTTTGCTGAAGTGAAAGATAATTATAATGTAGTGAAGGGTGATTGCCTTTGGAAAATTTCTATGAAGAAATACAGGACCCCGTATTTATGGCCAGCTATATGGGAAACCAACAAAACCGAAATTGATGATCCTAACTTTTTATACCCGGGACAGGTTTTAAAGATTCCTTTAATGAACGAGGAAGACAGAAAGAAAGCACTTGAGAGATCAAAAGAGTTCAGAAAAAGCAGAATTTTATATAATAATTTGCAAAATTAACTGTATCAATTTTAGTACACTATATCCATTTTCTTCGTTTTTCCCTTATTTTCGCAATAAATGACTGTATAGTTTTTTAGAATAGTACTTGACAAACGATAACAAAAAAGCTATATTTGTTACGTTAATTAACCTATTTATAAACAAGCCAATTTAATACAGGAGGTATTTCAATGGCAAATTTAAGAAGCAAGCTTTATATGCTCTTAATAGCAGCAATGTTCTCCGGATCAGCTTTCATGGTTGGTTGCGGCGGCGGTGTTGACGAAGAGCAGATGGAAGCTTTAAACAACCTGAAAGCAGAAGTTGAAAGCTTACGCTCACAGGTAAAAGCTAAAGAAGACGAAAAAGCTTCTTTACAGAAACAGATTTCAGATAAAGATGCAAAAATTAAAAAATGCAATGACGATATGGCAAAAACCAAGTCATGCGTAGACGGGATGGGTAAATAATAATGAAATTACATAAATTATTTATTTTATTCTTCTTAGCATTAGGTTTAACATTAAACAATGCTAACATTTTTGCACAGGATGATGATGATGATGACGACGACCAGCAGATGGAAGAGATGGATGAAGAAGAATGGCAGAGACAGATGGACGAGCTCAATGCTGAAAAGTCAAACTTACAGTCAAGATTAACCGCTTTAACAAGCGAGATCGACGGCTTAAAACAGACCTCAGCTAACAAAGATAAAGAACTCGAAAAATGCGAGTCAGATCTTTACGCTTTAGTTGGTACAACAAAAAGCGGTGTTGCTGATTTCAGAAAGAAATTTGAAGAGACAGAGAAGAAAATCAACGGTAAAGTTGGAACACCAGCTGACGCTCGTAAGATGTACTTCGACGAAATTTCAAAAGATAAAGCTCGTTGCTTACCAGAATTCCAGGACAGGTATGCTTCTATGAAGAAGAAACTTGAAGATTGGGAAGGCATGAAGACCCCGGAAGCATGTTACACTGTTGTTAAAGGTGACTGCTTATGGAAAATCTCCAAAATGAAATACGGTTCACCGTATTACTGGCCCGCAATCTGGGATGCTAACAAAAATGGCGTTGCTAACGCTGATGCTCTGAAAAATGCTAGACACAAAAAGGTAACCAATCCTAACTTGATCTATCCAGGTCAGTGCATGAAGATCCCAACTTTGACAGACGCTCAGAAAAAAGAAGCTGAAATGAAGTCAAAGAAATACAGAAAGACCAGAAAAGTTAAGAAGACCGAAGGCACCGATATGAAGAAGGAAGACGTTAAAAAAGACGTTAAGAAAGATGAAAAGAAAGACGTAAAAAAAGATGAGAAGAAAGATGTAAAGAAAGATGAAAAGAAAGACGTTAAGAAATAATTAACGCTTCTTAATTCTGACTTTGTCTTAACTTAGAACAAAGTATTAATTCAGGCCCTTGGACTTCGGTTCAAGGGCTTGTTTATTTAACATAAAACAGGAACAAATAATTTGGCAATAACAGAAAAAAACATTGTATTAGAAGGTGTTGACCTTGTTAACTTTGCAGGTATAAGTGATAAGAATATTGATCTTATCAGGGAGCGCTTTGCTTCTAACCTTACATTACGGGGCGAAAATATATATTTAAAAGGCGAAGAAGATGAAGTTTCAATGCTGGATACTATTATTAAGGAGCTTATTCTGCTGCAGAAAAGGCAGGGTAAGATAACTGAAGGTGATGTGAACCTGATAATAGAGCTGGTAACAGGCTCACAGGATGCTGCATTGGAAAGACGCGTAGGCATAAAACGTGAAGAGCTTGACGATGTCATTTTAGTTGAAAAAAGTGATTTCATTAAGCCCAAAACCATGGGGCAGCTAGAGCTTT
This sequence comes from uncultured Ignavibacteriales bacterium, assembly GCA_964577645.1. Classification (GTDB taxonomy): domain Bacteria; phylum Bacteroidota; class Ignavibacteria; order Tepidaquicellales; family OLB5; genus OLB5. The sequence goes on from CAZOAP010000056.1 coordinate 6,380, forward strand.
TCAGTAAAACAAAAACAAACGAAATAGTATTTGCTATCGGACCCGCAGGAACAGGAAAGACATACCTTGCAGTAGCAATAGCGCTTGCCGCTCTTAAGGCTAAGAAGATAAACCGTATAGTACTTTCACGGCCTGCTGTTGAAGCAGGTGAAAGTCTAGGCTTTCTGCCGGGTGATCTTTCTGAGAAGGTGAATCCCTACTTAAAGCCGCTCTTTGATGCCCTTGAAGATATGGTACCTATGGATAAGCTTAAAACTTATTTTGAAAGGAATATCATTGAAATAATCCCGCTTGCGTATATGCGCGGCAGGACTCTGAATAATGCTTTCCTTATTCTTGATGAAGCTCAGAATGCAACAGCCATGCAGATGAAGATGTTTTTAACTAGGCTGGGAATAAATTCCAAAAGTATTATCACAGGTGATATAACTCAGATAGATCTGCCATCCAAACAGACCTCAGGCCTGGTGCAGATACAGAATATACTTAAAAATGTTGACGGTGTTGCATTTGTTTACCTTGAAAAGAAGGATGTTGTACGCCACAGGCTTGTCAAAGATATTATTAATGCATACGAGGAGTTTTCAGTTAAGAATAACGGGAACGGAAATACTGGTGAGAATAATGTTTCTGAAAATACTGTTTCAGAAAAAGATAAGCTTGAGGGAAACAATGATAATGAAAACAGCAAATAATTTTGTCAGCACATAATGATGTGTCTTTTTGTTGATATAAACACCTACCCTTGCAAACGGAATTGAGGCTGCAATAACAGGCAGCGCAGCAATTGTATCCACCATGCCGAATGAATAAGGGATACTTACAGATCCTGCAGGAGAATTGATAAAATAACTTAATACTCCCGCAGCTGCGGTAATTAATATTGCTGCAGATGATGTACCGATAGCTTTCTTAATTGGTACTTTCATTAAATAATGCATTAATGGAATTACAAATACTCCCCCGCCTAACCCTGAAAAAGCAGCTATTGCACCGCTTAAGGCCCCTATTCCAAGACATATCCATTTATTAAGCTCTTCAGGCTTATTTTCTCCTGTATCTGCTTGTTTCTTTTTCTTTTCTAGCAGCATTTTTACAGCTACAATAAGCAGAACTATAGAGAATGTTTTCTTCAGTATTTCCCCCGGAAGCAGGATAGCAATTTTGGAGAACAAAAATACAGTAATAGCACTTGCAGCACCTATGTAAAGAGCCGCTTTCCACTCAACGTTGCCATGGCTGAAATGTTTATGAGATGATGACAGGCTGGTGAATATTATTGTAAACAGGCTGGTTGCAATTGCAATATGTACAATGTAAGGTGAATCAAAATGATTAAACGCATATACCATAAGCAGAGAAGGGACGATAATAATACCGCCCCCTACACCAAATAAGCCTGATAAGATACCTGCAGCTATGCCAATACCGAACAGGATCAATATTGTTTCAATACTCAATTTTTTTTATGCCCGGTAATAATTATTTCGGTTCAAGCATGCTGTTATATAAGCCTCTATCCTTAATGATCCTTAAAGCTTCCTGCAGCTGCTGGTCATCCTTAAGGGCTGATTCAACCACAAGCTTTTCAGGTTTATTATATCTTCTTAATATCTCTGACTCAAGCTTCTGCCTTATTATCGGTTTTGAATTCTCATAATCTTTGAACTTCTCAGATTTCAGCTCACCTTCAAGCAAACCGATATAGCTTTTTACTTTTTCAGAATACATTTTATCATCAGTTTCTTTCTTTAGCTGTGCAAGCTCAAGCTCAGCGCTGGAATTATATGAAAAATCAGTGGTTGTGATGTAATTAAAGAACTGACCCAAGACTATATCATTCATAACAAAGTTAGTGCCGTCCGGATTTTCTTCTACAAATTTAACAGCATAGCGGTAATACATATCTTCATAGTTCAGTGCTTCAAGAAGCTCGTTATCCTTAATTACATCAACTATCTGGTCAGGAGTAATTCCGCCTTCCGCAAATACTATCCTGCCGCCAAGAGTCTTAAATTCTTTCTGGTTAAAGTAGGGATTCGGTTTAAATACACCGTATTTATTTTCTTTGAAATAATTCTTTGCCTGTATCCACCTGCCGCTTGGCGTGAAATATTTCTGGTTGGTAATTTTAAGCTGATTTCCAAAGCTGAGCGGCTGAAAAACCTGTACAAGCCCTTTACCGAAAGATTTTGTGCCCACAAGTACTCCGCGGTCTAGATCCTGTATAGCGCCTGCAACTATTTCACTTGCTGAAGCAGAATTCTCGTCTATTAACAGAACCAAAGGTACATCTTTTCCCAGCATGGGATTTTCTGTTGCAAAATATTTCCGTTCTGAATCAAGCTTCCTGCCCTTTGTTGTTAAAAGCAGGTCACCTTTATTTGTAAATTTGTTAAGTATGCCTATTGCTGCATCAAGCAAGCCGCCGGGGTTGCCTCTAAGATCCAGTATAACACCTTTTACATCACCCTTAGCTTTAATTTCTGTTATTGCGTCAACAATTTCATTTTCAGCATATCGGCTGAAACGGTCAAGCTTAATATAGCCTATGCCGTCTTCTATCGTTCCTTTGTAGCTTACATTCTTAAGCTGTATTTCCTGTCTTGTCAAAGTAAATTCCATTTCCTTATCACCGCGCAGGACCCTCATTTTCATTGTAGTACCGGGCTCGCCGCGAGTATAGGTCCTCACGTCAACAACTTTTTTCCCAAGCATGGAAGTACCGTCAATTTCAATTATCTTATCCCCTCTTCTTATACCTTCCTTCTGCGCTGAGTAACCGTCAAGTATATCTGTTATGATTATCATGCTGTCCTTCATACCTACGGATATTCCGACTCCACCGTATTTACCGGTTGTAATGAGGTCAATCTCATCTTTGCGTGATTCATCCAGGAAGTTCGTGTAGGGATCCAGTGTTCCCAGCATTCCTTCAATGCCTGCCTTCATGAACTTATCGCCGTCTATTTCATCAACGTAATCAAGCATTATTTCCTTATACAGCTTGCCGAAAACATCCATGTTCTTGTTTATCTGTGTATATACATCATCATCACCACCTGGTCCGTTGAACCTTGCACCTGTAAAAACAATAAAAACAGTCAGAATAAGCGAGAGCCTTGAAAGATATTTAATTTTGATCATGAGAAATTTATATTTTGATATTTAATTTTTTACTTAATTTTTCTGCTAAAATGGCGTGAATTTTATCGATGGTAAGTGTTCCCTTAATAACAACAAATCTTTTCTTATTTTGGTTTGCTATTTGATGGAAACCTTTATAAACCTTGTTATAAAATTTTAAATTCTTGTTTTCCATTCTGTCCTTATCTTTCCCTCTTAAAGCAGCTCTTTTAAAAGCCGTTTTTGGAGGTAGGTCAATAAATATTGTCATATCAGGCTTTAAGCTGCCTGTTGCTATATCATTAACTTTCTGTACCTGCTTTAGTTCCAGACTGCCGCCATATGACTGGTAGGCAGTTGATGAATCATAATACCTGTCGCATATAACAACATAACCTTTCTTCAGATGAGGTTTGATGATCTGGCTTACAAGCTGTGAGCGTGATGCTGAAAAAAGCATGAATTCAGTTAGCGGTGTCATTTCTATGTGTTCACGGTCAAGGATGATCTCCCGTACTTTTTCTGAAATAGTTGTCCCGCCGGGCTCTCGCAGTAATATCGATTTTATCTTTTTGGATAATAAAAATTCATGCAGCAATTTAGCCTGTGTAGATTTTCCTGAAAAATCCAGTCCTTCAAATGTTATAAACATGCAGTATTTTAAGCTCCCTTTACAGGGATACGATTTATATTATTCAGGCAAATTAAGTATTTATATGGTTTAATTAAATTGACATTTTATGGTATGATAAAATTTTATATTTTTGCCAGACTTAATTTATTAACACAAATAAAAAGCTCAATTTATGGATAGATTAGTAAGAATTGATAAAGTAACAGATATTCCTGAAATATACAAAGATCAGCCTATAGGCAATCTGTTGGAATATCACAACTTAAACAAGCCGTTTACAACATACACCAGCGCTCAATTGCTGATTGGAATGTGTATGGACAACAGAAAACATATGAATATACCCGATAACTTTGCATTTATAATCAGGTCAGGTGGTGCTAATTTAAGGTATAGTGAATTCAAAGTATCATTTGCTATTTCTGTTGGCGGTGCAAAACAAATTGCGCTCATAGGTCATAATCACTGCGGGATGGTTAATCTTGCTTCAAAGAGAGATATATTCATCGAAGGTATGGTTAACCGTGCAGGATGGACAAAAGAACAGGCAGAAAAACAATTTGAGGAATCAGTTCCAAAATTCGGCATAGGTAATGAAATAGATTTCATACTCAGTGAAACTATCCGCCTCAGGAAAGTATATCCCAAAATTCCTATTGCGCCAATGATGTACCTTGTTGAAGATAACAGGCTGTATATGATCCGAGAGTCATAATATTACTGATTGGTTTCTTACTTATTTCTCAATTGAATCTCCTTCAATTTTAAGGTATTTTTGCTGATTCCCAAGCATTTAAACTGATTTAATGGCTGAAACCCAGACCCCATTAATGCGCCAATATTCCCAGATCAAAGCAAAGTACCCGGATACGGTACTGCTTTTCCGTATGGGTGATTTTTTCGAAACTTTCGAAAGTGACGCGGCCATTGCATCAAAAGTTCTGGGAATAACGCTTACTAAACGCTCAAACGGCTCCGCATCTGAAGTTGCTCTTGCAGGTTTTCCGCACCATGCGCTGGATAATTACCTACCAAAGCTTGTTAAAGCCGGCTATAAAGTAGCTGTATGCGAGCAGCTAGAAGACCCAAAGCTTGCAAAGGGAATAGTTAAACGTGATGTGGTAGAGGTCGTTACTCCCGGTTTAACATTTTCTGATAAGCTGCTTGACCATAAAAGCAATAACTATATCTGCTGTATCTTTACAAAAGATGAAAAGTGCGGCTTTGCATTTTGTGATATCTCCACCGGTGAATTTATGGCATGCGAGGTTCCTTTCAGGAATATCAAAGACCAGATAGAGCTTATTGACCCTGCCGAAGTGATAATTTCAAAGACACAAAAGGGTTTATACAGCAGCATACTTGATATGGAGCATAACCCGCTTGTACAAAAGCGAGTAACCATTACAAAGCTTGATGAATGGATATTCAATTTTGATTACTGCAATGAGCTTCTGCTCTCACAGTTCAAAACAAAATCATTAAAAGGATTTGGTGTTGAAGAATATCCCCTTGGTGTAATTGCTGCCGGCGGGATACTGAGCTACATGAACGAAACACAAAAAGGCAACATTACCCATATAAATAAAATTTCATATTATGATACCAGCGACTATATAGTATTGGATGATTCCACAAAAAGAAACCTTGAAATAATATCATCCATTTCAGGCGGCAACCGTGAAGGCACGCTGATTTCAATACTTGACCGCACACAGACGGCAATGGGTGCAAGGCTTCTTAAGAACTGGATATCGCGTCCTTTAAAAAAGCTCACACAGCTTCAGAAACGTCAGGAATGCGTTACAGAATTCTATGAAAACAAGCCGCTTGCAGGAAACCTGACATCACTTTTCAAAAATATCGGTGATCTTGAAAGGCTGATCTCAAAAATAGCTACTGCACGTGCTGTTGCAAGGGATCTCATCAACCTGAAATATTCATTAAAGAATATCGGGGAAGTAAAAAATGAATTAAGCAAAGCAGAAGCAAAGACGTTAAAGGATATTAACAGCAATCTTAAAGAATTAAATGACCTTGCCTCACTTATTGATGCTTCTATTAATGAAGATACATCTATACAGATGGAAAGCAAGATCACCATTAAGCCCGGTTACAGCACAGAGCTTGATGAGCTTAGAAGCATTCTCAACAGCGGCGAGGCATGGATGGAAAATTACCAGCGTAAGGAACGTGAAAGAACAAAGATAAATTCACTTAAAGTAAGCTACAACAGGGTATTTGGCTATTACATCGAAATATCCAAAGCAAACCTTGTGAAAGCTGATGGAGTTGAAGGCTACATACGCAAACAGACTCTTGTGAATGCTGAAAGATTCATAACGCAGGAGCTTAAAGAATATGAAGAAAAGATACTTACTGCCAATGAAAAAATATCAGCGCTGGAGGCAAAACTCTTTGCAGATGTAAGGGAGAAGGTAGTAGAGTACGCCAATGATATCCAGATGAACGCAGCAATGATAGGTATAATTGATGTTCTGCTTGGCTTTGCGGAAATTGCTAAATTATACAAATACACAAAACCTGAGCTTAACGAAGGTGATACACTGGAAATAACTGAAGGCAGGCATCCTGTAATTGAACAGTTACTGCCGGCAGGTGAGAAGTTCGTGCCTAATGATACATCGCTTGACCCTGCAGATACACAGGTTATAATAATAACCGGACCCAACATGAGCGGTAAATCAAGCTACTTAAGGCAGGTTGGATTAATTGTATTGCTTGCACAGATAGGCTCATTTGTACCTGCAAAGAAAGCAAAAATCGGTATATGCGACAGGATATTTACCCGAGTTGGAGCAATGGATAACATTGCAAGAGGTGAAAGTACATTCCTTGTTGAAATGCAGGAATCAGCAAATATATTGAATAACCTTTCACCAAAAAGCCTTGTGCTTCTTGATGAGGTTGGCAGAGGCACAAGTACATATGATGGTATTTCGATAGCCTGGGCAATTACGGAATACATCCACGAAAATCCGAAGGCAAAAGCAAAGACATTATTTGCTACGCATTATCATGAATTAAATGCATTGGCAAGTCTGTACCCAAGGATAAAGAACTCAAGGGTTGAAGTAAAGGAAGTTGGCGATAAAATTATATTTTTACATAGAATAAACGAAGGAACCGCAGATCACAGCTTCGGCATCCATGTTGCACAGATGGCAGGTTTGCCGGATATGGTAACAAAGCGTGCAAAGGAAATTCTTGGCAACCTCGAAAAACGTGAGGAACGTTCCAGAAGAAAAGATGAGTTCCAGATAAACCTGTTTGAATATAAGGATAATGAGCTCAATGATATTCTTGCAAGAATAGATCTTGAAAATATGACTCCCCTGGATGCATTAAATAAACTGCAGGAATTGAAGAAAATATCAAAAGACAATCGCTGATTAATCAGATTAGCTGATTTCACAGAAAATGAAACAGGGAAATTATAAATATTCTGATTTGACCGAAAAAATAATTGGATGTGCTATGCGAGTACATTCATTTCTTGGCAATGGTTTCCCCGAAGTGATCTACCAAAAAAGTCTGGCTATTGAACTTGAAAAATCAGGTATCATTTTTAAAAGAGAGTTAGAACAGGATATTTTTTATGATAATGTTAAAGTAGGTACAAGAATTGCTGATTTTTTAATCGAGGATAAAGTTCTTGTAGAATTAAAAGCAATTGGTGAAATAAGTGATAATCATTTTTCTCAATTACTCAATTATCTTAAAGCATACAAATTAGAAATTGGTTTATTAATCAATTTTGGTGCAAAAAGTCTTCAAATTAAAAGATTCATAAATTCAAATATATAACAAATCAGTGAAATCATTTAATCTGTTAAATCTGTGATGTCTCAGCACGAAATATGGATGCAGTATGCTTATAAAGAAGCAGAAAAAGCTTATGAGAAAAATGAAATTCCCATTGGCGCGGTAATAGTTTTTGATAACATGATAATCGGTAAAGGACATAACCAGGTTGAAACTTTAAAAGACCCGACAGCTCATGCTGAAATAATAGCTCTTACATCAGCGGCTGAATACCTTACATCAAAAGTATTACTGGGATGTACTATGTATGTTACCCTTGAGCCCTGCTCAATGTGCGCAGGTGCAATAGTACTTGCAAAGCTTGATGCGCTGTATTTCGGCGCTTATGATAATAAATCAGGTGCCTGCGGCAGTGTGCTCAATATTACCAATAATAAAGCTCTGAATCACAGGCTTAGCGTTACGGGCGGAATAATGGATGCACAGTGCGGAGAGCTTTTGAGAAGTTTTTTTGATGTGAAAAGATAAGAAATTCTTAATGTAATCTTTGAAATTACAACATCATTAAAGCTACCCGCGTAAAATTTTCATAACTATATAATCACTTGCTAACAACTTCAGGAAATTTAAACAGGCAGATAATACGGCTGGCATGGCCGGTGTTCTTCCAGAACCTTGGACGAAGCCTCGCTGTTGCTATACTTGATTCATACTGGATAGGAAAGCTCTCAAGTGAGCATCTGGCGGCACTTGCTGTGGGTACATTTCTTTCATGGGGAGCCTTTGCACTGGGTGAGCTGGTTCCCATAGGTACAAATGCACTGGTATCGCAATCTGTCGGGGCAAAAGATGAGGATTCAGCACGGCATATCGGTACATTGAACCTGGTGAACTCCGTAATATGGGGCTTGCTTATTGCAGCAATCATGATTCCTTTGCTTCCGGTCCTATACGGCTTTACAAATCTTGATGCACCGAAAGCAATTCTTGCCAATGAATATTTATTTCCCATAATGGTATTACTTCCTGCAATAATACTGTTTGAATCCGGCAGCGCCATTTTCCGTGGACACGGAAATACAAAAACACCATTCAGGTTATTGCTAATTGTATTTGCCTTAAAAATAATACTCTCTCCCCTTCTTATCTTTACTTTTAAGCTGGGTATACGCGGCGCATCTATAGCTACAACGGTATCATACGGCAGTGTATTTTTGATAGAACTCGTATTGCTGAAAAGGCATGG
>CAZOAP010000057.1:0-15111 GCA_964577645.1 uncultured Ignavibacteriales bacterium
ATGGATTTCGTTAAGCAGGATAATAAAAACTCCCACCGCACCGCAGCCGTTGAAATTTACAGAAAAAAAAGAGACGATAAATAAAGCTGTTATTGCAATTATTTTTTTCATGATGTTAATCCTGTTTATATTTTTAGAATATCTTTTTTCATATCATAAATTTATGGAAATTGTTTAAGAAGACAGAACGCCTTGTAAAAAAAATCATACTCAGCGTTCCTGCCTTGGTCGTCCTCTTTTTTAGAAGAGGTAAAACTGTTTTTTTGCCTGAAATTTGAGGACGACCAGATCCATGAGCAAAAATATATTTTCATCTCTGCCGTAACAAAGAAAGTTTTGTTTAATTGTGGCACAAAATTTAAGGTAGCTGGGGAAATGGTTGAATTTTTGTTCAAAAAAATCATAAATTCAGCCTAAATTCAATAATACCGTGGCATAAAAAACCATTCTATTTTATGAAGAACACACAACTTTCTGAAACTATTGGCAGGCTGAATAAAACCGAGCTTAAGGAATTCGGCAGGTTTATACGCTCACCTTTTTTTAATAACCGCAGTGAGGTGATAAGATTTTATGATGCCATTAAGAAATATTATCCTTTATTCGATTCAAAAACATTAACAGATGAGCATATTTTTGGCAAAGTATACCCCGGGAAAAAGTACAGCAGTGCCAGTATGCGCAAGCTGTTTTCCCTTGTGAATGGACTTGTTATGGAATACATAGGTGTTAAGGGTTTCAGGGAAAGCACGCTTGAATATAATGTTAAGCTTATTGATAAGCTTCGTGAAAAGGAAATGCTTACACTCTTTGAAAAAAGAACCAAAAGCCTTGAAACACTTTTTGCATCTGCTAAAAGAAGCTTTGGATATTACGAATCGAAGTTTAAGTATACTACCATTATGAACGGGAGGCATCTTAACCAGGACGAAAAGTCAATGGTCAAAAACCTGCAGAATGAGCTGGATGAGTTCATAGAGTATTTTGTAAGCGTATCAATGCTGATGTATATCAGGCTTGGGGCATGGGAGCGGGGCCTGAATGTTAAATTTGACCTGAAGTTTTACAGGGAGGTTACAGATTATCTTTCTGAACAGGACCCGGCTGAAGTTACACTTTCCTCGCTGTATTACAATATGCTTATGCTGCTTAACACAGGTGAAGAAAAATATTTCTTTGATCTCAGATTGAAAAGGGATAAATTTGAATCAAAGCTTTCAGGGGGTGACCATTATAATATTGAGCTTGTTCTTATCCAGTACTGTTACGAGATGGTAAACAAAGGAAAAGATGAATACAGGCGGCACCAGTTTGATATAACAAAAAGCATAATGGATAAGAACCTGGTACCTGAAGGCCATATTGAACCCTACTTTTTCACCAATGCAGTGCGGAATGCTTCAATTTTAAAGGAGCTGAAGTGGGCGGAACAGTTTGTAAATGAATACAAAAAAAGGCTTAACCCTGAAAGAAAAGAGGAGATCGTGCAGTACTGTACCGCAATGATAGAGTTCAACCGCGGGAATTATGAATCTGCCCTTAAGCATCTTTCAAAGATAAACCTGGAAATATCAAATATGAAAATTGATATAAAGAACCTGCTTGTTATTATTTATTACGAGCTTTCTTATTACGAAGAGCTGGTATCACTTATAGATACCTATAAGCATTATTTAACCAGGGATAAAAATCTCAGCGGGCAGGCTAAGAAGATATACTCTCAGTTCATAAATTTTGTATCTGAGCTGCTTAAAATAAAGCTTAAAGAAAAAGAAAGTTCAGTGACAAAGCTTAAGAAAGATATAATGGATATCCCGGTTTCGGGTTTCAGGGAGTGGCTCATAAAGAAAGCCGGTGAGCTTGACCAGCCTGTAAAATGATCTGTTAATTTGATAATTTTTTAAGTAAGGGGAATTATAGCAATGCCGGAGAAAACATCGCTTTATATAAAAAATAAGGTTAAATAATTTTTTTTAAGCTAAAACTTCATCGCTTACAAGATAGAACCGCTCTATCATAGCTTCAAACTTCTCACCGCCTGAGCGCATCATGGTATAGCTGCCTTCCATGGTTCCCCAGTTAGTATTAATTGGGCAGTGGCTGGAGTACTCAAACGATTCGCCGGGCTCAAGCTCAGGGGTATAGCCAACTACACCCGGGCCATCAACTTTTTCCTGGTCGCCTTCGGCATTTATTATCAGCCAGTGGCGCGAAAGAAGCTTTACCTTTTCTGTGCCTATATTGGTGATTATTACCCTGTAAGAAAAAGAAAAACGGTTTACTTCAGGGCTTGATTGCTCAGGGATATATTCAGGGAACACCTGAACCCTGACCATTTCTGTTGTGGTATCAGATCCGATCTGATGGGATGTGGTAGTATTTTGCATACGTAATTTTAATACAATATTTAGATATAATCAATGGGTTTAAAATGAGTGACAAATTTTTGGATAAAATAAATTTCATTTACTTTAACCTTTTTACATGATTTTACCACCAACTGTTTTATTTTACAAGCTCTTTATGTTTCATTTCAGGAAGCGCAGCACCGTTCCCTTCGCGCCTGTGACGTTCGCCTATCTGCTGGCGCCACATTGCATAATAAAGTCCCTTCATTTCGATCAGCTCTTCATGCCTGCCTTCTTCAACCATGCTGCCTTTTTCAAGAACGTAAATTCTATCTGCATGCATGATGGTTGAAAGCCTGTGTGCAATCAGAATTGTGATATGGTCCGTCCTTGCTGATACATCGCGGATGGTCTGGCTTATCTCTTCTTCGGTTAATGAATCAAGTGCTGATGTTGCTTCATCAAACACCAGCAGTCTCGGTTTCCTCAAAAGTGCGCGCGCTATGGATAGTCTCTGCTTTTCACCGCCGGATACCTTTACGCCGCCTTCACCTATTACCGTATCAATACCTTTATCAGCCCTTGCCAAAAGATTCTGGCATGCGGCTTTATTCAGTGCGTCCATTATATCTTCATCTGTTGCGTTCGGATTCACAAATAAAAGATTTTCCTTGATAGTGCCAGCAAACAATTGTGTATCCTGTGTCACAAAACCTATCTGGCTTCTCAGGTTATCAAAATCAATTTCACCCCCGGGTATTCCGTTATAACATATCATTCCTGATTGCGGTGTATATAAGCCTACAAGTAATTTTACAAGCGTTGTTTTACCAGCACCTGAAGGTCCCACAAATGCAACGGTTTGACCCACTGTTGTTTTAAATGAAATATCCTCAAGCGCATGTGTTGAAGCACTCTGATGCTTAAAGGTAACGTTTTCAAACTCAAATGTTTCTATCTTACCGATCGATACCGGGTTTTCAGGTTTTACCTCAAGCGGTGTTTCAATGATATCCTTGAAGTTGTTCAGTGATACTTCCGTTTCTCTGTATACATTTATTATGTTGCCAAGCTCCTGCAGGGGACCGAAAATAAAAAATGAGTATATATAGAGCGAAAAGAACTCACCTGCTGTTATTACCCGTGAAAATATCAGGTACATCATCAAAAACAGGATGGATGTCCTTAAAAAATTAACAATTGTACCCTGTATAAAGCTAAGGCTTCGTACAAACTTTACTTTCTTAAGCTCCAGACCAAGGATTTTTTCTGTGGTTGAGTTAAGCCTGTTAATTTCCTGTCCCGCTAAACCCAAGCTTTTAACAAGCTCAATATTCCTTAATGATTCAGTAGTAGTGCCTGCAAGTGCAGTTGTTTCACCTACAATTTTCTTCTGTATTACCTTTATCTTTTTGCTTAGCTTAGAGCTGATAAATGCTATCAGCGGTGCTGTAACGGCATAAACAGGGAAGATGACCCAGTGAATTGAAAATGAATATACAGTTACAAAGATCAGACCTATCAGGGTTGTATATACAATGTTAATTGCCAGTGCTATGAGCTTTTCAACATCCGTTCTTACTTTCTGCAGAACGCCTAATGTTTCACCGCTGCGTTTATCTTCAAATACCTGGTATGGCAGCTCAAGTGAGTGCTTTATGCCGTCAGCGTACATCCTTGCCCCAAGCTTCTGGGTAATCATGTTAATATAGTAATCCTGGAAGTTCTTGGCTACCCTGGAAACAAATGCCGCGCCAATACCCAGGCCCAGCAGCAAACCTACACCCTTAAAAAACTGCTCTGAGGTATATTTATCGAATTTTGTGGCATAATCATCAATAATGTACCTTACAATAAGCGGGTCCATCATAGAAAACATCTGGTTAATAGCTGCAAGTACCAGGGCAACTATTATATATCCCCTGTAATTTTTAAGATAAGAAAGAAGTAATTTCATCTAAATTTGGTTTGGCTGCAATTTTAACTAAATTATTTTTACAAAAAAAGGTATTACATATTAAACTCTCAATATATTCTCACAATAAACCATTTTATAGATTAATTGCTCCCCTCTTCTTTTAGGAGAGGGGCAGGGGGGTGAGGTCCACACATTTATTCACACAATTAACCATTATATAGAATTTTTGCACCCCTCTCCCTTTGGGAGAGGGGATTGGGGGTGAGGTTCATAAGTCTTAAGACGTAATTAACTATTTTTTATTTTGTTAAGAAATAGTTATCTTTGTAGAACTTCCAAATAAATAAATTAATCAATTAAATTTTAAAGCACATGACAAGAGAAGAAATTATTGCAAAAATGGCTGAAGATGCAGATACCACAAAAGTAGCTGCCAAGGCCGCATTAGATTCATTTATAGGCTGCGTAACAAAGACACTTAAAAAAGGCGGCAAAGTATCACTTGTTGGCTTCGGTACATTTTCAGTATCAAAAAGAGCAGCAAGACAGGGAAGAAACCCGCAGACCGGTGCAACAATTAACATTGCTGCAAGAAAAGTTGCCAAGTTCAAAGCTGGTAAAGGTCTTTCAGATACAGTTAACGGCAAATAAGACTTCGGTAAATTAAAGTTTACTGCTTATTAAAAAGGACGGCTTTGCCGTCCTTTTTGTTTTACAGATAACTTCCGTTTTCGCAGAGTCTCTTCGAAGAAGAATTCCGCGAAGATGTGAGATTGCTTCGTCGCTTCGCTCCTCGCAAAAATTTTTGTTCTTTGCAGAGTCTCTCCGTAGGAGGACTCTGCAAAGAAGATGAATTTATCCGCAGAGTCAAAAAGCCAAAGATTCTGCTGTAATTTATGATAAACTTTTGTTTTTAAAAAAAACTACGGTACTTACCCTAACCTCTGAAATTTGCACTTTCAACGATAAGCCAAACGGTCAAACCTATTACAACAACGGTTGAGAGGACCAAAAACCAGATCAATGCTTTTGATACGATGCTTGTTTTCTTTGCAGTTTCTTCCATAGATTACAGTATTAAAAAATTTATTATTGCTCTGCTTTTATTGTTGATACTTTTACAGGCTTGCCAACATAATCACCAGCCTCACCGTTTTCATCTGTAGTTTCACCTATCTCTCTTTTCATTACAGTTATCTCGCTGCCGGTTTGTATCACCCAGTAATCAGCACCGGCGCCTGCCCACCAGCCGCGGCATGATGTAACTGCATCAGCCGGGATATTATTTGTCTTATAGTCAGTTTTTGGCGTTTCATAGAAATTGTAATATTCCTTTTCAATAAAATATTTTTTGCCGTTCACAATTAAGTTAACATCGTTTATCGGTGTATCATATTTTCCCGTTCCGGCTGGAGTTATCTCCCATTTAATTTCTGTCTTCCCGGTCTTTGTGCTGCCTGTAGTTGTATCAGTTTTTTTGGTCTGTTCAGTTTTAACTGAATCCTTTTTGGTTTCAGTTGTGGTTTTATTCTTATCAGTTTCAGTTTTATCCGTTTTACCGCATGAAAATATTAACACAGATATCATTAATACCGCTGCTAGAAATTTGAAATTGTTCTTCATGTTCTATTTCCCCAGAATAAATATTACAGGCTCTTTGCCTAATATAGTTTTATTTTTTTTCCATTCATTTACAGTTTTTGAAGCAATGAATTCTGTATCCATTGTCAGGTTTCGTGATATTGAAAGTATTAATTCACCGCTGCATGTTTCCAATATTTCTTCAAGCAGCCTGTCATTTCTGTGCGGCGCTTCAATGAAAATCTGTGTCTGGTCTGTATTTTTAACTTTCTTCTCAAGCTCCCTTAGTTTTAGGACTCTGGCTTTTTTATCAATTGGCAGGTAACCGTTGAATGCAAAGCTCTGCCCGTTTAGACCCGATGCCATTAATGCCATCAATATTGATGAAGGACCGCTTAGAGGAATCACCTTAACCCCTTTTTGATGCGCCATTTTTACTATAACCGAGCCCGGGTCAGCAATACACGGCAAACCCGCTTCTGAGATCAAACCAATATCCTTACCGTTTTCAGCTTCTGCAAGGTATTGGGTGATATCGCTTTCTTTACTGTTGGTATTAAGCACATAGAAAGTCAGATCCTGCAGTGACTTATTTATTCCAGCCAGCTTTAGAAACTTTGCTGCAGTTCTGATGTTTTCTACTATATAATGATCGATCTTATTAACAATATCCTTAACATACGGCGGTATGACCCTGCCCAGATCATCATTGCCTAGAGAATTGGGTATTAAATACAGTTTTCCTTTTTGCATTATAGAATTTGCCGCATTGAAGTATATTTACAAAATTAAAAAATACGTATGAATCTTCTAATATATATTATATCGTTCTTCAGTTTGTTTGCCTGCAACCAGCCGCAGGTGAGGCAAAATATTGAAAATAACGGAGTAAATAAAACAAATAATGAGATAAATAAAAAGGTAAAGAGTTCTGATACCCTTAAGAATGTACCTGAAGGATTGAAAAAACTTCTAAAGGCTTATCCTGATTTCCTTGAATCAGCCGATGAGAATTACCGGTACTGGAAGGACGGCACAAAAATGCAGTGGGATGACGGCATCACAGGCAAAACTCATGATGAAATGCTGGATAACCCTGACCTTGAAGATATGATGTCACAGAAATATACCAAAGGCAGTGACTGGAGCTCACCCCCAGCGGAAGATTTTGAGCCGGGCAGGGTTAGATATGAACCATTCTTCACAAAAATGTACGGCTCCTCATCAGGCGAGGTGCAGAATAATCTTGTAAACGTAAAATGGCTGCCCTCTATTTGCGGATGTACAATACAGTTCAATAATGTTAACGGTGCTGCTGATAAAATGCGCGAGGTAAGTGATGAAATTGAAGCAACGTTAGGTGCGGAGTTCCACAAATATGTAAGTAAAACTGCTGGGACCTTCAACTGGCGAAAAATAGCAGGCACTAACCGTATCAGCACACATGCATTCGGCACTGCAATTGATATCAATACAAAGTACAGCAATTACTGGCAGTGGGATGGCAACATGGTATGGAAAAACCAGATACCGATAGAAATTGTTGAGATATTCGAGAAACACGGCTTCATCTGGGGCGGCAAGTGGTATCACTACGATACAATGCATTTTGAGTACAGGCCTGAGCTGTTAGTGGAATAGAAATTACTTCCCATCCCTCATCAATTTTTCAATATCTTTTATTTCCTTTGGAGCTTTCCATGAAAGCAGCTTATAGCCGTTCTGAGTAACCAATACATCATCTTCTATCCTTATACCTATATTATAATATTCAGGGTCCACTCCTTCTTTGCCTTCGCGAATATATATTCCGGGCTCGACCGTCAGTACCATTCCGGGCTCAAGCAGCCTGTCTTCTTTTCCGAATCTTGCTTCACTCCCGTCAGATGTATAGCTTCCTGCATCATGAACATCCAGCCCGAGCCAGTGGCTTGTGCTATGCATAAAAAATCCATAAGTATTATCTGTTTCTTTTATTAATCCAATTGCAACAAGCCCTTTTTTTACAACTGATCTTGCAACGCTATCAACCTGGCTGAACCGGACACCGGGTTTGATGAATTCAATAGCCTGTTTTTGCGCTGCAAGTACTATATTATATATCTTTTTTTGCGCAAATGAGAATTTCCCGTTCACGGGGAAGGTCCTTGTAACATCAGCGCTGTAAAATCCGTATTCCGCACCAACATCCATAACAACAAGATCCCCATCTTCTGTCTTCCTTCTGTTGGTCTCATAATGCAGTATGGTTGTGTTCGGACCCGAGCCAACGATACTTGGAAAACCATTCCTGGGGCTGCCTTCATTTTTGAATGTATATTCAAGCTCAGCCTGAAGCTGGTACTCATACATTCCCGGCTTGCATGCTTTCATAGTTGCTGTCAAACCGTCACAGGTAATATCAATTGCTTTTTGCATCATCTCAATTTCATAAACAGATTTGAACAGCCGCATTTCAGCGATCACAGGCTCAATATCAGCAGTAATAACATTGCTGCTTAAGGTGGTGATAAATGTATTCAGACTTTTATCCGAATACGGGTAATATATTTTTTTCCCTTCTGAAATATATTTTTCAAATACATTCTCAAATTCACTGATATCAATTGACTTATCAGCCCTGTATACTGATACAGCTCCATCTGTGCCGGCTAATATTCCGTCCCATATTTCAAACTGGGGATTTCCTGGCTTTACAAATAAAATATATGGCTTATCGGAAGAAGGGTCAATAATAAAAGCAGATTCAGGTTCTTCAAATCCCGTTAAGTAATAAAAATTACTTGACTGCCTGAAGTCATAATCAACGTCGTTGTTCCTCTGGTAAACAGTGCCGCTTTTCATTACAATAATTCCGTCACTCAGCTTCCCTTTAAGGTTCTCTCTTCTTTCCTTAAATATACCGGCAGCATACTGCTGTGAAAATATTATGCTGCCGGAAAAAATACAAATTATAAAGAAGAGGGCTGCTTTACATTTGATCTTCATGAAATATTGTTTTGATTGCCCTCAAGATAATTTAAAAATTTCCTTTTTGCTACAGGCAATATTGTCTGCCGGTAAGAAAAATCAAGCTCTGTATCAAGCATATATATTATCTGGTTTATGATGTCATCTGATATCATGTAATTCCTTAATACCTCATTTGGAATTGTTATCAGCTTCATTTCACGGTTACCGATCTCCTTAGTCTTAAGTACCTTGTAAAGATCCCTGCTGTATTTCATTATCCTTAACATCCTGTCCCTGTTATCGGGAAGTATGAAGTAACCGTTTTTATTGTAATCAGAATTAATTCCGATAGGCTCTATTGTAATACTGTTATCCACAAAATCATAGATCGCTTTAGCCTGCTCAATAACACGGTTTAAATGAGCTATAGCCCAGTGCATAAGCTCAAAGCTTTTTTCAAGCTCGTTATTTATGAGCATCATTTTCTCATCCATTTCCTGCTCGCTGATAGCATCGGTGTATTCCTTATTGAATATCCTGTTATGGTTCTTCATAATATCGGCAAGCTGCATGTAAATATTGATCAGCATCTGGTAAGTAGGGTAAAGCCTGGTATCGTTAAGCTCTTTTTCACAAAGCCTGAACTTACCAAGCAGAAGGTATTTGGAGCTTTCAAGATCATTGATGCCGGTAAAATCTTTAATGGTGATGTCAAATAATTTGTTATCCATATCATTGGTAGTTTAGTTAACAAAAAATAAATGACTGCCTTACTAATAAAGCTGTGACCGTTAAAAAGTGTTACCTGTATATTTCTTTTGTATATCTCCTTAATGTAATTTTAACGAAGTTTTCGGCATTTGTCAAGGGAATAAATGAAAAATTATATGGAACTGTAAATCATAGATTATGTTATAACAGGATTTTCTTCAGGATTCTGCTCCTGTTGAACTCCCTCTATCCATTCCTTCAATCTTTCCGCTGCTTTTTTCCCTGCACGCTTTTCAAACTCCCCGAAGTTATTCTTTACCATATCTTTAATACTTTCAACGGAGCCGAATTCCTTTAGCAGCTTTTGTGCAGTGGTTTTTCCTATTCCCTTTATCTCTTCAAGCTCACTCTTTAATGTACGCTTATCACGCAGTGAACGGTGAAAAGTTATTGCGAACCTGTGCGCTTCATCGCGGACTCTTTGCAAAAGCTTTATTCCGCTTGATGTTTTGGGTATTGACTGTGCGTCACTTGCACCGGGCAGAAATACTTCTTCAAGCCGTTTTGCCAGCCCTATAATATTCAGATCGCTTAAACCAAGATCACCCAGCACCTTAACCGCACTTGAAAGCTGCCCCTTACCGCCATCTATCACAATAAGGTCAGGCATTGCATCAAAGCTGAGATCAGGGGAGTACACCTCACCTCCCGTTTCTTTATCTTCATCCAATACTTTGGTACTATTGCTCCCTTTTCCTTCCAGGAGAGGGGTAGGGTCTACGACTCTTCGAGTCGAAGACTCGTAGAGGGGTGAGGTCAAATAAGCATTTATCTCACCAAGTACTTTATCCAGCGAATTAATCACATCATTATTGCTGAATCTCAAAAACTTATATCCGATATTTTCAAGCTGTTCCTGTCTAATTCTGTCATATTCTTTATTATCCTCCTCATCATGAATACTGCCATCTATTTCAATAATTAAATATTTCTCATTGCAGTAAAAATCCACAATGTAGTAACCAATGGGATGTTGTCTTCTAAATTTGAAATCTCCGGTCTTTTTATTCCTTAAAGCATTCCACAATTTTTTTTCAGCAGCTGTCTCTCTTTTTCTTAACGCACGTGCCTTTTCTTTTTGATAGGGGATATCTGATTTGATAACCTCACCCCCCGTCCCCCTCTCCTCAGAGGAGAGGGGGGGTAGCATATTTTGTAATTTCCCATCATCCAATAACCCAGGGTTATTGCTCCCCTCTCCTTCCAGGAGAGGGGTAGGGGGTGAGGTCAACATTTTCTTCTCTGCCAGTTTCCTGAACCTGCGGAAAATAACTTCACGCATCGAGGCAAAGTCATCCGGTCTGCCGACTTCATTTAACGCGGATTGTATCTTAAATTTCCTGTAATCACTTTTTTTCGGCCTGCCATCCATGAACACAACCATTGAGGCCACAGTATCAGTGCCCTGGATATTTGAAATATCGTAACACTCAATTCTGCGCGGCAGCTTTGTCAGCCTTAAGTCACGTTTTAATGATGTAACTGAGTTCGGGATAAACTCGCGCTTCAGCCGCTGTAGCTTAAGCTCATCAAGCATATACCTGGCATTAGCCTTTACCATTGAAAGGAGCTGTACTTTTTCGCCGCGTTTTGGAATTTTAATATCAACTTTTTTACCGAAATTTTCCCGGAACCATTCTGTGAATGCTTCAATGCTGTTCTCACCAGCCTGCGCTTCTTCAGGCAAATGAATTTCATCGGGAATAAAAGTATTTTCACTGTAATAACGGAATATCACATTCTCCAGGATTTCGCCCGGTTCTTTATCTTCAACTGTATCTATATAGTAATGCCGTTTGCCTATTACCTTACCGTCACGGATATTCAGTATCATTGCACATGCGTCATCTTCTTCTTTCACAAAATTAATTATATCCTTATCCAAAAAGTCCTCTGATACAATTTTCTGTTTTTCTGTGTATACAGTTAAAGATTCTATCCTGTTCCTGATAAGCGCTGCTTCTTCAAACCTTTCGTTAGCAGCAGCATCATGCATTTTAGCATCAAGCTCTTTAATAAGCGTAGAGGTTTTTCCCTGCAGTACTTTTTCAATCTCACCTGTCATTTCATTATACTTTGCCTGTGTTACCAGGCCTTCACAGGGACCCTCGCATTTATGTATGTGATACTCCAGGCAAACCTTGAACTTTTTCTTTTCAATTGCTTCCTGAGTAATATTAAGATTGCATGTCCTTATCATAAACAGCTCACGAAGCATTTTCAGAGAAAATTTCATGTTGCCAACATCAGTGTACGGTCCGAAATACTTCGAGCCGTCATTCCGCCTCTTGCGTGTAGGGAAAACCCTCGGGTATGGTTCATTGGTAATTACTATATAAGGGAATGATTTATCATCTTTCAGATTTACATTATATCGCGGTTTAAGCTGCTTTATCATGTTCATCTCAAGTATAAGTGACTCCACCTCTGAATCAGTGTTTATCACTTCAACATCCCTTATCAATGATATCATTTTGGTCAAGCGGGGACCCACAGGCTTAGACATGAAATAAGAACGCACACGGTTGCGAAGGTTCTTTGCCTTGCCTACATAGATTATCTTCCCGTTCTTATCCTTGAACTGGTATATTCCCGGGGTAGAAGGTAAGTTGCCAAGTTTAATATCCAGCGCATTCCTTGGTTTTTCTTCGCTTGTAATTTCTGTTGTATCTTCTGGCATTAATTATTTTGTATGATAAAACCTGTAAGCTTTAAAAAGAATAATAGTAAACGGTATCCACCACACCAGATCATTGGTAATATTTGTAATACCGGCTGTGAGCGTGAATGATCCTTTATAATAAGCGTTGATATAGCCAAACGGACCCAAAACTTTTCCCAGCAATCCAACCAGGATTATTGGCCAGTGTTTGTACGGATCAAATGCTGCAATAATATAACCAATACCATAAACACCAACAATCATGCCAACGCATTGCCATATTTCAGGGTAATTTGTAAGCGGCATACCTGAGAATTGAAAATAAAACTCAGGCATTGCTACAGTTATTAAACCCCATATCAAATTATAAATTCCTGCCAATATGAGGGTAAATTTCATCCACCCGGGAGCTTTATTTATTGATGCAGTCATTTCTTTGTAATGATTGCTAAATACTTATAAATTTTAAAGTCAAAATAAAGTGAATAATATTAATTTTATATAATTAAAAAATCAACAGTTTAAGAAAATATTTAGCAGCGGATTATTGACAATTAATAAATCATATATTAAATTGCATTCAATTATTAAACACTGTTCAATTTATAAACGAGGTTTATTTTAATGAGTTCAGAAGACAGAAAAGAACGTGAAAAGCAGGAAATGCGCAGACTGATAATAAAAACTGCAATGCAGCTGTTTATTGATAAAGGAATGGAAAATGTTTCTATCCGCGCCATTGCTGAGAAAATTGAATATTCACCCGGTTCAATTTATTCATATTTCAAAGATAAAGGTGAGATCATTCACGCAATACATACAGAAGGATTTGAAAAATTATACGTATTACAAAAAACACTTGATGATATTAAAAATCCGGTTGATAAGCTTGCACAGATGGGTGAGCTTTATATGAAGTTTGCGCTTGAAAACAAGGATTACTATGATCTCATGTTCATAGCAAAAGGAGTGGCGGAAAAGATCTATGAAAAACAGGAATGGGATGTTGGCAACCGCTCATATGATTACCTGCGCGATACTGTTAAGGATTGCATTGAACAGGGTTACATTAATGATCCAAATGTTGATGCTGTGACTTTCGGTATATGGGGATTCGTTCACGGCATGGCTGCATTAATTATCCGCGGCAGGTGTGCTATGATGCCTGAAGATGTAATACAACAAACCGTAAAGGGCAGTCTTAATTTTATGTACACACATTTAATTAACAATGAGCAATGAGTAATGAGCAATGAGCAATTGACAATTAATCTGGGATTGGATGATTTCGCTTAATTTCGTAAAGCTCTATAAAAATAAAAAACAATTTTTGTAGGCGGCTGCCTTGGCTGCCGCTAAGATATAAAGGATAAACATGGCAGAAATAATTAAAGGTAGAAAATTTGCGGAATATGACGGGGATTTTGTTGTATTCTTAATTGGTATGCGGGTGAACAACTGGCTTAAAATACACAAATGGTTTCCGGTTGCAATGGCAATGCCGAAGATGATAAAAGAGCTTTACGGCAATCCCAACAGCGGCTTTTTGGGTGAAAGAAGCTGGTTCGGCAGAACAACAATATCCGTTCAGTATTGGAGATCATTTGAGCACCTTGAATCATATGCAAAGAATAAAGACCTTGAACACTTTCCCGCATGGAAAGCTTTCAATCTGAAAGTGCGCGGGAGCGGAGTAGTTGGAGTATGGCATGAAACTTATAAAATTTCAAAAGGATATTATGAAAATATATATGTTAATATGCCGCTTTTCGGGTTAGGTAAGGCAGGGTCTGTAAATGAAGCACTTGGAAAAAATGAACATGCAAAAGAAAGATTTAATAAAACTAAATAAGAAAATATCATGCAGGTAATACTTGGCTCAACAGGAATAATAGGAAGAATACTGGCCAAAGAGCTGGTAAAATTTACGGATAAAATAAGACTCGTCAGCCGTAACCCGAAAAAAGTAAATGAAACAGATGAGCTTGTTAAAGCCGACCTGAAAATATATGAAGAGGTTTTAAATGCCGTAAAAGGTTCTGATATTGTTTACCTGACAGCAGGCTTAAAATATGATATCAAAGTTTGGCAAACTGATTGGCCGCTGATAATGAAGAATGTATTAGAAGCCTGCAAAGCTTCCGGCAGTAAGCTTGTCTTTTTTGATAATGTATACGCTTACGGCAGGGTAAACGGATGGATGACCGAAGAAACACCATACAGACCTGTAAGTAAAAAGGGTGAAGTAAGGAAACAGATCGCCCAAATGCTTTTGGAGGAAGCAAAAAGAGGTACTGTAAAAGCAATGATAGTAAGAGCAGCTGATTTTTACGGTATGGGTACTCTTTCTGTAATAACTGAAACAGTATTTAAAAACTATGCTTCAGGTAAAAGCGCACAGTGGCTTATCAGTGATAAGTACAGACATTCATTTACCTATGCAGCTGATGCAGCAAAAGCTACTGCATTACTGGGAAACACTGATTCCGCCTATAACCAGGTATGGCACCTTCCAACAGATAGTAATGTATTGACCGGGAAAGAAATTATCAGTTTAATAGCCAAGGAATTTGGAGTAAAACCAAAATATATGAATGTTCCCAAATGGTTGCTTCGGATAATTGGTCTGTTTAATGCCAATATCCGCGGGTCAATTGAAATGCTGTACCAGAATGACAGTGATTACCTGTTTTCCAGTGAAAAATTTGAAAAAACTTTTGGTATTAAACCAATTGCTTATGCCGATGGAATTAAGGAAACAGTAAAGTTGATGAAAAAGAAAATATGATTATGTGTCAGGTAACTTAGGAGCTAAATAACAAAGAAGTTGAATTTAATCTCATTTAAAATATTATTTTATCTCATAATTATTAACTGGT
>CAZOAP010000058.1:0-14854 GCA_964577645.1 uncultured Ignavibacteriales bacterium
CAGCATCTAAAGATAATTAGTCATTCAGAAAAAAATAGATTCTGAAACGAGTTCAGAATGACATATTTTTTTTATCGTGAATTATCAAAATATTTTGTTATTTAATATAAACAGGGTTATAAATTGTTAGATCATCTTGCTGAAAGAATATTAAAGTCTGAAAAAAATGCCATAGCCAGGGGGATATCACTGGTTGAAAATGAATCAAAACAGGCAAGTGAGCTTTTAAAGAAGCTGTACAAAAATACGGGTAAAGCATATCTTATAGGAATCACCGGACCGCCCGGTGCAGGGAAGAGCACTATTACAAATGCACTTTCAAAAGTGCTGCGTGAAAAAGGTTTTAAGATCGGTATAATTGCGGTAGATCCAACAAGTCCTTTTACAGGCGGCGCGCTGCTTGGAGACAGGATAAGGATGCAGGAATCAGGCAATGATAAGGATGTTTTTATACGCTCGATGGCAACAAGGGGCAGCCTTGGTGGACTCTCAAAAAAAGCCAAAGAAGCATGCGAAATTCTTGATGCAAGCGGAAAAGATTTTATAATAATAGAGACAGTTGGTGTAGGGCAGTCAGAGCTTGATATTGCACAAACTGCTGATACTACTATAGTGGTGCTTGTTCCTGAATCAGGTGATGCGGTGCAGACTATGAAAGCCGGTTTAATGGAAATTGGTGATATATTTGTGATCAATAAATCCGATAGGGAAGGCTCAGAGACGCTTGGTGTTGCACTCAGAACTATGCTTCATCTGAAGATGACAAGGGAAAGTGACAGGGAAATACCCGTAATAAAAACAGTTGCATCTAGGAATAAAGGAATTGATGAACTGTATGAATTTATCATAAGGCATAAGGAATACCTGATGAAAAAAGGAAAGCTTGAGCTGAAAAGAAAAGAGAACCTGATAAAGCAGATAAATGAGCTTGTAAATAATAAGCTTGAGCATAAATTCTGGACAAGCGAAAGAAAAGAGCTGCTTGAAAAAGAAATAAGCAAAATATCCGGGCGTGATGTTACGCCTTATGATTTTGTTGATGAGCTGTTTTCATAAATAAGAAATTATTAACTTAAACAAAAATATATAATGGATTTCAATCTTTCTGAAAGTAATTTAGAGATTCAAAAGCTGGCTAGGGATTTTGCCCAGAACAGGATAGTACCAACAGTTATGAAGTATGACGAGTTTTCTGAATTTCCCTGGGAAATTGCAAAAGAGCTTGGTGAAATGGGATTTTTAGGCATTATGTTCCCTGAAGAATATGAAGGCTCTAACCTGACCATATTAGATTACGCTATTATAGTGGAAGAGATATCAAAAGCTGACCCTTCCATGGGTTTAACGGTTGCTTCACATAACGGTTTGTGCACAAATCATATATATACTTTCAGTAATGATGAACTCAAGAAAAAATATGTTCCTGACCTTGCTTCAGGCAGAAAGCTTGGCGCATGGGGTTTGACTGAAAATGTTTCAGGCAGTGATGCTGCTGGTATGGCAACAACTGCAGTTAAAGAAGGTGACTATTATATACTAAACGGCAGCAAGAGCTTTATCACACAGGGCGGTGTTGGCGAGACAGCGGTTGTTACAGCAGTAACAGATAAATCTAAAGGCTCAAGAGGTATTTCAGCATTTATAGTTGAAAAGGGTTTTGAAGGATTTTCTGTAGGCAAGAAGGAAAACAAGCTTGGAATGCGCTCAAGTGATACATGTGAGCTGATATTTGATAACTGCAAAGTCCCGGCTGAAAACCTGATAGGAAAAGAAGGCGAAGGCTTTAAACAGTGTATGCAGATACTCGATGGCGGAAGAATCTCCATTGCTGCACTTTCTGTTGGTATTGCTCAGGCAGCGCTTGAACATTCAATTAAATATGCAAAACAGCGCAAACAGTTCGGTAAATCACTTGCTGAATTCCAGGGTATACAGTTCAAAATTGCCGATATGGCTACTGAGGTTGAAGCTGCAAGATTATTGACCTATAAAGCAGCTATAATGCGTGATGAAGGCAAGGATTTTAAATTTGCGGCATCACTTGCAAAATATTATGCCAGCGAAATTGCAACTAAAGCAACCAATGAAGCAATACAGATACACGGCGGTTACGGGTTTATAAAGGAATTCCCCGTTGAAAAATTATACCGCGATGTTAAGCTAACTACTATTGGCGAAGGAACAAGCGAAGTTCAGAAGATGATCATGGCAAGAGCGCTTGTAGAAATGTATTAACAGCAATTGTAGATTAGTAAATTATTTTTTTGCGAGGAGCGTAGCGACGACGCAATCTCAGATTGGATTGATGAGATTGCTTCGCTCCGCTCGCAAACAAAAAAAACCGTTTAGTATATCTAAACGGTTTTTTTTATTTTAAAATTGTTACCAGTATGCTTTATGCAGGCAGTAATAAATAAAACTACCCGAATATAGTTGTCCACAAAATATAATCAAGTATAAGCGTCATAGAAGCTGCAAGCACAAATGCACGGATAGTTGCATTACCAACACCAAGCGCACCTCCTTTAGCATTCAGCCCAACATGGCAGCCAAGAATTGATATTGATGCACCGAAGAAGAACGCTTTTATCAAACCGCCGGCAATATCTTTAATATCAAAAACACGTTTTGCGCTGTTGAAAAACACCTGGAAAGATACATCCTGGAAAAAGTAGGCAACACCAAATGCACCCATAATAGCAATAAAGTTAGCAATGATCGTCAAAGCAGGTAACATTATTATACTTGCAAGGAATCTTGGCATTACAAGGTAACGTACAGGGTTTATAGCAAGGGATTCAAGTGCATCTATCTGTTCAGTTACTTTCATTGTGCCAAGCTCAGCAGCAATTGATGCACCAATTCTGCCTGCAAGAACAATTGCTGTTAGTACGGGGCCAAGCTCAATAAATATTGCTTTAGTTACAGCTGAACCGAGATATGAAAGGGATATAAATCCCTGGAACTGGTATGCAGCCTGCCATGCTGAGACCGCACCTGTGAAAAATCCGATAATTATTACAAGGGGAATTGAACCTACACCAATATGCTCCATTTGGTCTAAAATCAGCTTTCTATCCCTGAATACTCTGGGTAAACTGGCAATAATACCCCAAATAAGCATGCTAATTCTGCCTACTTCAAGGAAAAAGAACTCAAATCTATCCATGAACCAATCAAAAAGTCTAATCATATAGCAAATATGTATATTATAGTATAGTTTATCAATTCAAAATAAACTATATAGATGTTAATAACTTTATTTTTTAATTATTTTGTGCATGCTGTTTATTTGGTAATTAATATTATTTCCTTGAAAAAAAATAAAAATACTGATGGGTAAGTTACTTGACAAGATTTATTAATTCTACTATATTGTGCTATAAAATTATGAATTTTTGTTTAAAATTTAATTAATCTAATTTAAGGAGATAAAAATGACTAAAAGGTTATTAATAGTTGTTTGTTTGATGCTATTTGTAGTTTCTTTTGGATATTCAGGTGATAGGTATAGCAAAGTTGGAACTAAAGTAGCTTTCGACGGTAGTAACACAGGCGTTAAAAGTAACGTGTATGTTAATTACCCAATAGTGTTTGAAGGACCAAAAGTTACAGGTGACTACTGGTTCGGACCGGAAGTTCCTATCGATGGTCTTTCAGGTTATTATGATTATGAAACAAATGGTGAAAGCAAACACCAGATTTATCGCAGCAGTGCAACAATTATGCATGCAGTAAAAATGACATCAACTGACTCTGCAAACCAGAATACTTCAAGAAGATCAGTTTATTCATTTAGTGATGATGATGGTGCTACATGGACATTCATCACACAGGTTCCATCGATAAGAAGCGGTTTTACTGCACTGGAATGTTTATCTGACGGATCAGCATTAATTGCAAACCACTACCAGCCCGGAGCTGTATTAGATGGTTATGTAAGTTATGATGTTGCACCAGGCGCAGGTTCATTTACCGGTGTAGAAGTAACCCATCCTTTCATATGGCCGGGTCTTGCAAAATATTCAAATGGTAATTTTATGGTTGCTGGTGAAACATATACCGGCGGTGCTGGTACAGATACCGGTGCAGTTTGTGTATTCAACCCAACAACACATACAAACGGTCCAACAACATTATTATTCAACAACGCAGGTGCTTCACAGACCAACATGAGATGGACATATGCTGCAGGTCCTGGCGGTGCCGGTATTTATGTTGTTGATGCTATTTCAGATGTTGGCGGAAACTTTGGCTTAAGCAGGATCTTCATATTCAAAACAACAGATAATGGTGCTACATGGGATAATGGTTCAGTTATGTATAATCCTACAATAGTCGGTACTGATACTTTATCACCGTTTTTTGGTTTAGATGCTATATATGATAATGCAGGTAATTACTATGTTGCATTCAATACAAATGATCCAACAGGAAATTTCAGTGCTGGAAAAATGTGGGTATCAAAGAACAGCGGACCGCCGGTATTAGTTGCTCAGCACAGCGGAACAAATGGTATCCCCGGTGCAGCTAACCTGGTTTTACATGCTGATGCAGGTATTTGTACAATAGATCATCCTTCATTATCAATTTCAGCTGATGGTAGTACAATTTTCTGTGCATTCTCAGTTCAGTATGAAGCAGATACATTGAATGGTTTTAACAAATGTCATATATTCTACAGTGCTTCCTCAACAAGTACACTTAGTTTCTTCCCACCGGTACAGGTCACAAATTCAGGTGCCGGTTCATTTGATGAAAGATATGTAAGTGTTCATGAAGTTGCTCCGGACCTCGGTGGTGCAATGGGAACTACATTATACATGGTATATCAGAAAGATGTTCAGCCAGGCAGCTGTTCATTTAATGATAATGCTCCTATCAGCAGATCACAGCATGTATTCAGAAAAATATATAATGCTAATATTCCAATCGGTATAATCAATATTGGTTCAGAAATTCCTAAAACATATTCATTACAGCAGAATTTCCCGAATCCATTCAACCCTGTAACTAAGATCAGATTTGAATTACCATCTGCCGGAAATGTAACTTTAAAAGTATACAATTCATTAGGACAGATAGTTAATACATTAGTAAATAATGAATACACATCAGCAGGTATTAAAGAAGTTAGTTTCAATGCTGCAAACATGCCTAGCGGTGTATACTTCTATTCTTTAGAGTCAGGTAATTTCAGCCAGACCAAGAAAATGATGTTAGTTAAATAATAACACAAATTTACATAAAGGGACAAAGCAAAAAACTTTGTCCCTTTAAGTTTTATCCCACCAATAATGTTTAAAATAATTTTTTTTTAATAAATTCACAAAATTAATAATTTTTGGAATTATACTTGACTTCACATTTTAATTATATTATATTTATTTTAAGTAAATATGATTAAATATTGAAGTTTTTATATTCAAGAATGAGGAATGAAATTGATTAGTGAATAATAGTTCTACAATTTTTATAAATCGAAAAGGGAAGTAAATACATAAGTAAATTTTTATTTATATGGTAACCCGGAAAATCCGGATTACGATAAAACAAATCGGAGGTAATATTAATGAGGCTATTTAACCATTTCTTTTTAGCCCTTCTTTTAATTCTAACATTGGCGGTAAACTATGCTTACTCCTCAGGCATTGAAATCTATGGTACTACCGGTAAGATTTCCGGTGTTGTCAGAGATGACAAAGGCGAGCTGTTAATTGGCGCCAGAGTAGAAATTGAAGGAACTCAGTTCAGAGCAGGCACTGACGATAACGGTCAGTATGCCATGTTGAATGTTCCTGTAGGTACATATTCAGTAAAATGTACTTATGTTGGTTTTGAATCTCAGATTCAAAAAGATGTGAAAGTAAGTGCTGATATCACCACAGAGATCAATTTTACAATGTCGCAAGGAAGCGGCGTAGTGCTTGATACAAGTGTTATCATTGCAAAAAGAAAGACTATTGATAACGGAAGCGGAAAAATTATCGGTTCAGAATTTATCGATAATACCGGTATCCGCGGCATAGAAAATATCGTTGCTAAAACCAGTGGTGTTGTTCAGGACGAAAAAGGACAGAACATTAATATCAGAGGCGGAAGAAACGGAGAAACACAGATCATTATAGATGGTATAGTAACAAATAATCCACTTGACAGAGGATCTACGGCTAATGTTTCCAGCGGAGCATTGCAGGAGTTATCAGTTCTGACCGGTGGATTTAGTGCTGAATACGGTAATGTACTAAGCGGTGTAATTAATGTTAATACAAAATCAGCTCAATCAAATTATACCGGTTCTGTTGAGATAATATCCGATGTTATAGCCGGGGATTATATAAAAACAAAATCACAGGGTTACAATATATACAGTGCAACACTTGGTGGTCCGGTTATCCCTACAAAAAAATTATCAAAAATGTGGTCGTTATATGGCAGTTATGAAAAATCTATGAATTTAGTTGATCAGCCTATTCCTACGGAATTTGCAGAAATGTGGGCTGATGACGGTATTTTGCCAAACTTTTCTCGTAATGGCCAAAGCTGGACCGGTAAAACAATAATCAGCATAAGTGAAATGACCAAAGGTAAGGTCAATATGACTTTAACAGGCGGGTATTTTGGTAACGAAGAAACATCAAGGATATGGACTGGATCTTTCGGAAAATATAACTCATATCATAATCCATTAGTAAAAGACCAAAATCATCAGGGTTATCTTAAGATCAGCCAGCAATTTGGATCAAAGACTTTTTATGATCTTCAGGGTTCATATTTACAGACAACCTATAAAAGAGGTGACGGAGTTTTATTTGTTGATGAGTTAATTGCAGGTAAGGACGGATATATGTATCCGTCAATAATTGCATATGGCGATACTAACACAGTACCCGGAATCCCATTGCAGGGTGGTACTGTTTCTGCTTCAGCAAACTACAGGGTTTTCAGAAATCCAGGTACTGTCAGCGGAACATATGAAAAACAAAAAACACAGGCTTTTTCGTTTAATTTGAATTTTACTCACCAGGTATTAACAAAAAAATTAGGTAATCATGAAATAAAATTTGGTGGTGAATTTAAACAGTTTAAAGTTAGAAACTATACTGCTAATGTAATAGGGTATAGTGCACTTTCAAATCCAAATAAATATGTAAATACGAATGGAAATATTGTAAATAATCCGGTTATTGATGAAAATGGAGCTAATGCTAACTTTTTAGAAGCCTATGGTTACGATGTTTATGGTAATGAAATTGAAGAAGATTATATAGTAAATGGATTAAATGTAACAGAAGCACCTAAAAAACCTAGAATCGGCGCTTTTTATCTCCAGGATAAAATGGAGTTCAGTTACTTCAATACCAATATCGGATTAAGAATTGATTATATGGATCCGAATACACTTGTCCCTATAAGTTACCAGAATTTAAAAGGGGATGATGGTGTACTTAACGAAGCAGATTACAAAACAGTAGAAAAAACAATTGAATTCAGTCCAAGACTTGGCTTTTCATTCCCGATAACTGAAAAAACTATTTTCCATGCACAATATGGAAAATTTATTCAATTACCTGCATTAGAAAATCTTTACGAAAACCAGAGAGTTATTCGTGATATTTCTACCGGTGGAGTTGGATACTTCTCAGTTTTCAATAATCCATTGTTAAAGCCTGAAAGAACAACAGCATATGAGCTTGGTGTAAAACATACTGCAGGTGATTATGTTACTTTGGGTTTAACAGCTTATTATAAAGAAACATCTGATCTTATTCAGGCAAAAAATATAAAAGCTCTTGATAATTCATACAGTTTTGCAATATATGATAATGGTGATTTCGGTATCGTTAGAGGTGTGGATTTCAGTGTTGATGTAAGAAGAATAAACAGACTCAGAGCTACTATTTCATATAGCTTGGCATTTGCATCAGGAACAGGTTCTGATATAAATAGTCAGTATAATATTACTTATAACGGAGATGAAACTCCAAAGATACCTACTGCGCTTGATTATGATCAAAGGCATACAGGCAGTGTTGAACTTGATTACAGATGGGGAACTTCTGATGTACCTAAAGGTTTCTGGGGCGGAGTATTATCCAGACTTGGTTTCAACGTACTGTTCAGCTTTAACAGCGGAAGACCTTATACACCATCTGATAATTCACGTGACCCGCTTGCAGTTGTTCAGTCAGTTGGAGGAAACAGGCCAATTGCCCCAATAAACTCTGCTTATTCACCATGGAACTTAAGACTTGATCTTAAAGTAGATAAAACATTCAATATTTTCAGTAAATTAAATGCAAATATTTACTTACTTGCAGTTAATTTATTAGATCAGGTAATTATTAATGATGTATTTGCAACATCCGGGCAGGCTGGAAATACCGGCTGGCTTGATAGTTATCAAGGCAGAGTATGGGCTCAGCAAAACGGACAGGAAGCTGTTGATCTTTATAATATCAGATCGCATGCAATAAATAATTACGGACCACCCAGACAGGTTAGGCTCGGATTTAGATTATTTTTTAATTAAATATTGGAGTGTTATATAATATGAAAAATCAAATTTTTAAATTTATATTGATGATCCTGACTGGGGTGTTATTTTTAGCTCCTGTTGATGATCAATATTCAAGAGAAAGAAAAGGTTATGTACCTGTAAGGATGAACGCTTCTCCAAATAATAACTTTCTTCAGGTAAATAATATAAGCACTGTTTTTCGCAGTGATGGTTATTTTAATTATGATGTAATAACTTTTTCGGATAAAAGAGCAGGTATGATTTGGCCGGTTTCTGCTAGCCAAAGAACAACTGCTATTTTTACAACAGGTATTTTTGTAGGTGCAAAGGTTAATGGAGATCTCAGAGTAGCTGCATCTATGTACAATACACATTTTTCCCCCGGTAATATTCCTGTCGTTGGGCAGGTTCCGGGTGCTTCAGTTTGTTCTGACCCAAGGTTAAAAGCATACCAGGTTGCATTAAATGATCCTAGTTTGGTTGATGGAGGTGTTAGAACTAAGAATGCTGCGGGCCGTGATTACAGGATCACTTATGATTCATGGGCTACTTGGCCTGTAGATCTTGGCGCTCCTTATGTGGAAGTTAACGGTATTCCCGGCTACCAGCCATCTTACGACGGTGACAGACCAGGTATTGGCAATAGTGCAGCAAGACCGGATGAAATCATCTGGAGCGTTTTTATGGACTATACTAATTGCACTAATAACCAGCATATTTCTGAATTATCATTAC
Source organism: uncultured Ignavibacteriales bacterium (assembly GCA_964577645.1). Lineage (GTDB taxonomy): Bacteria > Bacteroidota > Ignavibacteria > Tepidaquicellales > OLB5 > OLB5. Next base: position 9,257 of record CAZOAP010000058.1, read on the forward strand.
CTGGCGGTACAATACCGATGGGTGTTGAAATTCAGCAAACTTCATTTGCATTTTTATCACCGGGTTTAACAAATATGTATTTTGTTAAATGGAAAGTAATAAATAAAAGCAATGATATTTGGGACAGTACTTTTACAGCGATTGCATGTGATCCTGATTTAGGCAATGCAGATGATGATGCTGCAGGTTGTGATTCAACACAAAATATTGCTTTCTGTTATAACTTTGATAATCAGGATCCTGATTATGGAGCCAACCCACCTGCAGTAGGTTTTAAATATCTGCAGAGTCCCATAATATATACCGGAGATCCTGGTGATACAGCTAAATTACCATACGGCAATTTGGTAGGGTACAAAGCAATAGGATTATCACTATTTACAACATTCTATAATGGTGGTTCTGAATGTACAGGAGATCCTGACAGAGCTGATCTTGCATATAATTTTATGAGGACAGGTGATGGATGCGGGAATCAGCTGATCAACTATACAACCGGCGGTCCATCAAAGTATAAATGGAACGGTGATGCATGTAACAAAACAGGATGGTATGATAGTGCTCAATCAGATATCAGATTTTTACAGGTAAGCGGACCATTTATTATGAATTCACTTGATACGCAGATCATTGTAATTGGTGCATTTATAGAAAGAGGAAATAACAATAATCAGAGTGTTTGTGCTTTACTTGAATCCGGTGCGAGAGTTCAGAAATTCTATAACTCTAACTTTGCTGCAACCCCGCTTCCTCCGGCACCTCAGGTTAATGCAGTTGCAAACGGTGATGGAAAAGTTACTTTATACTGGGGTGATAGATCTGAATATTATAATGTATATGACTCACTTGGCTTAACAGGAAGATGGATTTTCCAGGGTTATAATATATACCAGATAAAACCAGGAACCTCTGGTGAAAATGCTTCCGACAGAACATTAATTGCTGTATATGACAGAGTTGATGGCATAAAATTGGTTTGGGATACAGTAAGAGTATCACAGCCTAACGGAACGACACAGGATGTTTATTCACCAACAGCATTTGGAAATGATAATGGCTTAGCCAGAATGATAACTCTTAATATTAATCAATATCCAAGTGGTGTAAATAACTTTTTCATAAACGGTACTACTTATAGATTTGCAGTTACAGCATATGGTGTAAATCTGAATGCAGGCCGTCCTTTTAAAGTACTTGAAAATCCTGTATCTTCTCAGCTGTTAAATGTAACTCCAAACTACCCAATGATGGGTACGAATTTTATTAACAAGGCATTTGATACAATTCCCATAAACAGGCCTGACAGGGTATTTTTCCCTATAGTAGTGGATCCATCGAAAATAATTAGCGCAAGCTATAAAATGATATGGACCTCTGATTCGACCTGGAAAGTAGCAAGGGTTATGAATAATCAGGTTGATACTGTATTAGGAAATATGAGCTCTAAATCTGTATTAGATAACAATTCTTATATTGTTGACGGTATGACATTTAAAGCAGATACTATAAACAGGTATATTTATGGAGTTATAAAAGATCCTAGCAGTACTTCGCAATCATCTAACAAAGGCTGGAATTATACCGGCGGAACACTTAATCTTGGTGGTGCAGATACAGCATCGTTAAGAACTATTTACGGAGCAAACTACAGACCTCCACAAAGCATTTCAATGGGTCTAAGTTATCCAACCGGTGAAAATTACAGGTTTGGATATTCCAGTAAGATAGACCAGGCATTTTTAAAGACATCAGCTTTAAAACGAGTCAAAATAACTTTTGGAACAACACAAAAAGCTTACAGATATAAAGGTAGTTTAGTGACCTCACCTTATCAGGATTATGTTGATGTACCATTTAAAGTCGAATTACTTTCACCATTGGATACGAATTCAAATGTACCAAGACAATTAAATGTTGCATTTTATGATGCAGATTCAAGCGGTACATGGAATCCGAATAATTCACCAAATGGTGGTAATGAATATGTAATGATAATGTATTCAACATATAGTGAAACTCCAAGTACTTTCTATACATCAAAAAATATTCAATTTGTAGCTCAGTTCAGAGCAATGGATATAGAATATATCTGGCAGCCCAGATTGTTAACAAGCGGACCTGCTTACAATAATGGTGATGTCCTCGAAATTGTGCCTTATACAAGGCTTCAATATCAACAATCACCTGGAACAGTAACTGTTATTGAATCAGGTAATACAACAGCTCCAACTATTGGTAATACTGAATTAGCATCTTCAAGAGGTGAATTATCTTCTGTCAGGGTCGTACCAAATCCATATTATGGTGGTCATGCCCAGGAATCTAGTCCGTTTGACAGGTTTGTTAAGTTCATGAATATGCCGCAAACAGCAACAATATATATATATTCATTGAATGGAAACCTGGTTAGGCAGATAAATAAGAGTGATAATACAACAACGATCAACTGGGATCTTTTAAATAGCGATAGAATTCCTGTAGCAAGTGGAATCTATATAGCATTTATAGATGCTCCGGGTATTGGTACCAAAACGATCAAGTTGGCTATTTTCACACCCGAAGAAAGAATTGATTCATTCTAAAACAGTATTGTAAATAAATCAATAAGGAGTTTAAAAAAAATGAAATTATATCATAAAATAAAAACAGCTGCCAAATCAGCATTGATATTTACACTGCTGTTTGGTAGTATTAGTTTTGCTGGGGACCGTAGTAAATACGGTACCTCCGCAGCACCGGAATTGTTGATTCCGGTAGGATCTAGGGGCACTTCTCTTAGTGGCTCTATGATATCTTCAATATCCGGTATAGATGCTATGTACTGGAATCCTGCAGGACTTTCAATGATGAATAGCAGAACAGAAGTACTTGCTTCTCATATGAAATATATTGCAGATATTAACATTAATTACGTTGCAGGAGCTGTAGATCTGGGTGGTTTAGGTGTTTTAGGTGCAAGTTTAAAATCACTTAGTTTTGGTGATGAACTTGTTACTACACTCGAAAGTCCTGATGGGACAGGTGAAACCTGGTCACCAACTTATTTGACTACTTCTGTTTCATTTGCCAGGAAGATGTCTGATAAGATATTATTCGGGGCAACTGTAAAAGTTATCTATGAGCAAATTCTCACAGTTTCATCAACAGGATTTGCTATGGATTTTGGTTTACAGTATCTTGCAGGAAAATCCGGATTAAAGTTCGGGGTAGCATTGAAGAATTTTGGACCTTCGATGACATTTGACGGCAGCGGATTGGATCAATACTATGAACCATCAGGTACTCCGTCAGGTTCAACACCGGAACCAAGAAGAATAGCTTTACAAAGTTTTTCTTTACCAACAACTTTGGAGCTTGGTATTTCTTATGATGTCCCGATGGGAAAGAAAAATAATATTCAGTTCTCAACTACTTTTCAGAATAATAATTTTTCAAGTGATGAATACAGGATCGGTCTAGAATATAATTATAGTAATTATGTTTTTCTAAGAGGTGCTTATGCTTTTACACCGGATTATAAAACCGAAGATGGTCTTACTAAGAAAGATCAGAATATATTCGGTCCGTCATTTGGTGTTGGTTTAGCATATCCATTTGGTTCGGTAAAGCTTGGACTTGATTATTCATACAGAATAACAGAAAGATTTAATGGAAATCAATGGTTCTCATTTACAATGGGTTTCTAATTTAACTAATTGTATTAATTTATGAACGAAAATGCCATTTACAGTTTTGTAAATGGCATTTTCTATTGTTAAAAATAATATGAAGTATTTAAGATTTAAACTGACAATTCTTGCTTTTATTGTAATACAAAGCCTTTCATTTGCAGAAAATAATCTGACATTTGATTATGATTATGCAATTTTCAGGGATGAGGGTGCAAAAGTATATCTTGAACTTTACTACTCATTTACACCTCAAGAACTGGTTTTTAAAAAATCTTCATCGGGTTTTGAGGCATCAGGAAAGCTTCAGCTTGATATTATTAACAAAAATACAAATAAGCCTGTGGTTGTTAAAGAATTCAGAATACCGGTAACCTTATCAGATACTTCAGGAAGCAATAAGGATTTCAGGCTGACAGGACAAATAAATATTGTACTTGATTCAGGCACTTATGTACTTAAAATGAATGCAAGTGATCTTAATGATGATACCAAAATCAATAATGCAGAAGAAGAAGTGGTTTTAAAGTCATTTCCTTCTGATAAGCTAAGCTTAAGCACTATTGAGTTAAGTACAGATATCGTAAAAAGTGCTGATGAAAACAATATATTCTATAAAAATACGCTTGAGGTAACTCCGAACCCCTCAAATCTTTTCGGTAATAATCTGTCAAAATTATTCTACTATATTGAATTGTATAATCTAAACGCTCAGGAACTTGGAAATAGTTATACAATTACTACTGCTATAGCTAACCAGGATGGTACAGAGATCAAAGCTAATCCCAAAAAATATGAATTGAAAAGTGATTCAAAGGTTGAGTTTGGTTCAATTGATATTACAGGACTGCCATCTAACAGATATATACTGTATGTGAAAATTTCAGATAATAATGATAAAGAACTCTTGAGGGCTTTTAAGTACTTTTATATCTTTAACACTGATACAACTCATGATATGCAGAACTTAACGGATATTGAAAACGAATATCTTCTGAGTGAATATCCAAAACTTACCGAAAAGCAGGTTGATAATGAATTTAAAAAAGCAATTTATATCATGTCAGACCAGCAAAAGGAAAAATATGAGAGCTTGAAATCTATCGATGAAAAGAGAATGTATATGTTCAAATACTGGAAAGGTATTTCACAATATCTTACAAAAAAAGAATACTTTTCAAGGCTGGATTTTGCAAATACAAATTTTAAAAGTGATTTCAGGGAAGGGTGGAAAACCGATAGAGGCAGGGTGTATGCACTGTATGGGAAATATGATGAAATAGAAAGATTCCCTTATGAAGGCTCAACAAGAGCTTATGAAATATGGACGTATAATAAAGTGCAGGGCGGTGCTATTTTTGTATTTGTGGATAACAGTACAGGATTCGGTGATTATGTACTGGTCCATTCAACTGCCCAAAATGAGATCCGTGATGATAACTGGAAAGATAAAATAAACATAAAGTAAATTCCTGAAAATGGTTTTAAAAACCTGCCTATGGCAGGTTTTTTTATGAGTAATTTTAGGATTTAAACAAATGAATTTATTGCAGATATTTGCTGAACCAACAAAATTATCAAAATTTGGCTAAATTCAAATATCATATAATTTTTGCCTCCTTTTTGCTTTCAGCAATACTGTGGCTTAGTTTGAATTTGAACCAAACTTACGAGATAGAAAAAACTGTCCCGGTAAAGATAAATATCAATAAGCCATATGCTGTTTCGGGAAATGTGCCGCTGAACCTTGAAGTTAAGTTTCGAGGTGTTGGTTGGAACTTAATCAGGCTGTTTACCTCTTTAAATCTTGAATTTACCTACGATATTAATGCCAGGAAAAAAGATCAATTCATCATTCTGACGAAAGAGTATCTTGATAACAATATGGGACTTAGCCAGAATCTCCAGATAATAGGAGTATATCCGGAAA
>CAZOAP010000059.1:0-14699 GCA_964577645.1 uncultured Ignavibacteriales bacterium
TGCATTCATTATCTCATCATGCCAAAAGCAGCCTGAGGATATTAAGGTAGATACTGCCAATAACAAAGATGCCGGCAAGATACAGTTTAAAAAGCAGGGTGAAGTGTATTTCCAGGATTCAACAAAAATACTTGTAAAGGAAATTGATGCTGAAATAGCAGAAACAGAAGAGACAAGGCATCTTGGCCTCATGTTCCGTGAGAACATGCAGGAAAACCAGGGAATGCTCTTTATTTTCCCCAATGAGGAATACCAGAGCTTTTACATGAAGAACACTATCATACCGCTTGATATCATCTTTATAAATTCAAAAAAACAGATAGTGAAGATACACAAAATGACTGAACCTTATTCAGAAAAAAGCCTTCCATCAGGAAAACCTTCGATATATGTTGTTGAAGTTAACGGCGGGTTCACAAGTAAATACAATATAAAAGAAGGCGATTATATCGACTGGAGAAGGAACTAAAATTATTGTACAGACGTCCCGCTGGGACGTCTCAAGATATAAAAGAGAATTTCACTCAGCAATTATGTTATCTTATAAAACACTTCTCTTCTGTCTTTAAATATGTTATTTGCTGAAGTGATATCTTTATCAAGGGCATCTTTGGGATCGATCTCAACAATCGAAATTTCTTCTTTATCTATTGACCCTTCACTTAAATACTTTCCTTTTGTATCAACAATCACACTTTTGCCTGTAAAATAAAGCTCTTTACCGTTATTTTTTTCTGTTCCAATGCGGTTAGCTGTAATGGCAAAGACCCTGTTTTCAACAGCGCGTGTGAACATTGCCCGCTGGCAGTACTCCAGCACCAGGTTTGAGGGATGCGCAATTATCTGCGCTCCTTTAAGTGCAAGCGTTCTTGCTGCTTCAGGGAATATCCAGTCAAAGCAAATCATCATGCCAACTTTCACTTTACCAAACTTACCATTTATTTCAAACACTTCAAGTCCCGTATCACCCGGAGAGAACCATAATTTCTCTTCGTAGAATAAATGGGTTTTACGGTATGTTTGTATCTCGCCATGTGGAGTAACAAGTACGCTGGAATTATATAGCTTAACCCCTGCCCTTTCACATAATCCCGATACTATGAAGGCATTACGTGATGATGCAATTTCTTTTAGCTCCATGCAGAAATCACCTGTTGATGTTTCTTCAGAGGAGGAAATTGCTTCCTCATTGGATGTAAATAAATAGCCCGAGTTTGCAAGCTCGGGCAGTACTAAAAGATCAAAATCATTTTTTTCCTTTGTAATAAGCTCCTTTACCTTTGCAATATTTTCATTTGGTTTGCAAAGCAGAGGCTCAAACTGCAGGTAACCTGTTATCATAGGTTATTTAGGCTCGGGTACGGTTATATTTGCTGAAAATGATACAACCTTTATTGGTTTTGCAAGATCATTGCTTTCAACAGTAATTGTCTTTTCATTTACACCGGTTCTGCCTTCAGTATTAAATGTGAATTTAATTTTACCTGATTCGCCCGGTTCAAAATCCTTCTTTTCATCTGCAACAACACCTGTACAGCCGCATGCAGGCTGGATCTTCTTTATTGTCAGTGTGCTCTGTCCGGTATTTGTGAATTCAAATTCACTATTCACCTGGGGACCCTGCGGAACTGTGCCCATATCCAGCTTTTCCACTTTAAATGTCAGCACCGGCGGATGTGTTTTGGGATCATTCAGGTTATGTTTCACAAGAAATGCTGAAAAAGCTCCGACAAATAATATTCCTATAACGAGGAATATGATCTTCCCTGTTTTACCTGTATTCATAATTTAATTGTTTTGGTTTATGATTTTATTGTTCTCAATTTCTGTTTCATTTGTATCTTTGGTATACTTATAAAGGAAGAAGCTTACAGCAAGCAGGGCTAAATCCTCAATTATTCTCAGCCATACTTCTGATGTTGTTGATGGGTGAACACTGAAACACCCGCATGATATATCAAGTCCCCTGATAAGTGCCTGTGAAAGCGCAATTATAAAAACAACCAGCATAGTTGTATACAAAAGCAGTGAGCCTTTTATCCATTTTCCTGTAACAAGCAATAAACCGGTAATGAACTCAAGCCACGGCAAAAATATAGCTAAACCGTTAACAAGTTGGTACGGCAGCATGTGATAATTATCAATAATATCAGCAAATGCCTGTGGATTAGCCATTTTATCAAAGCTAGCGTACATAAATACAGCGCCAAGCCCTATGCGTGCAGCAATTGCAATATATTTATTTTCAAAAAGTTTTTTCATATTAATTAGCGGGATAACCTGCAGCTTTCCATTCATCCCAGCCGCCATGGAAGATATAAACTTTCTTGAATCCCATTTTTGCCATGTAATAAGCCATATCAATGCTCACATCACAAGCAGAGCTGCAATAAGTAATATAAACCTGGTCCATTGGCAGACCGTTTAATCTATCCTTATACTTTTCAATTTCATGGAAAGGAATATTCATAGCACCCTGTATATGGCCTGCATCAAAATCAGAAATATCCCTTGCATCGATAAAGCGGTATTTCTTATCAAAGAGCGCTTTTGCAAAATCAATTTTAATATCTACCGGTTTGGCAAAATCCTTAACCTGGTTCTGCGCGTTCTTAATTGAATCTTCTTTTTTCTGGTTTACAGCTTTAAGAGAGTCCTGTTTATGCTTTAATGAATCTGATTTATTTGCAGCTAATATCGAATCCTGAATGTACTTTTCCCTGGCGATCTTTAATGAATCTTCACGTTTCAGGGAAGTGTTCTTAAGCGAATCGGCTGCTTTTAGGATTGAGTCCTGTATCCTCAGCGCATTCATCAGGCTATCGCTCTGTGAAAAATCAACAACTTTTTCATTTGCAACAAACTGTATCCTGTTGGGGTTTGAAAGATTATAGAATATACCTACAAGCAGGGTCAGCAATAGTATACCTGCAGCCTGTAATATGGTCGATTTATTCAAATACTAAAAATTATTAATTGGATTTTATATCAACAAGTACCGGTATCTGGAACTCGCCTTCAGTTGTTTTGATAATTATTGCTGCGTTTATAGCTGACTCTTCATATATCTTAATCGATATACTGAGTGAAGCTGACTCCCCGCTTTGCAATGCCATTTTATCAGAAGTTATTTTTATTACCGGTGTGTTGCTTGTTATTTCTGTAATATCTATTTCTTTATCTGAGTAATTTGTAACCTGTGCTGATTGTTGCAGTTCATCCCCTACTTTACCTTCGGTTATTATTGAGCCGGGATTAAGAGTAATAGGATCAGCCATTGTCATTGTCATCATTACGTTATGTGTCGAGCTTCCGGGTTCATTTGTAGTTATCATAACAGCTTTGGTAACTGTACCCATTCCCTGGCCGTTATAATTAAATTTTATTGTGCCGGTTTCACCAGGTTTTATTGCATCACTTCCTGCAAGCGCACTCGAGCATCCGCATGATGTCTGCACATTTGTTACCAGAAGGTCCTGGTCACCTACATTTTTAATGGTAATTTCATAATCAATTGGAACACCGCGTTTATGCGTGCCTGTATTAATGTTATCTCCGCCAACAACCTCTAATTTGGGTCCGGTTTGGGCAAATAAAACCATCGGAAGAAGCAGTAAAGCTATGAATAAAGTTTTCATTTTAGTTCGATTTTAATATTATTTAAGTAATTTAACATTACTTTTGCACAAAAACAATTTACCTATTTTGCTACATTAAACCTTTTTTAGCGGTTAAACGTTTCAAAAATTCACTGTTTTTATTATAAATTATCCTTTCACGTAAACAACGAAATCATTAAATTTGTGTTAAGGGGGTTTACTATAAAAATATGACAGAACTTGATGCTCTGTTCTTTGCTGCGCATCCGGATGACGCTGAGCTTTGCTGCGGCGGAACAATTGGTGCACTTGTAAACGATGGATTTAAAACAGGTATTATTGACCTTACAAAAGGCGAGCTGGGAACCCGCGGCTCTGTATCATTAAGGAAAAAAGAGTCACAAAATGCATCCAAAGTTCTGGGAGTAAAATACCGTGAGAATCTTGGTATTGCTGACGGTAATATTCAGAACACTCCCGCAAACAGGCTTAAAGTTATACGTGTAATAAGGAAGTACAGGCCAAAGATAATTTTCTTTCCTCATCATTATGACAGGCACCCTGACCATTATAATACTCATATACTTGTTAAAGAAGCTGCATTTTATTCAGGCCTTGAAAAGATTATCACAAAAGGATATAAGGCTTTCCGCCCCAAACGGAATTTTTACTACATGCAGTCATACCCCTTTGAACCGAATGTCATTATAGATATAACTGAGACCTATTTCAAAAAAATAAATGCAGTAAAATGTTATTCATCGCAGTTCTTTACTGATAGCACAAACAGCAAGAAAGAAAAAGAAACATATATAAGCTCAAAGGGTTTCATGGATTACATAGAAGCGAGATCAAAATTTTACGGGTTCTTAGCGGGTGTAAAATACGGCGAAGCATTCTATACTGAAGAAAAGATCAGGCTGAGCCCCGGCTCTTTATTTGAAATATAACAACAATGTCTAAAGCGATATTAAATAAACAGTCAATTACTTTTTTGTTCGTACTTGGTGTACTTGTGCTGATATCAGTATCGGTACTAACCTACATGAATACAAGGGACCAGACCAATGATCATGATTTTATAACTGAAACTTTCCAGAGAACGGCTTTGATGGATAATATTTTTTCAGTCATAAATGATGCTGAAACATCAAGGAGAGGTTACTTTCTCACTTCAGATAAAGAGCTGCTTGAGAGCATTCATTCTAATAATGTTACAGCTGACTCCCTTTTAAAACAACTAAGGAAAAATTCACTTGATAACTCAAACCAGCTGGCAAACGCTGATGCTTTGATCCCTATGGTTAAGGAAAGGTTTGCTCTTTTTTATGACGGCATTGATCTGCAGGATAAAAAAGGAACGAACCAAAAGCTGCATAAGAATATCTTTGACCGCGGTAAAATTGTTAATATTGATATCCGCAACCTGCTGAACAAAATGAAGCGTGAAGAGTATAAGAACCTTGAAAAAGATAAGGATAACATTGCAACAAGCTATCAATTTGCTTATATAACATTTATTGCAGGTATTGGAGCAAGTGTGTTAATATTCATAATTGTTTTTATTTCTTTAAGTAAGCGTGCCAGCTACTCATTTGCACTTGAGAACCAGGAAATTTCCAGGGAAGAGCTGGAGCAGATAATCAAAGAGCGTACTGCTGAAATTTCACAGATAAACCAGAAGCTCTACAAAAAGGTTGATGAGCTGGAGAAAAAAGATGCAGACCTTAAGAAATCAGAAGAGCTTTACCGTAAGCTGTTTGAACAGGCTCATGATGCTATTGTAATATTTTCACCTGAGGATGAAAAGGTTATTGATGTTAACCGCAGGGCTTGTGACCTGTATGGCTTTACACGTGATGAGTTCATTGGACTCTCACTTGCATCAATTTCCAAAAATTCCGTTCAGGGAAGGGAGAACATCAACCTGACACTTGAAAAGGGATATTACCACAATTTCCAGAGCGTGCAGTACAAAAAGGATATGACAGAAATGCTTATGGAAATTAATGCATCGGTATTCATGTATAGCGGCAAAAAGGTTATCCTTTCAATTAACAGGGATATAACTGACAGGATACTGAAAGTTCCGTTAAAATAACAATTCTATAAAAGATTTTCCCAAATTACATACATTTTTACTTACCCGCCGAATACTTATATTTGATATAATAAGTAAATAATTTAATATCACAGGAGTGTTTTAATGAAGCTTAACCCAATGTCAGGCATGCTTAAACAGGTGCAGAAGATGCAGGAAAAAATGCAGGAAGTTCAGAACGAGCTCGAGAATAAATTCGTTACCGAAGAATCAGGCGGCGGTATGGTAAAAGTTACAGCCAACGGCAAGCTGCAGGTAACAAAGATTCAGATAGAAAAAGAAGTGATAACACCTGATGACCCTGAAATGCTGGAGGATCTGATTGTTGCAGCTGTGAATAAAACAATTGATTCAGCGCAAAAAATGGCGCAGGATGAGATGCAGAAAGCTACTTCAGGCTTAATGCCTAACATACCGGGCTTAAACTTGCCGGGGATGTAAGAAAGTATTTATGCAGACATCAGAAACATTAGATAAAGTAGCCGAGGAGCTTGCAAAGCTGCCCAGCATTGGCAGAAAAACAGCACAGCGTATTGCCATGTTCCTTGCAAAATCACCCGCTGATGAAGTACAGACCCTTTCAGATTCACTGTTGCAATTAAAAGAAAAAATACGCCTTTGCAGCGTTTGCTGCAATATCACTGAAAGTGACCCGTGCTCGATCTGTGCCTCGGAAAAACGCAGCAAAACATCATTGTGCATTGTTGAAGAGCCCGGGGATGTATTTGCAATTGAAAAAACAAATGAATTCAAAGGCAAGTACCACGTGCTGCACGGAATAATTTCACCGCTGGATGGCATAGGTCCCGAAGACATTAAGGTAAAAGAGCTGTTAATGAGGCTTGGTACAGATGTAGAAGAAGTTATACTCGCACTCAATCCAAGCGTTGAAGGTGAATATACCATAACATATTTAAGCAGGCTGATAAAGCCGCTTAATATAAAAATTTCAAGGATTGCACGCGGAATACCCGTTGGTACTGACCTTGAATTTGCAGATGAGATAACAATTGCCAAAGCTATAGAAGGCAGAATTACTTTATAGAATATGGGTGAGAGCTGGTATAAAAAATGGTTTGGCACTAAGGAATACCTTGAGCTTTATAAACACCGCAACAGTAATGATGCGGCTCAAATAGCTGGACTCATCACCAAAACCCTTAAGCTGCCAAAAGGCTCTAAAGTGCTTGATCTTGCCTGCGGTAACGGAAGGCACAGCCTTATATTAGCAAAAAAAGGATTTAATGTACTGGGCATCGATCTATCTGATTACCTGATCTCAGAAGCTAAGAAAAAGCTGAACAGCGATTATAAAAAGTATAAGGATAACCTGCATTTTGAAATAAGGGATATGCGGGATATTAAACATAAAAATGAATTTGATCTGGTTGTAAATCTTTTCAGCAGTTTTGGCTACTTTGAAAAAGACAGTGAGAATTTCAGGGTTATAAAAAGTATATCCCATAGCCTTAAAAAAGGCGGTTATTTCTTTTTTGATTTCCTGAACCCCGGGTATTTGCAGAAAAAACTGAAACCTTTTGATATTACCGAAAGAAACAATAATGTTGTTGTACAGGTTAGAGAAATCAAGGGGAATGCCGTATATAAATCGATTATAATTATTAAGAATAACCCTAAAGGTTTAAAGCCTGAAGTTTTCAGCTACCATGAAATGATAAAGCTTTATACATTTAATGATTTCAGGAAAGTTTTCAGCAAATACGGGCTTAAGATAACACAGACTTTTGGTGATTATAAAGGCAGGAAATATAACAGCATTACATCACAAAGAATGATAATATTAGCACAAAAGAAATAGCAAATGAAATTAAAGCGGGTAAAATATTTTGTAACATTATGCTTACTGATATTACTCTTTAAAGGGTGCGGAATATTTGAAACCCGTGACCCCGAAGAGCCGCAGAATATCCGTTCAACTTTCATACCCCCTACAACTGCTGATATAGTGATAGATAACCTCTCATACTCACTGCAGGAAAAGAACTCAGAAAATTACAATAAATGTTTTTCATCGCAGTCATTTCAGTTTGTGCCTGACTCCAGGTCACAGCTTTTATATGAACAGATATTCATAAACTGGGACAGGCAGGATGAGAAGCATTACCTTGAAAATATGATAGCGGCACAGGAAGGCGGCAGCTCAACATCGGTGCTCTTCCTTGATAATGAAAGGTTAACACAGCTTTCATCTGACTCGGCTAGTTTCCAGGCTGATTATATTTTTGTTTTCCAGCATAATAAAGCCAACCTTCCAAAATCATCACGCGGCAGGCTGAATCTTACCATTGCATCAGATGATGATGCATTGTTCTATGTAAGGCGCTGGGAAGACTTCAGGCAGAATGATACCGGTTTTACATGGAGCGAATTTAAAGCTAACTTCAGTAATTAATAAAATTGAAAGCTGAAAATAAAAAAATATTACTCTATATATTTATTTTTTGTTCTTCATTTGTAATTATGAGCTGCTTCAACCCTTTTTCTCCCGGTATTGATAATTCTGAATCAACCGAAAATATTATCGCAGACCAAAAGGAAATTGAAGGTGTATTCCAGAACTTTAAATATGCTTACACATTCAAAGATACCAGCATTTACGGCGGTACACTGGCACCGGATTTTGTCTTTTCATATTTTGATTATGACCTTGGCGTCGAGGTCTCTTGGGATAGGGCTACTGATATGCGTACTACTGAAGGGCTCTTTACAAATACACAGGATCTCAGGCTGATATGGAATAATATTGTTTACCAGGAAGGCGACTCGCTGCTTGTTGATGTAAAACGAAGCTTTAATCTTACTATCACATTCAACCCCAACGATGTAATTAATTTTTACGGCTTTGTAGATATGAACCTTGGCAGGAATACCGTAAATGATAAATGGATGATTAAATCCTGGAAAGATATGACAAACCCGTAAACTTAAAGTTATTCTTTATTATATGGGTAACTTTGAAACTTGTTTTCTTAAATCTCTATCTTCACCTGACCTGAGGCAATAGTTTCATCTTCGCTTTTGGCAACACCGTTACCGTTCAGTGGTGAGCCTTTTAATATCACTTTATAATAATACTTTCCGGGCAGGAGTGCTTCTGCATCAAGGCTTACTTCATAGCTGCCGGGCTCTTTATGTTCGTTCAGTATTACTCTTACCGGGGTACCTATAATATCTACGACCTTGATAGTAACTGAGCCTGATGCCGGAATATCGTATTTTATTTTGTTGTTCATTAAATTTTTAAAATAAGTCCCTGTTTTAAGTTAAACAGGGACTTATATTTTCCCACAGACAATTCCATGGAAATCCCCCAATAAGAAAGACAATTATTTTACAAGGATCATCTTCTTTGTAGCTGTGAAATCGTTTGTGCTAAGTGTATAGAAATAAATTCCGCTTGCCAGGTTTGAAGCATTAAAATTAACATTGTAAATACCTGCCTGCTGGTTAGTATTAACAAGCTCCTGTACAAGCTGGCCTGCGTTGTTGTAAACCTTTAAGCTTACAGCGCCTTCTTTTGCAATTGAATAGCTGATCACAGTATTCGGGTTAAAAGGATTAGGATAGTTCTGTACAAGTGCAAATTCATACGGAGTATTGTTTGTAATGTTCAGTGATTTTGACCTTAAATTAAAGCTGAAATTATTGTTTGATCTTTCATTGAGAGTTACAGTCATTTGTTCTGATTCACTTGCAACTTTATGAGCTATAAGTATATAATCACCTGCAGGAATATTGTTTATCTTATATTCACCTTTTGAGTTTGATACACCGAAACCAACATACTCATTGCCCTGCATTGCGTAAACAATCGCATCTTTAACCGGTTTATTATCATTTAATACTATGCCGTTAACTGTTGTTGTAACGCCAGGTCTTAAACCCGGTGTTCTGCGTTTAACGTATATATCTACATTTGTTATACTGCCGGTAATGTTAATGTGTGTGAATAATGCAGGATCAATTTTATCAGGATAGCCTGTTGGAACAAAATCTTCCCATTCATCATCTGGAATACCGATAACATCACTGCCATTACATACTCTTACCACACCTAATATATAATCACCTTCTGAGCTTATAGGCGTAACAGCTTCAACTGTACCATCTGAATTAAATAGTTTTACAACTCCGCTTCTTACAACTTCGTTGTTATCTGAGTATCTTACTTTACCGCTTATAGTGTATGTTTCTGAGTTAGCTGCTCTGATTGCTGCTAAAATGAAAAATATTGCTACAAATAGTTTTAATGCTGATTTCATGATTTTATCCCCCTAATAGATAAATGATTATGAATTTTTGTTTTTTGTTAGATATTTATTTTCTTCTTTAGAATATTACTTATTTATGCATTAAGGTTTTGGCAAATGATTCGATGCTGTCTGAACGGTCCCAGTAAAGCTCAAACATTTCTGTTACAAATGAAGCAAACCGTTTATTATGGATAATAATATCCGATCTTTCGTTCTTTGGTACATTTTCATCATACAGGCTGATAAACACAGTATTCCCGTCAAACACAGCAAGTATCTGCGGAATGTTATCGCTCAGCCTGATCTTCTCACCCTGTTTTTCAAACCGTTTACAGAGATCGATAAGCTGTTCTTTTGATACTACCTGCCACTCGTTGTTTATCTTCAGCTTAAAGTTGCCGTTTGCTTCATAAATTGAGCGGAAGTGTCCACCGCGCCTGTAAAAGCTTTTTGTTTCTGAATCAAGGTTATCGGAAACATTGCCTTCAAAGCGGTTCATGTAGAGAATAGCTTTTTTTGATCTTTTTATAAGATCCTGGAATTTCATTTCCCTGCTGCGGTTAAAGCCTTTTATCAGCTCAACATCAGTTGAGTATTCTGCTGCCCTTTTGGATCTGTGTAAGGGTTTTATTTCTTTGAAGGTGGATTTTAACAGAGATATCTTTAAGCCGGTTTCCTTTCGGATCTCGTTCTCGATCTTGGTTTCAAGTATATCGCTGTCTATAATTTCATATAATTGTTTTGTAGGAGTATGAATTTCATTGCAAATACCTTTCTTGCAGAAGCTCTTCAGGATTTCATATACCGATGGCCGCGGTATTCTTGCCTCCTTCGCAGCTTCAGCAGCGCTCATTACCGAGCCCTGGTATAATGCGAAAAAGACCTTGGCTTCATAAGTACTGAAACCCAGTCTTTCCAGTTTTTCTATTTCTTTCCCCATAATTTTTTGTTGTAGCTTTAACTACAACAAATCTATATTAAAAAAAAATATTATGCAATACCAGATTAATAAACAGCCTAAAGCAATACTTTATATCTCTCTCTTAACTTTATGTTTAATGACAGGTTCACTCCAAAAAAAACGGAAAATATTTTTTTAAATATTTTCCGTTTTTAAGTGTAGTTTGTCATAAAGACTACAAAAAAGATAACGTATAGTAATTAGTAAAGCTTTAACACGTATTTACAATTACAGTTTAAAAAATAATTACTTCAGCAGTACCATCTTTTTGCTTTCAATGAACTCGCCATCAGCCTGCATGGAATAAAAATATACACCGCTTGCAAAATTGGATGCATCAAAATCAACAAAATCCTCAAGTGCAGCTGTTCTCTGCTCGTTCAATATAGTCTTTACTTCCCTGCCAGCAATATCATAAATTGTTATCTTAACATTTGCCGTTCTTGGCACATTAAAAATTATCCGTGTTTTTGGGTTAAAGGGATTAGGATAATTTTTTACAAGACTGAAATTTCCGGGAAGATTTACATTATTGCCTTCAGTGGAATACTTGAATATCACGCTCCATCCAAGCAGGAAACCGCCATCCTGGAAACCGTTATCAGTCACTCTTAATTTCCACTCACCAAGCGAGTTCTCACCATCAAAGAGCCAAAGCTTTTCAACTGGCTTAAATGTTCCGGTAAACGGCGGCAGTGCAGCTGAACTATCAATTGCAACACCTGCTTCATCATCAAAATAGGTATCAGTAAAGTTATCCCCATCCAAACCCACACCGCCTGCCAGGATTATCTCCGTGCCTGAAGGTGAAATCAGGCTGAACGATAGATCTGCATCAAAAGAATGCTGGACGTTCAGCAGAACATTCACATCAAGTATTGTTTTATTTACGGGATTGTTGAGTATTGATACAAACGATGTCTCTCTATCAGAAGTTATTCTGATAGGTACATCACCACTGGCAAATGTTGAATCATACTTCCTTGTATTCCTTACGAACATGAATTTACCCGGCTGGTTCGATCCCGGGGGATTAACACCTGAGCCTCCCATAGGATATGTTACGTAGTTTGGTACAGGTGTAATATCCTGTGCTGCCAGATAGTAGAATAATCCTTCACTGTATGCTATTGTTGGGAATGTAAACCTGTAACGGTTCTCATTTACCAGGCTTCCGTTTATGACCTGTATCTGGTTTGACTGCAGTGTTTTGTAATATAAACGGGGTCCGTATGGATTTGTATTCAATCCTAAGTTATCGGTTATTACAGCATCAACAGTAATTGGCGAAGTATATACATTTGATTCCGGCGGATATATTGTAAGTATTGGCGGCACCTGGTCATAAATCTCAGTTGGTCCGGCAGGTGTATTATCCAGGCATATCTTAGCATCAATTAATCCATAACCCATTTCTTCATTCCAAGCCCCATTCTCTTTCTGGATATTATAATTGTAATTGCCCACTTTCCTGGCAAACTTTTCAATTATCATTTTCACTGAATCACCCGAGAGATTAATATTTTTACACAGCATCAATGCTGCAACACCTGCTGACATTGGAGATGAGTCAGAGGTACCGTTACCGCAAACACACCAACCTCCGCCAAGCTCTGTAGTGCCAACAAATGTACAAGGTGCAACTATTTCCATTCCTTCACCATAACATGCGCCCCATCCCTGGAAGCCGCCGTTGTTATCGCAGCTTGTGAGGCTTTTCCTTTCATAACATGGACTGATTCCGCCGACACCAATTACTTCAGGCATTGAAGCCGGGTATATAACCACGTTAGTATCGGCATTACCAGCTCCGCCAAATACAATAGTTCCTTTTCCGCTTCTGCCATAGTGAACAGCGTTCTGAATGGCAAAAGTTATTAACGAGCCGGGTATTCCGCCGCCCCAGCTGCAGTTAATAACACATGCACCATGCTGCCAAGACCAGTTGAGACCTTTTGCAAGTATCAGGTCAGTAGAAAAGCCCTGTGGCGCGGGTCCGAATACCCTTACAGGCATTACCTGGCATGTATAAGCAATACCTGCGTTGCCTGCAATATTGTTTCCTGCTGCTGATGTTATTCCGCTTACACCTGTACCGTGATAATACTCATCATACGGTTTCTGGTCGTTATCATACGCATCATACCAAAAGCTTCTGCTGCAAAGGTTGGGTCTCAAGTCAAAATGATTTGTATCAATACCTGTATCAACAATTGCTATCATAACATTAGGATTGCCGGTAGTTATATCCCATGCGTTTATCATGTTCATATCACAACCCGGTGTGCCCTGAACGTTTTGCGGTATATTATTACCTGTATTCCTTATATTCCACATTCTGGGTATTAAAGTATCATTAGGTGTTAGTGCTCCGCTTGTAACATTTTCTGTGCTTGAATTATGGTCAGCATTTTCGTTATGGCCTATATCAAGCAGCATATTTGTCCTCAGGAAATTCGGGTGGGCAAATTCCACAAACTGTGTCACAGAAAACCTGGCGGCAAGCTCAAAAACATCATCACTGCTGTTAGGGTCAATTGATATCAGGTAAGTATTATCAAACGATGAGACTTTTTCAATGACTGCTGAACCGAATAATTTATTTAAATTGGAAATATCCTTATACTGGACATTGGATTTAAATTTTACAATTATCTCGCCTGTGGAAAAATGCAGAACTTTATCGTTATACCTGTAACATCCTCCCTGGTATGATACCGATTGGTATGATCCCAGTTTCTGCCTGAAATCACTGAAAATGAACTGATTCTGCAGGATACTTTCTTTAAGCTCAACAATTGCAACGGAGTAATTAGAGCCTTCTTTTGATGAAGCGGTGAAATAGCTTTTTGACTTCGTCAAAGGAGATACCTGGTTAAGTACTCTATCCATTTCACCGGAAGGAGTATTATCCTTAAACCTGACTGCAATATAATTATTTACGTCATTCATGTAGAGCCTTTGGCCCTGGTGGATAACGTAATGATCTTTGGAATAAATATTTGTAAATGAAAAAAGGGTCAATGCAAGAAATGATAAAAATACTTTAAATACTGTTTTCATAATTCAGCAGTTTCTTATTTGATGAGTTAGGCTAAATTAATGAAAAAATTTGAGTAAAAGTATAGCGTAAAAGATAACGCAGTTAAGGGTATTGGTTACAGGTTAATCGATATCAATATCATTAAGCTTTCTCTGCTTTTTCTTAAGGCTGTGTTTCTTTTTGTTTTCAAGTATCTGCTGTTTGGCTGAGAAGCTTTTTACGGTCTTGATCCTGAATTTTTCTTTTATCAGCGCTTTATCAAGCAGCTTTATGAATTTTTCTATAGTTTTCTTTTTGTTGCCAAGCTGAGTTCTTTCAGTTTGTGAGGTTACCCTGATATTGGATTCACTATCAATTTTATTGTAAAGTTTTTTGAGAAGTATAGACTTCACCTCTTGGTCAATTGTCATGGAATCATTAATATTAAAAACAAGCTCAACCTTTGTTTCAACTTTATTAACGTTCTGTCCCCCTTTGCCGCCGCTTCTGGAGGTGTTGAACTTTGTTTCCTTTAATAATTTATTCAGGTCTATGTTATCTTTCATGATAGTAATATTTTATTGTTCAACCGGGTTAAAGCCTTTACCCAGCTTTGATGTTTTCTTCAGTGATTTAACCACATAATTCTTGGCTTTATCAATTGATGAGATAAGGCTGCTGCCAAGTGCAAGATTAGCAGTTATTGCTGCTGAAAGTGTACATCCGATGCCATGAGTATTCT
>CAZOAP010000060.1:0-14609 GCA_964577645.1 uncultured Ignavibacteriales bacterium
TATTATTACAGCCAAGGGGTGATGCTCCCTGGCGCGAATTTGATGTAATACTTGCAAATGAAACGCTTGAGCTTGGTATAAATAAAGGCGGAAGAAAAGCTCATACGCACAGGCTGCCCGTGCTAGTGTTCAGGTCAAAACGGCTGGAGCCTGACCTGAAGTGGTTCCCGCCGGGATATGATGAGCCGGGCGGCGGTACGGGTCTGCCGGTAGAAGGATCAAATTAACGACCCCACCCAAACGCACTAAAAGTGCGATTTACCCTCCCCAAAGGGGAGGGTTTTAAAAAATTAATATTACAAAAATTAATATTACACTTTATGAAAAAGATCATTCTTTTATTCGTTTCAATTTTGCTTTTTAATATTTCATTGTTCTCACAATTTACTTCGCTGCCTATAAGGCTGGTTAATGCATCAGGCGGTCCCTTGACCGGTCAGAGCGGTAATATTGAATTCACAAAATACCCGCACAACTACCCCGCTGATAAAGTTACAGGTATTACAATTAATGAGATTGGTACAGCAGGCAACTATGTTGCCAAAGGATTTACAGCATTCCAGTATGTTAAGCTTTATTTAAGCGGAGTTGAGCAGGTTTGGTTCGATAGCGTGCTTACAGGCAATATCTTTAATTACCTTAACACCAACTATGTAACGCTTGGCACAACACAGACCATCACAGGCAGCAAGAACACAACCGGCAACTGGAACGCCACATCTTCGGGTAACTGGCTTTATTCCGGCAGCGGGACCACAAATACATTTTACAAGCCTTATATCATTAATTCCTCGCCGTGGTACGATGATGTTTCCGCAATGTCAAACACTTCACTGCTTTTTAAAAACGCAGGTGATTCCCTTTACTTAAAACGGGAGTTTGTTTACTACAGCTCCGGTGATAACAAGCTTTACTTTAATACTACGGGCACGCTTGGAACATTTAAAATTGCCAGGCGCGGTAACGGGCAGCTGTTTGATATGAACTCTTCGCAGTTCAGCTGGTCACCAACCACAGGGCTGAACCTTAACACTGCGCTTTTTAACCAGGATAGCATTGCATCCAAAATTTACTCAGGCATTAAAGATACAACATGGAGCGTACTTGGTGAGCCTGTAAGCAGGTACAGGTTTTTGACACTTAAAAAACCATTTTGGGCTAATCCACTTCCCTACCCTGACTGGAAGTGGTATTACAAATCAGTAAATGAATCAGGTACAATCACCGCGCGTGATAGCTTTACGGTTATGAATCACGCTGATATGACATATGATGAAACGCCTTTTGAGGTATTTGGTGTTAGCTCATGGAGCGATTGTGATACCATTACACTTCCGGTCAGAGGTACTTATATTATTACGTATGACTGCAACTTGATATTCCCATACACAGAAGTTTCAGGAATAAATGCAAGGGATTCCGCTACCCTTAGAATTGTAAATGAGCTGAATGTTGATATTCCCGCATCATACACAGAAGTGTGGAAGGAATTCAATGACGGCATCAGGTTCTACCCTGAATCACGCCCTGTAAGCAAATCATTTACGCTGTTTAACCAGGTACCCGGAACTAAATATTACCTGCAGCTTTATGGAGTGCTGAATTCCGGATTGATAAATATTGCTGTAACAAAACCGGGAATAACTTATTTGTTGGTACGGTGATACAATTAGCAATGAGTAATGAGTAATTAACAATTATAATAAAAATATTTAGAAAGATAAGATAATGGAAAATACTACAAATATTTCACTTGGTATTCACAGGGAAACGGATGTGCTTGCGCTTGCAAGGGCTGAAAAGAAAAAGGAATACTGGCAGAAGGTTACAAAGGGTCAGCTGCCTGTACCCACTGGACAGACGATTGATTATGCCGAAGAACGGCTTATTTACTGGATAAAGCTGGTCGAAAAATACAGGGCAAGAATAGAGGCACACATTAAAGATTTTGAGAAGATAAAGGATCCGGTTGGTTTTTTGGCATGGATAGAGGGTGTTGTGGAGACGATCAGGAGTATTATTGCAATGATAACTTCCATTAAAAAGTAAAAAGGCAAAAGTAAAAAAGCAAAAAGACAAAGAAAGGTTTAAATATGCAGAATTTAATTGAAGAGGTACTGGGAAAGAACTGGCGGACAACGCTTTGGGGCGGAATAATGCTCGCTGCGCTGGCAATAAACCAGGCTCCGACAATAATTAATTTTTTACCTGATGATATTGAAACATGGGTCAGAGGGATATCAGGTATCATTGTTATGGCTGCGGGACTGAAGTTTGTATCACATGCAAAAGATAAGAGCAATGAGCAATAAGCAATGAGCAATGATAAATGAGTAATTAAAAATAAAAAGCATTTAATTTTAAAAAAATTATTACCGCCTTTGGGACTATCGAATAAATATCTTGTTTGGAAAGACGAGACATACAGTCCTTATAAGAATATTAAATTAAAACGATTAATTATATTCAGGACCCTTGCTTTGAATGAAGCAGGCACATTTCAGAAATACCTTCATGAACTCACCGGAAACTTCAACTGGTACCTGAAGGCGGTAAATTTTAATAAGCATGACCCCCTCTAGCTCCCCCTCTTAGGGGGAGAATTTTACTAGAAATATTATGGAAAAAATAAACAAAGAATACTTTACAAACAACTATCACAGGATATTCGGCAAAAAGCTGAGTGAGGATAAAAAGAAAAATATCTTTATGATAACGGATGCTTTTGAAAATGATGAAGAGATGAAGAGTCTAAGATGGCTTGCGTATATACTTGCCACATCAATGCATGAATCAAATGACACGTTCGCCCCGGTGGTTGAGGGCTACTGGATAAAACCGGAGAGCAAAAGAGCCCGAGCACTTTACAATTATTATCAAAAAAACAATCCAGGTGCATTAAAGACTATTTTCCCGGGTGGCAGAGCAGGTACAGCATATTATGGCAGAGGCAGGATTGTGCAGCTTACGCATGATTTTAACTATAAGCTGGCATCGCTAAAAATATATAAGGATTTAAGGTTGTTCGAAGATCCAAATATGATAATAAATGATGCAAATTGTGATATGTCAGTAACTTTCCGAGGAATGAGAGAAGGATGGTTTACAGGTTACAGGCTGAAGCAGTTTTTCCCTTTGGGCAGCGGCAAAGCTGACTGGCGTGGTGCCAGGAAAATAATAAATGGGCTGGATAAGGCTAACTTGATTGCCGGATATGCGATGAAGTTTTATGATCTGCTGGAGTGGGTATAAACTTAATTACGAAATTGAAAGTGAAATTAATAGATTAAATTTTCTAAATTCAAAACTACTTTTAAGTCAAAAATAAATGTAATACGTAAATTTGTAATAAAAATTTCTACTAAATCTAAAAGATAAATTATTGTTTTTTATTTAATTAAAGAAGATATCCAAAATTTTATATGCCTTTATTCGTAATTTTAATACTATATTTGAAGTTATTAAGGTAAAATACTGATACATGTATCAAAATAGAATAGAAGAATATAAGAGACTGGAACATTTACGTGATTCCAAGTTAATTCTTTATGTCACAGGTGACCGACTAGGTATGGAAACCCAAATGGGTGGAGATGTATTAGATAGATTGGTTAGTCATCTGGATAATATCGGTAATCCTCGCAAAATTACATTGTTATTGCATTCCAGAGGTGGTTCTACTAGTGTTGGCTGGAGTATTGCAAACTTAATTCGTTCTTTTTGTGAAGAATTTGAAGTTATTATTCCATCTAGAGCTCATAGTGCAGCAACTTTACTAAGTTTAGGGGCTGATAAAATTATAATGACAAGACAGGCTACATTGGGTCCCATAGATCCCAGTGTTAATAGTCCTTTAAATCCACCGATTGAAGGACAACCACCTCAAATGAGATATCCTGTAAGCGTAGAGTCGATAAAAGGATTTGTACAGTTAGCCAAAGATGAATTTAATATTAAAGGTTCTGATGACATGACACGAATACTTGAGGTATTAGCCAATAAAGTACATCCAATAGTCTTAGGGGATGTTTTTCGTGCTTTGACACAAATTAGAATGTTGGCTAAAAATCTTTTAGAAAAACAATTTAAAGAAACTAAAGAGAATAAAGATAAAATAGCAAAGATTGTAAAGTTCTTATGTAGCGAATCTGGTAGTCATGATTATACAATTAATAGAGATGAAGCAAAAAGTTTAGGATTAAATATTGAAACGCCTGATGAAGAGTTGTATAGTGTAATAATGAAGATATACTCTGATATGGCTGAAGAACTAGAGTTGAGTATTCCGTTCAATCCTGCAGTAATATTATCACAAGAAGCTACAAAGGAATATTCATTACGCAGGGCTTTGATTGAAACTGTCAGCAGTAGCACTGATGTATTTGTTTCAGAAGGAATTTTAAGTAAACAAATGGTACAAACACCAAACGGTATAATTCCGGCAATTCAGGATAACAGAACTTTTGAAGGTTGGAGGAAAGAACAAAATGAACACAATTAATTTAAAGAACAAAAATAAAAGCCCTATTACCGGCAAAAAACTTGCACTTAACTACAGCAACTCAACTGGTAATGGTTATAATGGTTCCTACAATGCCACTTCTAGTCCAAGCAGTGATGCTAATCTATTAATGTATGGTGGGTTACTAGTTTCAACTGAAATTAGTCTTGACAAAGACAAATTGCAAAATCTTTCTGAGAATAATTTTTATGTTTCCGAAAAAGATTTTAATAAATTGAATGATTCCATATTAAATTCTAACCAACCGACTAAAAACCTGATTGAGCTATTTGAAGAAAATAACTCAAATAAATAATCAGTGCAAAAATGATTGATAGATTTAGAAAAATATATAGTATCCAGATTAGCAAAGAGTCATGATATAACTACATTTAACTGTGGAGTAAACCAAATTGACTCTTATTTAAAACTTTACGCTCTTGCTAATCAAGAACATGGCCTAGGACAGACATGGGTATTGCATGAAAAAACTAATGAAATTGTGATTGGTTATTATACTATTAGTACTACACATATTCAAAAAATAGACTTCCCATCAACATATACCCAAAATTATCCAGGTTATCCTATACCTTGTGCTTTAATTGGAAAACTCGGAGTTTCAACTATTAATAAAAAATCTGGTTTTGGAAGATTTCTATTATTTGATTCACTGAAGAGAATTAAAATATTAAGTAATTCGATAGGTATCAACGCGGTCATTCTTCATGCTATTAATGAAGATGTTGCAAAATTCTATGAACAATTCGGTTTTGAAAGATTTACAAGCATTCCACCCACAATCAGTATGTACCTTCCAATAAATAGAATCCCCGACTAGTTTTTAAAATTGGAAACCAAAAAATACGGTTTTGGAGTCATTGTTTAGACTATTATTAAATATCCTATTTATCTAACCCCAAATTTCGCCTCTTGCATTTTAGAACAATTTAACTGAATTTACTGTTAGTATATAAAATTAAACGATTTTAAATGAAATTAACTGCCGGAATTTTCATAATATTATTTAGCACTTTTTTACTAACTCTTCCAGCAATTTCACAAACACAATACGATGTCAATGAGCGGAATAAAGACCGCGGAAATATTTTAAGCAATAAGATAAAATCAAAAAGCATTTGGGAGTATCATTATTCAAAAACCGATGATAATGTACTTGCCGATAGCGGTTATAAGGCATTTTATTATGGTTACAGCGACCAGGGTCTGCTGATAGAATATACAAAATTCCATGTATTCACAGATCTTACCGTAAAGGAGC
Organism: uncultured Ignavibacteriales bacterium; assembly: GCA_964577645.1. Lineage (GTDB taxonomy): Bacteria > Bacteroidota > Ignavibacteria > Tepidaquicellales > OLB5 > OLB5. The sequence continues at coordinate 5,784 of CAZOAP010000060.1, forward strand.
TTTACCAGTACGGCAAAAATGACAGGCTGCTTCAGGCTAACAGGTATAACTCCAAAAATGACCTGATAGAAATGATAAGCTACAAGTACAGCAAACAGGGAAGGTTAAAAAGCGAGATACATGAGGCTTATTATAATTCAGTTCGGGTTGGCGTTTATTTTACCATACTTGCAAGCGTGATGGAAAACGAGCTCTTTGGCAGGGTGCAGGATGAGCTTGCAATTGAGCCAAGGCTTGAAAGTTATTCGATAATTGTAAATATCACCGATCCCGATGAACAGAACCAGTACGTTGTGATAGGTGATGAAACAGACCCGTCGAGTCCCCGTTACTCCTGGAACCAGCTCAGCATGGATACACAAAGAGACCTGCTTGCTTACCAGGGACCCAACCGCAAGGAGCATGAATATATCAGCAAGTTCATCAATGAAGTAAAATTCAGCTATGATAAACCGGGCAACCTGGTAAAACGCGAAGTATATAATACCTCAGGCAATTCCATAGAAAAGGAAGTATTCAGGTATGATGCATCAAACAGGTGCATATCATATACAAAGTACAACGAAAATGATAAAGCTGTCAGTATGGAATCATACACCTATGATGGCCAGGGAAGGCTTACTGAATCAGCAGGAGTTGAGCCCGGCGGTAAAATTACAGGCAGGCTGAGCATCGCATATGATGAGAATGGAAATATTATTGAAAAGGTATGGTATAATACATTTAGTGAAGTGAACGGAAAATATAAATATAAGTATAACGGAAACTTGCTTGTGGAAGAAACAAAATACCGGGGTGAAGGTGAAAAGGAAAATCACAGCACATATGCTTATGATGATAAAGATAATTTAACTGAGATAGTAAGGTATGATATAAATGATAAGAAGGAGAAACTCCTGAAGTATGTTTATGAAAAGTATTGATATGCATGCATTTTAATTCCTACCCAAAGTATTCTTAATAATAATATTTCATCTTAATATATATTTTTTCTAAAAATTAATCAAAAATATACATTTTGTTTACTAATTTTAATATTTGTAGTCTTTTTCCTACATATAGTTTCCTTATATCCTACAAATTAACTTGCATTTAACTAAAACTTTATTAATTTTGCCAGCATTCCTAAAGCATGATTATATTTATGTGATTTTTTGATATTTGACTGAAATTTCAACCGGTTGATAATTTTCAGAACAAAGCAAAATAATAAAATTCATTTTTTTTAAACATAAATAAACCAACAAATGAAAAAACATTTCCTATTTGAGAAAATGGATGTTTTTGCAATATTGGTCTTACTGCTGGCAATCACTTCCACCACATTTTCACAGCTTCCCGATCTTCTTTATTATAAGTTTGAAAGAAATCCAACACCATTAACCGTTGTTAATTGCGGAAACGCAGGAACACCGATAGCGCCTATGACAGGACTAACGCTGACATCAGGCGGACAGTATGACAGCTGCATAACTGGTTCAGGTGTAACATCAGCCGGTGTTGTTACAGGTTGGAATAACAGCCTGGGAACATCAAGCTGGACAATTGGCATGTGGGTAGATATTCCTACAACAACATTCGGATATCTTTTTGGCGATGGTGCCGGTTCATTCCGTTGCTTTAATAACGGGGCTGCAGGTACTAATGCTATTACATTAAGAGGAACAGGCATAACAAATGTTGATGTAACCGGTTTTGCATCCGGACCGACCTATGTTCATTTTGTTTATGATTCAGCGCTAGCTAACATTAAGGTATATAAAAACGGAGTGTTGTTTTCAACCGTTTCACAAACACCTTTAAATCTGGCTGCAGGAACAGGCTTTAAGGTTGGCGGTTATACAACAGTAGCAGGTTTCACCGGAAAAATGGATGAGTTCAGGGTTTACAGAAGAGCGCTTTCACAGGCAGAAATAACCGCCACCTGGAATACAGATATTGGAGACTGTTTAATTCCCCCGGGTCATTTGTTAACACTATGCAGGGGTGGATTGAATATGCCGATAATCGATCATGGAACAACCAGGGATTCCGTGAATGTTATTTTAGGCGCGGGCTGTAATGTTTTGGATGTAAATGTAAGAATTGATACAGTAATTCATACATGGGATTCTGATCTCTCATTTTATTTAACCAAAGGTACTACCGGCGTTAAAATCATTGATAAAGTCGGAGGTTCAGGTGATAATTTCATTAACACTGTACTGAATGATTCAGCAACAACATTAATTGCATCAGGAACTGCCCCATTTACCGGGTCATACAAACCTTCTAATCCGCTGACACCTTTCAACGGATTGTTTACCGCAGGTTACTGGAAATTATCCATAACTGATACAGCAAACGGTGATACAGGAGTTCTAAAGAGATGGTGTTTGGTAATTACATATGACTGTCCTGTCGGAGGAATTCAGACAGTAGAAATTCCCAACTACTACAGCCTGAGCCAGAACTATCCGAATCCGTTTAATCCTGAGACAAATATAAAATTCACTATGCCGCAGGCTGAAAATGTTAAGCTGGTAATTTTTGATATTCTTGGAAGAGAAGTAACAAAACTTGTTGATGAATTCAGAAATTCAGGTACATATACAGTTAAATTTGATGCCTCTTCATTAGCTTCAGGGGTATATTTTTATACATTACAGACACCTAATTTTACTGAAACTAAGAAAATGCTGCTAATAAAATAGATTCGTTTTACATCATTTTCCTCAGTTTTGTTTTCCCCGTTGTTAAAAATAATGCCCGTTTTCTGTTTGAACGGGCATTTTATTTTTTCCATACTCTATTTTAAGAATTTTAAGATAATAAATAAAGGGTCAGCCCACTGATGTAACACACCCCGTCCTTCCCGCCTGCCGCAGGTATGGCGGACACCCCTCTCAAGAGGGGAATAATTATTTAAGTAATATCATTTTTTTGGTTTGGCGGTACTCCCCTGCTGTAAGTGTATAGAGATACACACCGCTTGGCAAGTTTCCTGCATTCCATACAGCTTCATAGCTGCCCGGCACGAGCTCAGCGCTCACCAGAACAGCAACTTCGCGTCCAAGCATATCGTAGATGATCAATTTTACCCAACGGTCACGACCGTTCTTTGCACCAACAGGAATTGAATAGTTTATTTTTGTTGAGGGATTAAAGGGATTTGGGAAATTCTGTGAGAGCTCAAATTTACCGGGGATATTCTGGTTGTTTCCGGATATACCAATAACATTACCGAAAGTGAAAGTTGCAAATACGGGAATATGGTCGCTGGCATAATGTATAGCATCGGCAACTGAATCAGGCACAGCGGTATTGGGTCTGCGGTTTATGGAATCATTGTAATGATTGCCGTCATTGCCGTACGGGGTAAGGCTGTTTTGCACGTAAGCTATCCTGCCTGAATTATAAATACCGGGAGAGAACAGCATAAGATCAAATCGGTCATCCATTCCACCGGTTGAGCCGCCGCCAAAAGCTCTTGTACGCGGTGACTGTGTGTGGTATTGACGATATGAAACGTTATTCCACACACCGGGCATGTTAAGAGCATCAACAAAATAACCGTTGCCGCCAGAAACCTGTTTTAGCTTTATATAAGCCTGTTCATAATCACCGTATATGTTACAATCACCAACCAGCATATACAATGAATTTGAAGGAATGCTAGATGTAAATTTCCGGAGTGAATCAACCTCCGCAGCACGAAGGTTTTCATTGGTAACGCCTGAGCTTGATTTTAAATGAACAGAATAAATCCTTAAGGTATCAGAAGGATAATTCACATGAATAATCTTGAATTCATTTATATCACGAAGCGCAGTTCTTATCCTTGTATTGCTGATAAAATGGAATTTTGCAGTTTTGAAGAAAATACCGTTATCAGTATCGGTGCCGTCTATGAATGTACCCATTGAATAAACATTTCCGTATGCATTCATAACATTGCTTAAGAATCCGTTCATTCCTGCCTGGCTTGTCATTTCCTGTACGCATAATATATCAGGATCGGCAGACTTAATAACCTTTCTGAAATTAGGGTTGCGAATAGCGGAATCAACATCAGGATAGTTGAGGAGATTATATGTCATTATCTTAACGTTTTCCTGTGAAAACGCTGAAGTAACAAGCAGTAATATTAAACAGAATATTTTTTTCAACTAGCTTTAAAATAAAATGAAAGCAAAGATAGCTTACAGAGCAATCAATTAAAATGATAATAATTGAAATAAAAAAGCCTCTGAAATATAAAATTCAGAGGCTTTAATAATATTAATTACAGATTATTTTACAACAACCATCTTTTTCGTCTGTGTGAACTCGCTTGTGCTTAATGTATAGTAGTATACGCCGCTTGCAAAATTTGATGCATCAATTTCAGCGTTATACTGGCCTGCATTAATAGCACCGTCATAATAAACAGCCATTAACTGCCCTATAGCATTGAACACTTTAAATGAAGCTTTTGTGTTCTTTGGAATTGAAAAATGAACATTAGTTACAGGGTTGAACGGGTTCGGGAAATTCTGCGACAGCTCATATTTATCAGGAATGTTGGTTCCCTGAGGATTAATACCGGTTACCTGGAAAGATGAAGAAACACCCTGCTGCATTTCGGAAATATTGAGTGCGCCGTTATCCTTATAAACAAAGATATCAAATTTACAGTTACCCGGTACCCATGTTGCACCAAGTGTTACGGTAAATGTCAACGGGTAAACCTGGTTCTGGTTCCATGTACCTGTATTAACGTTTGTACCGCTTGCACCGTTCACAATATTCCTTACTACATCATCATGAATTGCTGTAGGGTTACCCGGGCAATAACTATTACCGGTTTGTGCATAAACGAGATTATTTTCTTTAACAACATAATTTACTTTGTATTGACCTGAGAGTGTTTGCAGTGCTGTTGCATTTGCATTAACGGTCAGCTCACGTGTACCAACATTATAATTGGAGCTAACTATATCAAGCTTAACAGGTGATGCCGGGCTTTGTGAAAGCCTGTATTCAGCATCAGTGAACATAGAACCCCAGCCATTGTTTGCACCAAGTCTTCTATCAACCAGGCCTGAAGGATATCCGCTGAAACCAAGCATACCTATAATTCCGTTACCGTTAAATGTCTGCCATGGGTCTGAGCCGCCGTGATAAGCCAATAATACTGAATTTGGATATACCTGTGCAAGATGACGTGCTTCATCATCTCCGCATGGGCACCACTGGCACCATGTACCTGTGCAGAATTCAAGCACAACGTTACGTGGTGAGGTTGATACAACAAGTGTATTTGAAATAGTATCGTTGGAAACATTCTGATCTGAACCAAGTGAAGTGTAGCATGTTAATGTATAGTTTCCTGTTGAAGCAAAATTATAGCTTGTAAAATTAACTGTCTGCACCTGGCCGCTTGCAAGATTTGAAACACTTTGTGTGTTTGTATATCCGCCCGGATTGATCGTCATAGTAACATTAAATGACTGGGTGCTGCTTCCGTAATTACGGACAGAAACCTGTGGTGCAACACCCTGAGGTGTAATTGACCATTTAGGTGCCATGATACTGCTTAAGCCAGCATCATTTGTGTATGGAACGCCTACTCTTACGTTATCAAGATAAAGGTTGTTACCGAATGCTGAAACACCTGAAAATTTTATTTTATTTGTACCAACCGGTAATGCATTTCTTTTTGTTGCCCATTGGCCTGCTGTCGGGACAAAAAGATCATATGTTGCCGGAGCGGTTTTTAATGGTCCCGAGGGTCCGCCTAAATATGAAATAAGCAGTGTCCATGTAGAACCGTTATCTGTTGAATAATAGATATCAAGCTTATCATTTTCAGCAGCACCTGTTGTGTATGCATGATCGAATACAAGTGAGTCACCCGATGTTGAATTTGGGAATGACTTTGTGATAAGATCAAAATTACCTGAGGCATAATCATAGAAGTCAGCAACTGCACAGGATGAGCCCAGTCCGTAACCGCTTGCATATGTGGTTCTGATGAAGTTGTAAGATGAAGTGTTTGCAACTGTCCAGCCAGCCGGCGGGAATGAAGTGTTCTCAAAATCAGCCAGCATATAAACTGTGCCGGAGGAATATGTAATTCCCGTAATGAAAAGAATAAAAAGGGCGGTGAACATTGTTAAACCCGAAGGTGTATAAATTTTCTTCATGGTTATAAAATATATTTAGATTATTGAATTAATAAGTAATAATAATACAATAATTTTACAATAAAAACAGAATAATAATAGTAATATTTAACTGAAAATACTATTAAAACCTAATTTTTTATATATTCATGGTAGTTTGCATTTACTTCAATTTCAGGTGGATTCAGCAAATGCTTCTTAACAGCACAAAGATTAGCAACCTTAATTACTGCATCTTTATACTTCTCCGGGAAGCTCTCAGGCAGTTCAATATCAAGATGAATTTTACTTATCAGGCCTTTAGCATTATCAAAATCCATTGACTGGATTATCCTTATATCATCAGTGGGAATTCCACGCTGCATACAAAATGATTTTACATAAATTCCCGCACAAGTGCCAATAGATGCCAGGAAAAGATCGAAAGGTGCAGGTGCAGAACCTTCTCCGCCTGCTTCTATGGGCTGATCTGTTCTGATCACCATTCCATTATATGCGGCATTTACTTTTTTACCTTCTTCAAAATATATTTCCATTTTCATGATACTTTTAACCTTTTATTATTTTACAAATGATAATTTATTAATTACTGCATATACAAATATAACATATTTAGTTGCTAATAGCAACTATTAACGGTATACAAATGGATAACAGTTACATCTCATTTTACGGGCTGATTATTTCGGAGATCTTATGCAGGGTTTTGGTGAACGTATGCAGTTCCCCTGACGGGATTGCTTTGAGAATAGCCTTTTCACATTCACCCATTTCAAGGTTTATTCTTTTAATTGCATTAATACCTTTAGTTGTAAGCTTAACATTAAAAACCCTCCTGTCGCCGTCATTTTCGGCTTCCTTCAAAAACCCGCTCTCTATAAGCTTATCAATAACCCTGCTGCCGCGTGATTTTGAGAGTCCCATGGTATTGGACATCTGCATACAGCTTACAATTTCTCCCGGGTTGATAGATAACAGACCCCGGTATTCTGAAGGAGAGAGCTTCAGGTCTTCACGGATACTTTCTTCCTTGGACTGGCATGTGAACTTAAGCTCAAATATCAGCTCTACTATACTTTTATTCATTCTGTATATTCTGTTGTTAAGCGCAACTTAATTATTAATATTTAATATTTCAATTGATATGAAAATATATACAGGCTATACTAGTTGCCAATGGTTATTTTATTGTTAATCTTAAGCTGTATGATCTCTTCTACAGGCGGATGATGGGGTTTTTTTATTCTGATTATACCTTCGATCATTTTGCATATATCTGAATCGGTATATTTGCTGTCCCTCAACAGCGGCTTCAGATCAAGCTCACTTGTTTTTTTTGAGTAAAGGCAAAGCTTTAAATGCCCGTCAGAGGTTATCCTTACCCTGTTGCATGAATCACAATAATTATCTGCAGCCGCACTGATAAAGCTTACTATACCTTTGCTACCAAGTATCCTGTAACTTTCGGCTACTTTGTTCCTGCTATCCTCTATAAGGCTGAGATTATGCTCCCTGCCAACTATATTCCTTATTTCATTTACCGGAATAAAATCTGCTTCATTATAACCATTTGAGCCTGACAAAGAATACTCAATGAACCTTACATTGATATTCTTTAAATACGCGAATGCAGCAAAGTGAGGTATTTCATCATCATTTATGCCTTTAACAACCACGCAGTTTATTTTGATCTTTTCAAACCCGTAATTCATAGCTACATCAACAGAATTCATCACATCAAGAAATTTATCTTTGCCGTTTATCTTCTGGAATTTTTTCCTGTCAAGTGTATCAAGATTTATATTAAGCAAAGTAACGCCGTATTGTTTTAACTTTGCCAGCTTATCAAACAGTAATGTACCGTTGGTTGTAATGGCAAGGTTAAAATCATTTTTTTCCCTGAGCACTTTTATTTGTTCAAGAACTTCCATAATATCTTTTCTGACAAAAGGCTCTCCACCTGCAAAGCGTACCTTTTTAAATCCAAATTCTTCAGTAAATAACCTTACTATCCTGCAGAGTTCCTCCGCACTAAGTGTACCTTTTTTCTTAGATCCGTTGCGTGCCTTGTTAAGCATATCACTGTATGAGCTGTTGAGATTGCTTTTATCAGTTAAGCTGATCCTGAGATAATCATGCAATCTGCCGTACCTGTCAGTTAGTTTTCGCATTGGCGTTATAATAAATTGAATCAGAGATATCTGTTATAGGGTTATGCATGTAATTATTATAATGGTTTCTCATAAATTATAGCCGCAAATTAATTTGAACCATTGTTACCTGCATTTAATTTTATAAAACTGCAGGCTGAAACGAAGCAGCAATATCTTTAAGGAAACATGCTGCAGGAAAACCTTTGTTGTGCTTAACAATGCCTGATGCAACTTAACTAAAATAAATTAAATTTTCAATCATAAGCAAACTTCTTAAATTAATTGCTTATTATGAATTTTAATATTCTGCCCTATATCTCAATGCCCTCCTATTGTAATTATTGAATAAAGTATCAACAGCGCCAGAATTGACCCGGTAAGAACGGCTGTTAGGCCAAATAAGCGTAAAACAATTTCCAAAACCAGTGAACCCGGTTTTTTGACCTCATATTTATCAGTAATACCCTGCTTTTGTAACCTATCCCACTGAACGCTGCGCTCATGGATCATCTCTTCTTCAGTAACCT
>CAZOAP010000061.1:0-14498 GCA_964577645.1 uncultured Ignavibacteriales bacterium
AATTTTCCAGCTCTGTAAGCTTGTATCCCAGTGAAAGCTTGGCTGCAATGTAAGCCAGCGGGTAACCTGTTACTTTTGATGCAAGTGCTGATGAACGTGAGAGCCTTGCGTTAACTTCAATAACGCGGTAATCAAATTCACCTGTATCACTTACTGACTTTGGATTAAGCGCAAACTGTATGTTGCACTCACCCATTATTTTAAAATGCCTTATAGTTTTTATTGATATATCACGAAGCTGGTGATACTCAGCGTTTGAAAGGGTTTGTGACGGTGCTATTACAATACTTTCACCTGTATGCACGCCTAAGGGGTCAAAATTTTCCATATTGCATACTGTGATGCAGTTATCAGATGAATCGCGGACAACTTCGTATTCAATTTCCTTCCACCCGCGCAGGTCCTCTTCTATCAACACCTGGGGTGAATATGAGAATGCTTCCTGCAGGGCTTTGGTGATCTCTTTTTCATTGTTGGCAAACCCTGAGCCTAAGCCTCCTAAGGTGAATCCGGCCCTTAATATAACCGGGTAACCTACTTCTTTTGCAGCCTTCAGTCCTTCTTTAACGCTTCGCACTGCTTTGCTGATAGGTGTGCGAACCTTTATCTTGTTTAGTTCTTTTACAAATAATTCCCTGTCTTCGGTCTTATTAATTGAATCAACCTGGGTACCAAGTACCTGCACATTATACTTTTTTAATATGCCAAGCCTGTTGAGCTCAAGTCCGCAGTTAAGCGCGGTTTGACCGCCGAAGCCAAGCAGGATAGCTTCGGGTTTTTCTTTCTTTATGATCTGCTCAACAAAATAAGGATTAACAGGCAGCAGGTAAATCTTATCAGCAAGATCAATATCGGTCTGCACCGTTGCAATGTTCGGGTTTACAAGAATAACCGTCTTGCCTTCTTCTTTAAGCGCTTTTATTGCCTGCGAGCCGGAGTAATCAAACTCACCCGCTTCGCCGATCTTAAGCGCACCTGAACCAAGGAGTAATATTTTATTTATTTCTGTCAACTCTTTGTCATACCCGCGAAGGCGGGTATCTATACTTAAATTATTAATTAATATTACTTCTGAATTAAAACATTTAACTTAATTATTTCGCTATTTTAAGCAGAAAGCCTTATCGAAAATATTGATAAAAAAAGAATGATTGGATTCCCGCATACGCGGGAATGACATCTATATTAAGTCTATAAACTTATCAAACAGCCAGCCGGTATCATTCGGACCCGGAGATGACTCAGGGTGGAACTGTACCGCAAAGAACGGTTTTGAATTATGCTTAACGCCTTCATTGGTGCCATCGTTGTTATTTATGAACCATTCAGTCCAGTCATCAGGCAGTGTTTTTGTATCAACTGCATAGCCATGGTTTTGCGAGGTTATATAACAGTGCCCGCCGACTTCAATGCACGGCTGGTTTTGTGACCTGTGACCGAATTTGAGCTTATAAGTATCTGCACCTGCTGAAAGTCCAAGTATCTGGCTTCCCAGGCAGATCCCGAAAATCGGTTTATTAAGCGAGAAAGATCTTTTCAGATTATCAATTGTTGTTGTACACATCTTGGGGTCACCCGGACCGTTGGAAACAAATATTCCGTCAAACTCATATTCAGAGGTCATAGGGTCATAAGCTAGCGGAACGCGGATAACTTCAGCGCCGCGGTTAACAAAGTTACGTATTATGTTATTTTTAACGCCGCAATCAATAAGCAGTATTTTCTTTGGATTCTTATTCTTTTTGGGTGAATATATTACAGGCTCTTTAACTCCAACCATTCCTGCCAGGTCAGTTTCGTTGGGGTCAATAATATCAAAAGTGTCATCGCCGGGTTCGGTAGTGATCTTTCCAAGCATCACACCTGTTGTTCTGAGTGTTTTGGTTAATTCGCGGGTATCAATTCCGTAAATACCGGGTATATCATTTTCCTGCAGCCATGTATGTAAAGAGCCGGTTGCATCAAAATGGCTGTATTCAAAGCTGTAATTGGATATAATCATTCCCCGTACCTGGATCCTGCCGGATTCAAACCCGTTTTGTATCGTTCTGGCTGAGTCATCCCGTTCAAAGTGCGGAATCCCGTAATTACCTATCAAAGGATATGTAAAAACAAGTATTTGTCCTGAATATGAGGGATCAGTCAGCGATTCCGGGTAACCGGTCATACCTGTTGTAAATACCACTTCCCCCTCGGAATTGCCGTATTTTCCGAAACTATATCCCGTAAAGGTTTTTCCGTTAGCTAAACGTAGATATACTTTTTGTTTTTGTTTCAATTTTTGTTGATTTACTAGCCGCGAGTTACTATTAGTGGCTATTAGGTTAGATACGAATATACCAAAAAAAAGTATATGAAAAAGTTTATAAATTTATCCCTAATTTTTAAACAGCTATAATTGCAGATTATAAAAATTAACTCCAAATTATGTTTTAAAAGGAGTTATATTTTCAGAGGAAATATTTTTGTATTTTTGTACACATGTGGCTGATAAAAAACTTTATTGTGATCCTTTATTCTCTTTTGGTAGCCATACTTTCTATTTTAATATACCCTTTCGATTACCGCAATAGGCTGTCCAATCCCTTAATGAAAGTGTGGACAAACGCTGTTCTTTTCATTTACGGTATAAAGGTTAACGTTACAGGTGCTGAAAATATCGATCCGGTTAAGGGCAAAATATATATTTCAAATCACGCTAGCTACATGGATATCTTTGTACAGCTGGCAAAGCTGCCTGATAATGTAAGGATGATATATAAGAAGGAAATTAACCGTGTACCAATTCTGGGATGGGCGATGTACTGTGCTGGATTTGTTGCATTGAACCGCGATAAAATACGTGAGGCAATGAAATCACTTGATAAGGCAGCTGAAAGGGTAAGAAAAGGATTATCAGTTGTAATATACCCTGAAGGTACAAGAACGCAGGATGGAAAAGTTGGCGAATTTAAAAAAGGCATGTTCTTTCTGGCAGATAAAGCAAAGGCTGATATCATACCTGTTTCGCTGCAGGGAACATATGAAATAATGCCGATAGGCTCCGTAAAGGTTAAACCGGGAGTTGTAAATATGGTAATCGGCAAACCAATCCAATACCGTAAGGATAAAGAGCTGCTGAATGAGATCAGGGATACGGTAATTAAGAATATAGAATAAAATCAGTAGCACAGACATTCCTGTCTGTGGATAATGTTTTTAGAATTTGAATAGAATACTATAAACACACATTGTAAGCTTCTTATAAAAAGATAAATTGTTTAGGCAGTTTAAATGAAACACAGACAGGAATGTCTGTGCTACAAAAAAACAATAATATGTCAGTAACTATAAAAGATGTAGAGAAAATTGCGAAGCTTGCGAAGCTGAAATTCACCGAAGAAGAGAAAACAAAGCTTCAGGGTGAAATGAACGAAGTATTGGGATATATTGATACTATTAACCAGATACCCGGTCTTGAAGACGTAAAGCCGCTTGAGAACATAAACGATACTGAAAATGTTTTCAGGGAGGATGTTTCAGAAAAATGCCTGACAAAAGAAGAAGCTTTAAAGAACGCCCCGGAAAAAACCGAGAATTTCTTTAAGGTACCAAAAGTTCTTGATAAATAATTGAAAAGCAAAAAGGCAAAAAGTAAAAAAGAATTGATAGTTATAGGAGTCATTCCCGCAAGATATGGCTCAACCAGACTGCCTGCAAAAGCCCTTGCAATGATACACGGAATACCGATGATACAGCATGTTTACCAAAGATGCCTTAAGGCAAAGCTGCTGAGTGAAGTATTGGTTGCAACTGATGATATGCGGATTTTTGATGCAGTAATTAATTTTGGCGGTAATGCTGTAATGACATCAAAGGCACATAAGAGCGGTACAGATAGAATTGGCGAAGCTGTAAAGAATATAAAATGTGATGTTGTTGTGAATATCCAGGGTGATGAGCCGATGATCGATCCGCGTAATATTGATAAGGCAATCCTGCCGATGGTAAATGATAAAAGCATAAATGTTTCAACGTTATGCTATAAGGTTTCAGATAATAAAGAAATAAATAACCCGAATGTTGTAAAAGTTGTTTTAGACTCGAATAATAACGCTTTATATTTTTCAAGAAGTGTAATTCCCTTTAACAGGGATAGTACAAAAGCAGATCATTTTAAGCATATAGGTTTGTATGTTTACAGGAAAGCTTATTTGATGAGCTTGATAAAGATGAAGCCTTCAAAACTTGAGATGACCGAAAAGCTTGAACAGCTACGCATATTGGAATCAGGTGAGAAAATAAAGGTAATTGAAACAAAGATCGATTCACATTCAGTTGATACACAGGCAGATTTGAAGAAAATTAGAAATTTAATCAGGGATTATTAAAATGTCAGACTGCGAATTTTGCAAAATAATATCTGGAGAATATAAATCCAGCAAGGTATATGAAGATGATTCAATTCTTGCATTTATGGATATACAACCTGTTAACGAAGGACATGTATTAATTATTCCCAAAAAACATGTTGAATTGATAGCTGATCTTGACAATGAAACATCAGCAAAAATGTTTACCGTAACGAACAAGATCAATAAAGCGCTGCGAAGATCTGATCTAAAACTTGAAGGAATTAACTATTTCCTGGCTGATGGTGAAGCAGGTGGACAGGAAGTTTTCCATACTCATTTACATATTTATCCAAGATTCAATGGAGATGGTTTCGGAATGATATATAATGAAAATTACAGAAAAATTTTACCGAAACGGGCAGAATTAAATAATATTGCAGAAAAAATTCAAAAATTATTATAACAAAACTTGAAAAACGTAAAATACATTTTTTTAACGGGCGGTGTTGTTTCTTCATTGGGGAAAGGTATTGCCGCCTCATCGCTGGGATTACTGCTTAAATCACGGGGTCTGCGTGTTACCATACAGAAGTTTGACCCGTATATAAATGTTGACCCGGGCACTATGAGTCCATACCAGCACGGCGAAGTATTTGTTACTGAAGACGGCGCTGAATCAGATCTTGATCTTGGCCACTATGAGCGCTTTATGGATAAGGATATGTCCAAAGCAAATAACACCACCACAGGACAGGTTTATTACGAGGTAATATCGCGCGAAAGGCGCGGTGACTATCTTGGTGCGACCGTACAGGTTGTGCCGCATATCACAGATGAGATAAAACGCCGCATGATGAAGCTTGGTGACTCAAAGAAATTTGATGTTATTATTACAGAGATCGGCGGCACAGTTGGTGATATTGAATCACTTCCATTCCTTGAAGCAATGAGGCAGCTGATGCTTAAAGTCGGCAGGGAAAATTCTTTATCGATCCATTTAACATATGTACCCTTTATAGAAGCTGCAGGAGAAATAAAGACCAAACCAACACAACACAGCGTAAAAACTCTTCTTGAAATAGGTATCCAGCCTGATATACTTGTTATCAGAAGCCATATGGGTGTATCACAGGAAATCAAAGAGAAAATCGCACTCTTCTGCAACGTACAGACAAATTGTGTGGTATCGGCAAAGGATGTGCCCACAATTTACCAGGTACCGCTGGAGCTGTTGCGTGAAGGACTTGATGATATTGTTGTTGATAAGCTGCACATAAAGAACGGCAAGACGAACATATCCAAATGGAAGAAGCTTGTAAGCCGTATCAATAATCCAAAGAACACTGTAACAGTTGGAATATGCGGCAAGTACAATATGGTCCCTGATGCATACAAGAGTATACTTGAATCATTTGTGCATGCCGGGGCGGAAAATGACGTAAAGGTAAATATCAAATGGGTATCTGCACAGGATCTTGAAAAGGATAAGAACACCGGAAAATATTTAAGCGGTATTGACGGGTTGCTAGTGCCGTACGGATTCGGTGAGCGCGGTACTGAAGGGAAAATACGCGCAATAAAGTATGTGCGCGAAAATAAAATACCGTTCTTTGGTATATGTTTTGGCATGCAGCTAGCTGTGGTTGAATTTGCGCGCAATGTACTTAAGCTGAAGGATGCAAACAGTGCTGAAATAAAAGAAACACGCAATAATGTTATTGACCTTATGGAAGAGCAGAAAGGAATAACGGAAAAAGGCGGCACTATGAGGCTTGGTTCATACGCCTGTACAGTTAAGCGCGGCACAAAAACATTTGCAACATATAAAGCCGTTAATATTCACGAGCGCCACCGCCACAGGTATGAATTCAATAACCGTTTCAGGAAATTGTTTGAAAGTGCGGGAATGATATTTTCGGGTATTAATCCAGATAAAGACCTGGTTGAAATTATAGAGATACCCAATCACCCGTGGTTCATAGCATGCCAGTTCCACCCTGAGCTGAAATCAAGGGCGACCAAAGCTCACCCGTTATTCAGGGAATTTGTGAATGCCTGCAGGAAATATAAACGCAAGAGAAAGTAACAGCTTAAATTCTAAAATCAAAAAGCCCGGCGTTAACCGGGCTTTTTTAGTTAATTAACCTCTCATAAACATAACTGCTTTACATACTGGATTTTTTCACATCTTTACCGTCACCTTCATACTTTGAAGGACACTTGGTTAAAACCTCTGAAGCATAGAAATTACCGTCTTTGATCTTCCCTTTTGCAACAACACTTTCAGCCATTTTAAAATTATTTGGCTCTGCACCGTCAAGAATAACTTTCATTTCTGTATTATTCTCATCTTTCATATAGAAAGTGAATTTATTTGTAGCCGGGTCAAAGCCTGCATCTTTATCTTTTACCCATGAGCCCTTTACCTGGCATTTTTTATGTGTTTCTGATGCATGCTGGAAATTAGCATACTCTACTTTTGTATCTACAAAAGCAAAAAATCCGACCACAATAAAAACAACAATTATAATGGCTCCGATAATATATCTTTTATTCATTTTAATATTAAATTAATTTTATAAATTCTTCTATTGTTAATCCAGTTTGTCTGATAATTGATCTAAGTGTATTCTGTTTTATATCTTTGTTATGAAATGATACCGTAACAATTCCCGGTTTACCCGGCTTTTTAAAATGTTTATGACTACCTGTTTGCCTGACCTCTGAATAGCCTGATTCATTTAAAATTTTTATTATCTCTTTTGGCTTAAGAGAAGGTAACTTAGGCATATGAGTGAATCTTCAGGTCAGTTTTAATTTTGAATCTTTCAACAATCAGATCAGGTTCAGTTATCTCCGGATTTGCATTATCCGGAACCGGTCTTAAAAAAGACAGGTTTTTTTCAATTGATACTTCAATATATCCTTCTACTGCCTCTACAAGCATAGCTTTAGCTTCTTCAATTGTTTCACCCTGTGATGCTACATCAAGATCCAGGCAAAGAGAACTGTATCCGCCATCTTCTTCTTTAATAATAATAGATTCAAACTCTAATTTAATATTATCCAATATTACTTTTTATCCTCAATCTTTTTTAATTTCTTATCAACTGAAAACATGTAAAGGAAAAGACCCAGCCATATTAACAGTGTAACTGCAAGAACGATATAATTTGAATTCTGAGCTAATGATTCCATAATTTATCCCTGCTGCTCCTTCATATTCAGCTTTGCAATTCTTATTCTGAGATTAAGCATCCATACAAACAGTCCTGTAAAACCGGCAAGTGAGCTAAGGAACACTATGAGCATGCTTGTATTCATTTTAACTTTACCGCTTGAGTTCACAATTGGATCAGGGTGAAGTGACTCCACGATCCTTGGGAAAATGAAAATAAAAAACGGAACCGTTATTCCAGCGAGTATTGAATATACTGAAGATAATTTAGCACGCTGCTCTTCTGATTCTACAGCGCTTCTTAATGCAAAGTATGCACCGTATATTAGTATTAATACAAAAATGGAGGTCTGTCTTGGGTCCCAGTTCCAGAAAGCGCCCCACTCAAACTTTGCCCATATTGCTCCAGTTACGGTTGCAAGTACAGCAAAGATCAAACCAAGTGCTGCTGAGGATGCTGCTTTGTAATCATATAATATGTCACGTGTCCTTATATACTTAGCACCATAAAAGAGTGCCATAATAAATGCAACTGTACTTACCCATGCAGTCGGCACGTGAAAGTACAATATCCTTGCTCTTTCACCCATGTTGCCAACAGCGGGAATTGGTGCAATGATAGCAAAACAAATAACTGCTGCCAGCCACACAAATAATCCGTATTTTAATAATTTATCCATATTCTATTAACTCAGGTTTTCAACTGTATCTTCGTCATCCAGGAACTCAACACCTCTGACACGCTTAACATCTCTTCTCATTTCAACATTTTTCCTGATGTTATTCATCAGTTCAGCAGGCTTTGGTACTGCCTTAAGCAGAAAGTTCATCGATGTTTTATCCGATGTTGTTAATGCAACATTGCCAAGCTTGAATATCCTCTGCCAGAACGGCTCATACATATCAACATCTCTTACCCTGTATAATTCCAGTGCTTCGGTCTTTTTGGAAAAGATACCTGTTGTATAAAATATCCTTTCTGTTGTGACCTTATACCTGTGATTCTTAACCGTCAGCCACTTTATAAACAGATACACAAGCGGTATTACCACCAAAACAGCTGCCAAAGGAAAGAATAAAACACTCACCGTTATGATAATTAAGGATATAATGATCATTGAGATAAATATCCCGAAATTCAGCACCTGTGACTGAGAGCCTTCCCAGATTATTTGTTCAGTTGTATCGCTCATTTAATATCTATTATACATAAATTTTCAGCCTTTGTACATGTAAAAATAGCGATTATATCAATTATAAAAAATAATATAAGTCATACTTTTTTATGACCACTGTCACTTTAAATATACTTTACTAATTCAATTGTAAAAGTACTAATAATTTAGGAATTTACAATCATGAAAATAGCATTTTTATCTCCTTTTTACCCATTCAGGGGCGGCATAGCACAATTCAGTGACTCATTATATCTGGCACTTGCTGAAGGCAATGAAGTAAAAGCCTTTACCTTTACACGCCAGTACCCGGGGTTCCTGTTTCCCGGAAAAACACAGTTTGTTTCAGATAGTGATACAAACCGGAATATTCCGGTAACGCGTGTGCTGGATAGCATTAACCCCATTACATGGAACAGAACAGCAAAAGAGATAATAAAATTCAGCCCTGAAGTTGTACTGATAAGTTACTGGATGCCGTTCTTTGCTCCTGCTTTCGGTAAAATTGCCGGATTGCTGAAGAGTAAAGGCATTAAAGTTATCGGTATAATGCACAATGTTATTGCACATGAAAAAAGAATGGGCGATGAAGCATTGACGAAATATTTTTTCAATAAATGTGATGGATTTGTTTTACTGAATAAATCATCTGAAAAAGACCTGCTTGGCTTAAAGCCGGATGCAAAATATATAATTCATTCACACCCGCTGTATGACCACTATGGAAATAAAATAAATCCGGTTGCAGCAAGAAAAAAGCTTGAAATTCCTTTAAACAAAAAAGTAATATTGTTCTTTGGATTTATCAGGGATTACAAGGGGCTTGATCTTCTGATCGAATCAATTAAAGACCTGAATGATGAATATTTACTTTTAATTGCGGGTGAAGCATACGGCAGCTTTAAAAAATATGATGAGTTAATCGATAAATCAGGGGTTAGAAATAAAATAAATCTTCAGGTAAGATATATACCCGAAACTGAAATACCCGTATTTTTTTCAGCGGCTGATGTTTGCGTACTGCCCTATCGTACAGCAACCCAGAGCGGAATAGTAGGTATAGCTTATCATTTTGATCTGCCGGTTATTGTAACAAATGTTGGCGGACTTGCTGAAATGGTTGAAGAAAATAAAACAGGTCTGATAATTGATAAAGCAAATTCTGGCTTAATATCTTCATCTATTAAAAAATATTTTTCAGAAAATTCAAAAACAAATTTCAAATCTCATATTACAGAATACAAATCACTGCATTCATGGCAAAAACTTGCTGAAGCAATAATTTCTTTTAAATTATAGTAAAAATAACGATTATTATTGGTTTTTGATACCTTTCATCAATCATTTTCGTTGTATTTGCAATCCCGCATAATTATATTTACTCAAATCATCCCAGAAATAACCACACTAACAATGAAATATTTATTTTCAATTTTGATCCTGTTTGCATTATTGAGCACCTATTCATTTGCACAGGACAACAACTACGTTCCCGGCGAAATAATTGTAATGCTTAAACACGGAGAGCCTGTTTCCAGGTTAACTAATACTTTCGGGGCTATGGGCCTTGTGGTAAAAGAACCGGTTGTTGAATACATGAACATCTGGCTTTTAAAGTTTGATAATGCCAGGACCAGTGAGCAAACTGCCCTAAATGAAATAAGAAAAAATTCTTCTGTGGCAGCGGCACAGTTCAATCATTACGTGACCAATAGGTCCCTGGTTATTCCGAATGATGCAAGCTTTGGACAGCAGTGGTCACTCAATAATACGGGCCAAAGCGGCGGTACTGTAGATGCAGATATTGATGCCCCAGAGGCATGGGGACTTTCAACCAGCGGTCTTACAGCTGCAGGTGATACAATTGTAGTTGCAATAGTTGATGGCGGTTTTTATTTCAATCATGCTGATCTTCATTTCTGGAAGAACTGGTTTGAAATTCCCGCAAACGGTATAGATGACGATAATAACGGTTACATTGATGATGTTAACGGCTGGAATGCTGTCAGCAATAACGGAACAATAGGAACAGATGTTCACGGTACACATTGTTCAGGTATTGCAGGCGCGATAGGAAATAATTCTTACGGTATAAGCGGAGTGAACTGGAATGTTCAGATAATGGGGGTTCAGGGATCAACATCAGTTGAATCTGTTGCAATAAGAGCATACGGTTATTGCCTAAAACAGCGCAGAGTATACAACCAAACTAACGGGTTAAGAGGTGCATTTGTAGTTGTTACAAGCTCATCATTTGGAGTAGATTACGGCCAGCCGGCAAACTTCCCTTTATGGTGCGCTTTTTATGATTCATTGGGTAATGCAGGAATTTTAAGTGCAGGTGCAACAGCAAACCTGAATATTAATATTGATATACAGGGTGATATACCTACAGCCTGTCCCAGCGACTGGCTGATAACTGTCACCAATACTACAAATACCGATGCAAGAAATTCAGGTGCAGCATATGGATTAACTACCATAGATCTCGGAGCGCCGGGTACAAACATATACTCCACTACAACAACCGGAAATTTTTCAAACCTTACCGGTACATCAATGGCAACACCCCATGTAGCAGGTGCAGTTGGTTTTATGTATTCAGTTGCGCCTCTTTCATGGATCCAGCAGTATAAGCTCAATCCGGGACCGCTGGCTCTGCAGGTAAAACAAAAAATTATGCAGGGGGTCGATCCAAAGCCATCAATGCAGGGATTTACTGTATCAGGCGGCCGGCTGAACCTGTACAACAGCGCATTATTAATGCAGAACATAACAGCAATCAATAATCAGAATAACAGTATACCTGCTAATTTCAGGCTATTCCAGAATTATCCAAATCCTTTTAATCCAACAACAATGATAGCTTTCGATATGCCGAAGGATGGCTACGCAAGCCTTAAAATATTCAATGCATTAGGGCAGGAAGCTGCGGTGCTGATAGAGGGTAATATTAAAGCAGGTTCATACCAGAAAATATTCAATGCATCATCGCTTCCAAGCGGAATTTATTTCTATAAATTCCAAACTGATGGTTTCAGTGAAGTAAGGAAAATGTCTTTGATAAAATAAGTAAAGGCAAAAATAATATTTTCTTAATTTTTCATTTGTTTTTCTGATTTTTCTTATTATGTTTAGTTAGTTAAAAATTGTTTTAAGCGGAGGTAATTGCGGGTTAACTTAATACTCTTTTTGTTTCTTAAAACTTAATAAAAGGAGCTTATATGTTAACCCGTATCTTATATGTGGTGTTAATAATCACTGTACTTCCCTTTACATCTTTATCCCAGGTAAATAACCCAAAATTAAAAGTTTCATCATCAGGCATATGGAGCATTTCATACAATGCCGGTTTTGGTATGGATCTTGAAAACGTAACGGGCCATAAAGTTTTATTTGAAGTCGGTTACTCAGAAGATGATTCAAAAGCATTTTTGTTCAATATATCAACTGCAAAGCTTTATAAGAACCGTGATCATTATTTTTCTATCTTTGAATGTACTGTTGGACCAAGATTTTATATTTTAGAAAACAAACTGGCATACATTGAAGGCAGTATTGGTGCGGAAATAAGTTCTGCGCATCATAGGTATTATGACTGGGAATATGGTTATGATGAATATTATTATTCTTCAAATTCCCGTGCAGCTTTTTGTATAGCAGCAGGTTTTGGCACACGAGTAATGATCTCGCCAAATAATGCATTCTTACTCCGTGTAAAATATAATACCACTATGCCCTCTTCTGAAGGATACACATATGTTAATGCACTGTTTGGACTGGAGTTTAATACTGCAAAAATATATACACCCGCTAAAAAAGATAACCGTAAGTTCACTTTTTCACTTGGAGGCGGGTTAATATCACCTTCGGATATGAACAGCAGGAAAAATAATGGTGAAGGTACTTTATTTATTGAAGGCGCAGTACCAACCAACTTTAACGGTGAGATATATGGAGAAGCTGCTTATAACAGGATCAGGTATAACAGTGCAAGTATACTTAATGAGATAATTTCATTGAATATCGGTCCGCGGTTTTTTATAAACAGGGGGGTTTTGAGTGCATTCCTGGAATTCGGAGGAGGTCTGTATATCCTTGCTGAAAGAAATAATGATAAATTTGATCCGCTCCAGCCGGGTTTGAGTATTGGAACAGGATTTACTGCTGATATAACAAAATTATTCGGTTTATTTGCAAAAGGTAAAATTCACTTTATCTTTACAGATAACCCCACATTTCCTCCATACAGCTCATTAACCGGCGGTATGAGATTTAATTTGTAGTATTATATCTTATTAAGAATCTTTAATATTACGGGATAATTTTTAAAGAACTGGAAAAAACCGAAAATAAAAATATCCCGCTCTTCCCTATTCTGCTTGTAAATTTTATAGGCACACTGGGGTTCAGTATAGTTCTGCCATTCCTTGTATTTCTTGTCACAGCGTTTGGCGGAAATGCCATTATGTATGGTATTATAGGGGCTGTGTATCCGTTCTTTCAGCTCTTTGGTGCGCCGATACTGGGAAAGTGGTCTGATATTTACGGCAGGAAAAAGATACTTTTCTTAAGCCAGGCTGGTACTGTTATAGGATGGTTAATATTTCTGATTGCTGCTTTGGTCCCGGTTACAGTTCTTTTCTCAGTAAACAACAGTGTATTGGGAGTGTTCTCAGTCACTATTCCGCTTATACTTGTATTTGCATCACGTGCTGTAGACGGGCTGACAGGCGGCAACATATCAGTTGCAAATGCATACCTTGCGGATATTACTGATGATAAAAGCAGGAATAAAAATTACGGAAAAATGTCAGTATCATCAAACCTTGGCTTTATAGCGGGCCCGGCACTGGCAGGTATACTTGGCATTACTTCTCTTGGTTACAGGCTTCCTATAATAGTAACACTTGTACTTTCGGTTTTAACTGTTGCAATAATTCTTTTTTATTTACCTGATACAGGGATAAGGAAGTTCACAGAAAAACCTGATGACATTAAGAAGGTGATGGGTTTTGAAAACAAGGAATGCTTTAAAATTGAAGGTGAAAACAAATCCAAAGATGCGAGGATATTAAGCATTCCCAACATTAAATTTATTCTTGTGATATATTTTTTAATATTCCTGGGATTTAACTTTTTCTATACATCATTCCCCGTACATGCAACTGAAAAACTGCTGTGGTCAGTTGGAGAAATGGGTGCTTATTATTCAATTTTAAGTATCTTAATGGTAATAGTACAGGGTCCCGTTTTAAGCCGTTTAACAAAAAGGTTCACAGAAAGCATTTTAATAATAACCGGTAATTTACTGCTTGTAATTACTTTTTTAATGCTTCTTTCGGGTAATACATATATTGTTTTTGCCTCGGCTGTATTTTTTGCAGCGGGCAACGGTATTATGTGGCCTTCTGTGCTTTCAGTTCTTTCAAAAGCCGCAGGCAAAAAATACCAGGGTGCAGTACAGGGCTATGCAAGCAGCCTTGGCAGCCTTGCAAGTATAATAGGCTTGATACTTGGCGGGATAATTTATTCAGCAATAGGCGGTGCAACATTTATAATTTCAGCGGCTGTAATATTCTTAGTATTTGTACTTTCGTTCAGGTTCCCGGTTGTTTTAAAATCATGTCCGGCAGAAAAGACTGCACCTGCTGTAAATTAATTTGAAAATTATGAAACAAATAAATATTTTTCTTTCTCTGTTTCTGCTTGTTTTTAGCACTTCAATTATAATATCACAGGAGAATATCAGTATCCCTGAAGGCGGCAGTACAACTATATGCGGCAGAACAATTATTGTTGATGCTTTAT
>CAZOAP010000062.1:0-14462 GCA_964577645.1 uncultured Ignavibacteriales bacterium
CAAAAACCTGAAATAACAATTTCAAAATGTTCCAATTCTGAAATTAAGATAGACGGAGTATTAGATGAACCGGTTTGGGAAAAATGCGAAACAGCATCCGACTTTGTTGAAATTGAGCCGGGTGATAATACCGCGGCAACAGTTAAGACTGAAGTAAAAATGACCTATGACGAAAACTACCTTTATGTTGCATTCATTTGTTATGATGAGAAAATATCAAAGCTAAGGGCTAACCTTACGGATAGGGATAAAATGTACAGCGATGATTACGTGGGTATCCTGCTTGATACATATAATGACCATAAACAGGCGTATGAGATATTTGTAAACCCTTTTGGCATACAGGGTGATGGTATGTGGACCAAACAGGGTGAGGAAATGAATTTTGATATGCTGTATGATTCAGAAGCAAAGATATATAAGGATAAGTGGATAGTTGAGCTTGCAATACCCTTTAAAAGCATCAGGTTCCCCGAAAAAGATGACCAGGAGTGGGGTGTGCATATAATAAGGACAAGGCCGCGCCAGAGCCGTACACAGATGTCATGGGCAAAAGTATCAAGGGATAACTCAGAGTTTTTAAGCCAGGCAGGTGTATTAAAAGGATTCCATAAGCTTAAAAAAGGCAAACCGCTGGAGCTGCTGCCGTTTGTGCTGGGCTCACAGTACAGCTACAGGGATGACCCCTCTGACCCTGATTCCAAAATGATAAACCAAAAGATAAAAGGTGATATTGGTATAGGCATCAAATACGGATTTTCATCAAACCTGACAGGTGAGATATCATTTAACCCTGATTTTTCACAGGTGGAAAGTGATGCCGGTCAGATCAGCGTAAACACTTCGTCAGCTATCTTTTATCCTGAAAAGAGGCCGTTCTTTCTAGATGGCTCGAATATTTTTAATTCATATGTAAAAGTTGTATACACAAGGATGCTGAATAATCCTTTATACACAGCCAAGCTTATCGGTAAAATAGATGATATTGATGTGGGTTACCTGATGGGTTATGACCAGAACACTCCGTACATTGTTCCGAATAAATTCGGCAGTGATTTTATACTGACTGATCTTAAATCTTTTGGTAATGTAATAAGGCTTAAGAAAAGCCTGAAAGGTGATTCACACCTGGGTTTAATAGCTACTGACAGGGAAACAGGGGATGCATATAACAGGGTATTGGGATTTGACGGCTCGCTTAAGCTTGGAGAGAAATATTATTTTAACTGGGAAGCACTAGGATATTTTACAAAAGAGCTAAATGATACAGCATTATACACAAACACTACACCGATAAATGATAAAGGCAATGATGCGGGCTTTAACGGTGAGAGTTTCAAAGGATTCGGCGGTTTATTCAGCTTTGTAAGAAGCTCCAGGCACTGGAACGGTGAGCTGTATGTGAGCCTTGCTCCGCCTGAAGCAAGAAGAGAGCTGGGCTATATGAGTTATAATGATTTTAAAGAGCTGGGTACATGGCAGAGCTATATCATATATCCCGAAAAATCATTTATACTGCGCTTTGAGCCTAATTTCAGCGCGGGAATAAAATATGATTATGACGGCAAGATAAAAGAGCAGTATTTAATCCCGCAATTCTATATACAGTTTACCAGGCTCGTAAATTTAAGCGGCGGTTACCTTGCTGTTAACAATGAAAATTATAATAATGTATATCACAAGAATGTGAACAGGGGATGGCTGAACTTAAATGTTAACACCAGCAGCCTTGCTACAGGGGGTGCATTTTTTGAGCTGGGTAAATATATCGTCAGGTTTGAGGAGCCCTCATATGTTGGGTGGGGATGGAATGCCGAAGCATGGCTGACATTCAAGCCGATGGCTAACTTTGTTCTGGAAAGTGACTATAACTATTTCGAGCTTTCAAAAGAAAGAGGCGGCGAGAAATTATATACAGGTTATATTTTCAGAAATAAGGTATCTTTTCAGTTTACACGTAAATTTTTCCTGAGGATGGTATTGCAGTATGATTCATTCAGTAAAAGCTTTGATATTGACCCGCTATTGAGCTATAAATGGAATCCGTTCACAATATTCTATATCGGCTCAACACATAACCTTGCTGATATCGGCACTTCTCCAAATCACGGAAGATTTATAGAAACCCAAAGGCAATTCTTTGCCAAATTTCAGTACTTGTTTAAGCTGTAAATCTTTTTGAAGTTATAATATAAAGGAATTGCTGTTTTTAAAACGGAGATATTACCTGTAATCCAGGTGATCTATCCGTTTTATTTTGCAACTACGCTGATAAGATTCTGTACTGTTCCGTAAAGTGACCAGAAATACTGTACGTTGTAAAATAAAACGTAGAGTACAACTATTGTAACCTGGAACATTGAGATCAATAAATTTACTGCTTTCATAACTTTCTTTTTAATGAGTTTAACTACCTTTATTCTACTACACAAAATTAACAGTATCGGTTAGTTAAATCAATACCATGTATTAGGGATATTGATGTAAAGTTGAAGAAAATATGGTGTTTAAATTATTTAAAGGGTATTTTTAAGAAAATCTTGATACACTAAATACGGTATGCAGTTATCATTCGCGGTGGGTTTTTACCGTGAAAAAGTGAACATGAGATTTGTAATTTACCTATTTCGTCAGGATCATCCGCATCGTTTTTGATAATTCCGAAGAGCCATTTTGGAGCTTCAGGACATAAAAATATATGCCGCTGGATAGCTCTGAAGCATTGAATTTTACATTATAGATGCCCTTAGATTGATAAGAATTAACAAGTGTAGATACTTCACTGCCTTTCATATCATAAACTTTGAGGGTTACACTGGAGTTATCACTTAACTCATAGCTTATCACAGTTGAAGGGTTAAAAGGATTTGGATAGTTCTGGTTAAGCTTAACGGGTACTTCAGCAGTTATCCTGTTTAAAGGTACATTCGGAGTTTCAGACCATGTTAAACCGCCGTCTGTTGTATATATTTCACTGCCGTAACCGCCTGTTGCAATACCAAATGTTTCACTGCCAAAATCCATAGCCATGAGATCTGTTTTTACACTTGTACTGACCGTTTCCCAGCTGGTTCCGCTGTTGGTTGACCTGATGATCTTTCCATTTTCGCCTGAACCTACCAGGGTACCTGAAGAAATGAAATTAAGAGCAAATATACTCCCAGAAATGCCTGATTGAACAGTTACCCAGTTTGTACCGCGGTTTGTTGATCTTAATATATTGCCGTTTACTGTACCGCAAAGAAGAATATCATCCTTTGAAGCAGCAGAAATTATGTTATCTGTTACTGGAGTACCTAATGAAAACCAGTCTTTCAGATTTATTGTTGCAATGCATAAACCATTATCACCTGCAACTACAGCACTGATAACATTTGATGACAGACTTGGATCCAGCAGAGTTATATGATTCAGGTTGATCGATCTTTTAATGTTCACACTTTGCCATGTTTCACCGGTATTGGTAGACCTTAGGAGAGTTCCGTTATCACCGCATATGTAGATGAGGCCTGGCGAGAAAACAGCAACATCATTTAAATTATTTGTCAAGCCGCTTAATATCACACTCCACAGGTTACCGTCATTTGTTGATCTTAGTATCACTCCGTTTTCACATACAGCAATCTTAAGCTTAACAGTTTCATTCTGAGCATTTACATAATTTACATAATCAATTGCGTTTATTATGTTTGTTATGTTTGTTGGCTGCTGTACCCAGTTTACACCGCCGTTATCAGTTCGCATTATTAAACCATCTTCACCTACTATTGTAGCAATAGTACTATTTTCAGTTTTGATGCCTAATGTAGCAGCCTGAAAACCAGATGGGTTTGCAAAAATTAAATAACTTACCAGTAATAATATGAGCTTAAAATAGGGAGTATTGAGTTTCATTTTCAAATTCTTTCTTAAGAGTGATATTTGTTAAAAATCCAAAAACGCCGTTTCATTTTAACGGCGTTTTTGGTTTAAAGATAATTCTAACTTATTATTTTGTTAAGATCACTCTCAAAACGTAGAAGTAAATTCCGCTTGCAAGATTAGATGCATTGAAATTAACAGAGTAAGTTCCTGCACCCTGGTATGAGTTAACAAGAGTCCTTATTTCTCTTCCTGTCATATCAAATACCTTAATGCTTACAGATGAGTTATCATTGAGTGAATAGCTGATAACTGTCGAAGGATTGAACGGGTTTGGATAGTTCTGGTTAAGCTTAACATTTTCTTTACTTATGTTTTTGCTCATTGTACCCTGAAGTGTCTCAACCCATGTTATTCCGCCATCTGTAGTATATATTTCTGTTCCGTCAGCACCGGTTGATATACCGAATGATGCAGAACCGAAATTAACTGCAAAGAGATCTGATTCTGTTGGAGCAGTAATAGATACCCAGGTTTCGCCGCCGTCTTCTGATCTTACTAAAGTTCCGTTTTCGCTTGATCCAATAACTATTGAAGCATTCACAAATTTCAGGTCGTATATTTTAGTTGTAATACCTGAAGTAATTGCTGTCCAGTCTGTTCCGTTATTCACTGATCTTATGATTGTTCCGTTATCACCTGCACAAATAACAGTATTTTCAAAATATTCAACTGCTGAAATATTATCTGTTGTAGGCAGTGTAACAGCAAACCAGTCTTCCATATTGATAGTGCCAAAGCATGTACCATTATCACCAACCACAATTGCACTCATCCTTGCTTCTGTAGTAACTGAGCCAATTGCTGCTAAGTGATTTAAATTTGCTGTTGTTGGCAGTGTTACTGCTGTCCAGTTCTGGCCATAATCAACTGATCTTAATAATGTACCGTTATTGCCGCAGATGTATATCTGGTTGGGGCTGAACACGATGATGTCATTCAGGTTTTCTGTTATAGAGCCCTGCTTAACTTCCCATGTGGTACCGTTATCAACTGATTTAAGTATAATACCATTTTCGCCGACTGCAAAAAGCATTTTAACCAAATCACCGTTTTCATCTGTATACTCAAAATATTCTACACTGTTTAAAACATTGGTTATGCCTGAAACCTGCTCGGTCCAGTTCAAACCGCCGTCTTCGGTTCTCATGATAATTCCGTCCTGGCCAACAAGTGTTGCTGTCTGAACGTTCTCAAATTTGATGCTGTTCTCATTTAAAGCCTGTGAATATATCTTCACAGCACCTAAGATGAAAAATAAAGCGAATAAAACTAAAAGTGTTTTATTGAGTCTCATTTTATTACCTCTTTCATATGGGGTTATTTAATAAAATATGGGTTTTGAAAAAAATTATTCTGTAGGAATAATGTTATTTAATATGTCTGTAATTTTGAAGTACAATGTAAGTGTTCTTCGTTTATCTGATTCAAACATAACCTATTAGCATTTATATAACAATAGCTATTTCCGTTATATTAATTTTTAAAATGTTTGAAATCAATAAAATAAAAAAGCCGCTTATGCAGCGGCTAGATTATTTATGTATTTTTAAACTTTTTATTTAGCAAGTATCATTTTCATGGTTTTGGTATAGCTTCCGGTGTTTATTGTGTAGAAATATACTCCGCTGGAAAGACCTGAAGCATTAAAATTCACGGTATGATAACCTGCATTCATCTGTGAATTCATGATAATTGCAGCTTCTTTACCGGTAATATCATATACTTTAATGCTTACCTTTGAATCAACAGGCAAAGAAAAATCGATTTTTGTTGAAGGATTGAACGGATTAGGGTAGTTCTGTGAAATTGAGAATTCTGACGGGATATTTGATATTTCCGTTGATTCAGATTTATCATCAATATTTACATTATTCCCGGTATTATTATCAGCTAAGCCAACGCTTGTTTTGCTGCCATGGAAGGGATTGCCGAATTCAGGGTTCCATGTAAAATGATAGCCATTCATAATAATTTCAAATCTTTTGAGAATTATCCTGCAGTTTACTGTGAGATCCCTGTGCAGTGAAATTGAATTAGAAAGCTCAAATCTTGTCAAATTTGCGGGAATGATGATTGTGCCATTACCAGAGAAATCCTGTAATGTGGTACCATTGAAGTTTAAAATGAATCTGCTGGTACTTATATCTGAAAATTTAAGTATACCGTTTACGTTTACATTGCCGCTGATGTTCATTACAGGTATGTATGAGGAATTATCATTTTTGAATGTTAAGTTAGCCCCGTTTTTTACTGTTATATTATTTACGTTTATATCAGAGTTGAAGGATTCAGTGATATTCAGGTTAACACCCGGTTCTACAGAAAGATCGCCTAAAGTTCTGCCTGAGAGCTGTATGTTATTTATACCTGATATTACCAGCTTGCTTGAGCCGCTGAATAAAACTTTGGAGTTGGGTGCATTTACGCCGAAAGGATTTAATGCACCGGGGTGATTTATTATGCATGTTGAGCCATCTTCAAAATTTATTGCATTATTGACCCCTATAGTATTAAAAATATTACCCGGGCATAGCTGTGTAAATAATGAACCCTGTTTAAACCTGATTGCCATTGGGTCAGCGGCGTTTAAATAATGTCCTATTGTTCCCTGGAAGGATAAACTGCCGTTTATCTGAGCGGTTGCGCCTGTACCTAAATAAAAGTTCAGAGCGGGGTCATTACCTGATATCTTTAAGCTTGAACCTGATTCTATTACAAGATCTTCACCTGCAGCGCCTTTTATAGTCACTAATTTAGCATTTCCGCTTGCCGGTGATAGTGTAAGATTTGTGTTATTCTTAACTATCAATTGGCCTATAGTTACCTGGTAAACATTGATAACATTCAGGTTGCCGGAATTTTCAAATACAAGAATATCTGTCACAAGACCTATCTGGCGGAATGGTGTCCAGTTTCCTGCAGCAGAAAAATTAGAACTGACAGAACCGTTCCAAGTATAAACAGTCTGTGAGTCTGAAATATTTGAAAATACTAAAAAAATGAATAATGTTGCGAAGAGTTTTGTAAATAGTTTCATTAGAAAAGATTAAATTTATATTATTTTTTAAATCTCTTCTGCTGATTTCCTAACTAATTATGTACAAATATAGCTTTTTATAATTTATTATTTTTATGTTCAAAAGTGTATTTTTTAGTACCTTATAACCCTATGCATCACTGGTAACCCTATAGGTTTATAGGGTAGATTTTCTAGGGTTTTTAGTTAGGAACATATTAACCGTAAAATTTAAGAATTTTCTAAGATATTGATCTTTTCATAAAAAAAGCGCCACTTTTCAGCGGCGCCAGCAGTAACAATACGAAGGAGGAACAAGAAATTTTCCGGCGTAAGGGAAGTATTTTTCCTCGAAAGTGTGTGTTATTTCGTAAGGATCATTTTATTTACTTTATTTACAGTGTTTAAACCGTTGTTAACAACAAGCTTATAGATGTATACTCCGCTTGACAGGTTTGACGCATCAAAATGTGCTGTATAATTACCTGTTACCTGGTAAGCTGATACAAGTGAAGCAACTTCTCTGCCTGCTATATCATACACTTTTAATGTAACATTAGCGTTAAACGGGATATCATAACTTATATTTGTGGATGGATTAAATGGATTTGGATAGTTCTGCTTTAATATAATATTTCCAGTTGCGCTTCCGACCGAAACACCAGGGTCAACTCTATCAGGTGCATTCTCTGTCCATGTATCACCGCCATCAGTGGAATAGACCTCAACTCCGTTAACACCCACTGAAATACCATTAGAAATATCAGAAAAAGCTACAGACTGAAAATCATATAGATCGCCGCTGAAAGATGTATTTACCGGCTGCCAGGACATGCCGCCATCAACAGTTTTAAGCATTAAACCGTCATTTCCAACTATCATTCCATCCGTTGCAGAAAAGAAAACTATCTCATTCAGGTTAGTTTCGTACATTAAACCGCTGGGTCTGTACCAGCTTAAACCTCCATCATTACTTAAAAATACCGTACCTTCATTACCTGCAACTGCAATATTGTCTTCATCTATTGCTTCTACTGAATTCAGCCTTGCACTGCAGAAAGTTAAACTGATATCGCTCCACGTATTTCCGCCATCTGTTGTTTTTAATAAGGTGGAGGTATCTCCTGCTACATATCCAACAGAAGAGCTGATGAATTTTACATCGTAAAGATCTCTGATAGTATTAGACTGGCATATATTCCAGGAAGCACCGGCATCAGTTGAATGGTATAACGTACCGTTATTACCGCATACTGCTACGTTACTGCCTGATATTTCAATATCGTTAAAATTCTGAATTGTACCAACCAGAATTGTTGACCACGAGTCACCATTATCTGTTGACCTGATAATTACACCATTTTCACCTGCTGCAAGTGATATACCGTTATAGCTTGAAAAACCATTTAATACATTTGTAACATTTGTATTCTGCTCAACCCATGTATTGCCTTTATCAGTGGTTCTTAGCACTATGCCGTTTTCACCGGCAATAGAAGCTGTTGTTGAGTTTTCGAATTTCACTGAATTTTCGTTTATCATTAGATTTTGTGAAAATAAAGGTGTGCTGATCAACACGAGTGTTAAAATTAAAATTTTAAACTTGAACATTTTTATATCCTCCGTAAAAGGTTTTTTAATAAAGAGTTAATTGGTTTTCTTGTTACTGCAATTTTTTTTGTTGAATTTGTTACATAGGGTAAATCTTAACTAAACAAAGTTAACTTAAACCAGTTAGTAAAACAATAACTGAAATCGTTAATTACACGTGAAGAATATACTTGATCAAAAAAAGACCGGTAAAAATTACCGGTCTCTATAAAAAATATTTTCAGAATATTATTTAACTAAAAGCATTTTCATGGTTTTAGAAAATTTCATTTCATTATTAATGGCAGATATACGGTAGAAGTAAACACCTGATGCAAGATCAGAGCCGTCAAAAGTTACATTATAATAATCTGCACTTTTATTTTCATTAACAAGTTCTTTTACTACTCTGCCTGTTACATCATAAACGGAAATATTTACAAAGCTCTCAAAAGGTACTTCATAATCAATTTTTGTTAATGGATTTGAAGGATTGGGATAATTCTGACTTAATGTAAAATTTCCGGGTTTGCTAATATCAACAACGGATTTATTTGACGGTGTGAAATATTCAAAATTACCGTTGTAGTCAATTTGTTTCAGCCTGTATGAATATTTTCCTGCCTGCAGGTTTTTATCTTCGTAATTGTATGTACTCGGCTCATTTGTTGTACCATTTCCGCTTACATAAGCGATTTTTCTCCATTCAGCGTTATTTGATTCTCCGGGACTTAACCTTTCAACCTCAAATCCTGCATTATTTAGCTCATTTAATGTTGACCAGTTTAATTTTACTGACCTGTTATCATTATTCAGGGTAAATGAACCTAAAGTAACAGGTAGGGGAGTACCGGCAAGATCATTGTGATAATCAAATTCATCGATAAATATATTTGCAAGATTACTGGTACTGCTTTCACCATAAAACATCCATGAATCAATATTGGCATCATTTGCTAATAATGCTTTAGAAAGATCATTACCAAATTTAATTCCATCAACCCAAAGGTCCCATTTATTTGAGTCTAAACTCTCTAACGAACTATATGTATAAGTTTGGGGTGAAAGGGTATTATTGCCATAAATTTCGATGACATATGTTTGACCTTTCTTAAAATATGTTTTTGGGACTGTTACGCTATCCCAAATACTTTTATTTCTGAAAGAAAAAAACAAACTATCGTTTGTTCCAAACCTGAATCGAAATCCAGTGAAAACTTGTGCACCTGCAAAAGCGCTTCCATCTCCATAAGTTGTACCGTCTCCAGCAAAGAAATACCATATACCATTTGATGAACCTGTGCCGGAACCATCAGAGGCACCTAACCTGAGCAAAAATTTATAAGTAAAAGATTTTCCTGGAGAATAATTATTTAATCCGAATTTGTTTACTGAAGTACCAGTTGGGGCAACTGCTCTAATATATGTATCAACACCAAAAGGTATTATTTGGTTTACTAAATTTACTGACCCACTTCCTGACCCAATCCTCGTTATAGTGTTTCCATTAGGAGGTGTAGGTAAAAATGTTGTTGAAATTCCACCTGAAGTAGAATAACTTCCTGTACCTGTTCCAAAATCGTAATGCCATGGTTGTGATAAAAGGGTAAAAGGTGTTAGAATTAAAAATAAAATAAAGAGTATAGATTTCTTTTTCATTGTATTCCCCACATGAAATTTAGTATTGTATACTGCAAAATTAACAAATATTTGTTAAAAATGTATTAGAAAAATTTTTACATTCCGTTTATTGTAAATAAATGACTCAAATATACTTACACCTAGAATATTATGCAGTTTAAATGATTTAAACATAAAAAAAGACCGGCTTCAAAACCGGTCCTATAACGAGCTCAAAATCTGAAAAATATAATTATTTCACAAGTATCATTTTAAGTGTTTTTGTGAATTTTTGATTATCGCCTTCAGCAATTATCCTGTAGAAATAAGTACCGGATGAAACATTTGTACCGTCAAACTCAACGGTATAAAAATCAGCCGGTTTAAATTCATTTATCAGCGAAGCAACTTCTCTGCCCAGAATATCGTAGACTTTAATACTTACCTTTCCGTCAAACGGCATCTGGAAATCGATCTTCGATTTCGGGTTCGAGGGATTCGGGTAATTCTGGCTGATATCAAATGTACCCGGTTTACCTATAAC
Organism: uncultured Ignavibacteriales bacterium; assembly: GCA_964577645.1. Classification (GTDB taxonomy): domain Bacteria; phylum Bacteroidota; class Ignavibacteria; order Tepidaquicellales; family OLB5; genus OLB5. Next base: position 10,695 of record CAZOAP010000062.1, read on the forward strand.
AATATCACTGTTATTAGCAGGTGAATGATATTCGTAATTTCCGTTGAAATCAACCTGTTTAAGCCTGTACTGGTAAGCGCCGGAATTCAGCTTTGAATCTGTAAATATGTAATTCACACTAATATTTGAATTACCTTTGCCATTTACAAATGAAATTTCTTTCCATGTAGTGTAACCTGCGTCTGGAGTTTTTAATCTTCGTTCAACTGAAAATCCTTTGTTATTAATCTCTGATTCAGTTACCCAGTTCAGAGTAATATTACGGTTATTTGCAGCAATATCAAAGCTTGATAATACAACAGGAAGCGGCGCGCCCTGGTCTTCGATTGCAAATAGCGAAGTTGATGGCCAGCCTGCACCGGTTGGCAGAGTGATCTCAATAAAATTATTGGTAACATCAACTGACTGTGTGAATGAATCATCCCATATTGTGCCGTTCCAGAAGCTTAACTTCAGATCAGCTTCAGATATTGTAGCCATTTGATCATCATTATAATAAAAGCGCAATGTCACAGGATCAGTTGGTACAAGGTTATCAATTTCCCAGTATATCCACGGTGTATTTACTGCCGATACATCTGTATTACCGCCGGAGGAACCATTTTTGGAATAATTTCTGCCGTTGGATTCATTATATCTTTTATTATTATCTACATTAGCCGGTTTATTATAATTAAAAAGTTTTTCCTTTTTAGCTGAGCTCTCAAATGCTTCAATATCAACCGAATTTTCAGTTTCGTTTTTAAGTACAGGCTGATCTTTAAAATTATCTGTATTCTGCCTGAAATTATTATCAGGTAAAGTTACAGTATTAGTCTTCTTATTCACTTTTGGTGAATTGTTATATTTAAGCATTGAATTATTCGGTGTTCTGACCCCGGTGAACTGTCTGGCTTCAGCAAATGTAATTGAGCCTGCTGTGAGCTCAATTGCCTTTAAGTTTCCGTCAGAAAGTACACTTGAACTTGTTGCCGATAAAACATTGCCGGTATATCCCGATGGAGTATACTGGTCTGCACCAACATCAACAGGTCTTTGGGTAGAACTTTGTGATGTAGCCCTTGAATTTCCGTCAAAATCATTGGTAACACTTGTAATATAAGTACCTCTTCCGCTAACTGAAAGATCAGATGGCTGAATATGCAGATCAACAGAAGATGAATTGCCGTTAGCGTTGATGAAAAGAGGTGTAGATGTAAAACTTTTTGCATCCTGGCCTGTAGCTGTGCGCCAGTCAGAAATTGTATTAACAATAAGTCCGTTAAATACACCTGTAACACCAGATACCCCTGTTGCAGAAATTAAATTATAGTTGCATGTCAACCCAGCAGGATTTGGAGCAGTGCCGCCAACCCTGATGGAAACATTTGCTATAGTACCTGAACCGTTACTCCTTGCATTCCAGAAAATATTGTTCTGGAAATTGCGTGTTACCGTTACTACAGTACTTAAAAAACAATACGTATTGCTTATGGAGGTAACACCTGTACCGCCGATATAAACTGTATTATTATAAAAGCTGTTTCCAGCTGCTGCTGCATCCCTGATTCCAATAACTGAAAATCCTGTTGTAATAGAAGTGCCTGATGAATTTAAACCAAGCCGTATCATATTATTTTTATATGTTGCAGTTCCTGCAGCACCGGTATAAATTCCCCATATCTGGCCGTTAGTGGCATTAGTGCCTGTGAGAGTTAGTGAATGTATGAAATTTCTTTCAATAATATTTGCTGTTGAAGGTAATGTTAGTGATATTCCGTATATCGAAGAAGAAGCAGTATCTGAGTTATCCACAAGTGAATGTATCACATTTTGGGAAATGGTATTAACACCCGTGCTGCCTGATGCCAATATTCCTGCTGATACTATCAAAAAGGTACCTTTAGAACTGCCTGTCATATTCCTTATTGTATTCCCGGTAATATTTGCATCAGGTAATGATGTTTGTATGCCATACATTGCATAGCTTCCCACCTGGGTATCAGTAATATTTGTTATAATATTATTATTAACAGTTGCTGATACTCCTGTAGTTGTGTTTATCAGTATTCCTCTAAAACCATATACAGTGCCTGTGCTTTGAATAGTAATATAACCAATATTATTGTTTGAAATATTTGTTAAGAAAAAACTAAAATTATAAAAACCAATTACCGGAGCTGTACTAGCGACAGTAGATGTAAGATTCAGAACTATGGTTGATGACCCATCAATGCTGCCTATCGTGTTGCCTGTAGCATTAATTAAACCATCTGTTGTTCCCATAGCAACCGCAATGAATGCTGAAGAAGAAGTGGTTGAGGAACCACGGCTTGATGTCTGGTTAATACCGCTTATGAGATTGTTTTGAATTACAGTTGCAGCAGATGTATTTACACTTTGTACGTCTATAGCCCTGAATTCATTGGAGCTTCCGGTGATTGTTGTATTGCCTGTGCCACCTGAATTTGCAAAACCAATAACATTCCCCGAAACATTAAACGAACCTGCTGTTCCTGTAGTTGAATTTAAAGTAATAGCAGCATATCTTAATGCAGTAGTGGTAAAATTTCTGGAAGCTGTTTGATAAATCCTGTTATTTGATATTGTCCAATCATCATTTCCTGACAAAATATGTATACCTGAAGTTGATGCCCCGCCTGTGCCAAAAAAATCATAGATATTGTTGTTTAAAATTTTATTACCGCTATTTCTAACAGAAGTACTTGTAGTTGTGCCTAAACCCATTATTGCTTTGTTAGGTAATGTACTTCCTGATGGTCCAATATTACAATAAGATATTACATTGTCATCATTACCGTTAGCTGTTGAAACATCTGTATTAAACAGTATTGTGCCGCCGGCTGTACCCAGGGTTACATTTGATGAACCCAGCACTATACAATTAGTTATTGTATCGTTGGTTGCACCCTGAAGAAATCTTATAGTACTTGTAGGTGATGTAGAGCTTCCGCTTAAGTTAGATATAGTTAGTGAATTCCCGCCACTGTTTAAACCGTCAATTTTAACATTATCTGCACCATTGAGGTCAATAAGCGGAGCTGCCATTGTTCCCGAAATAGTTCTTGATGCTCCACCGGTAGGTGAGATAGTAATTTTAGAATAACTTGCTGAGCCTGTACCGCTTGAGTTTAATGATGCTGATGCTGTTTCAGTGGTATTGTTTGAAATACCGATAGAAATTATTCCTGTATGTGTTCCTGCATTGATAGCATCAAATGCTGCTTTTAATGTGGTATAACTTGCATTTGGAGTTCCGCCTGAACTTGTAACATCAACCTGAGAAAACAATGTACCTGAAAAAAGCAGTAAAGAGATAAAAAAGAGAGAGAATATTTTTTTCATATATTGGTTTGAATTTTTAAAATGATATTACGGGGCATAATAAAGCAAAAAGCTTTGACAGCCGGATAACTAAAAATTGGTGAAAATTGTATTATTTTGATGTTACCCCATGGCTATTTACTAAACAAACTGTATTTTTTCAAGGGTTTTAGGCTGCTTATAGGAAAATACCGTGAACTGGTTATGACAGTTTTGATATAATCTTAATCATTACTTTACATAAACACAACAACTATTATATTTTATTATGGATATAAAATACAGGAAAATTATTTTTGTAGGAATTTCACCTATATTGAAAATTAAAAATTTTTAAAATTTGTAGTATTAATAATATATAAAATCAGAAAATATGATTAAGGATAATGCGGAAAAATATTTTATAAAACTTAATTGAGAGCAATAAAAGATTTAGTCATCATT
>CAZOAP010000063.1:0-14459 GCA_964577645.1 uncultured Ignavibacteriales bacterium
ATAAAGAAAACGAGTATAAAAACCCATTTCAGCTATAAAACAACAGTTATTTTATTATCATCAAAGTCATTGATAACCATACTCTTGCCATCAAAAGCTTTCTTAACCAAGCCTGATTCTTCTGCTCTTGCCTCGAGCTCCTTAATATATTCAGCATGGGGAATATTTATTGAGTATTCCATTAACCCAACAGAATTATCAGGAGCCGGTTTACCATTCTTTGCTGACCAAATGTTAGTGCCAACATGATGGTGATAACCGCCCGCAGAAAAGAACATTGCTCCCGGGTAAGTTGAGTTAGTTACATTCATGCCCAGTATAATGCTGTAGAAATTCTGAGCTTTCTTAATATCAGATACACTTAAATGTATATGTCCAATTTCAGTATCAGGATGTATACCATTCCATACATTCCTGTCATCAAGCTCACCAGTAAGTACATTAAGGTTCAATGGCAAGGTTGCCATTTCAATTTGACCCATTTTATAGGGCCACTCGCTCTTTGGTCTGTCACAATATAGTTCAATTCCGTTCTCGTCAGGATCTTCCAGGTATATTGCTTCACTAACCAGGTGATCAGAAAATCCCTGGAACTTAACTTTATTTTCGAAAAGCCTTAAGAAAACTCTTGCAAGTTCCTTCCTGCCGGGAAGTTTTATTGCAATATGGAAAAGTCCAGTGGTGCCGTATGGTTTATGTATAGCATTTTTATCTTCAGTAAGCTTTATGATATACGGCAGCCTGCCATTAGCAGAAAGCATTGCAGTATTTTCGCTCTGTGAAACTATTTTAAAGCCCATCAGATCAGAATAGAAGTTTATGGAGCTCCCGAGATCTTTAATTTTAAGATCTATACTTTGAATTTTAGTGTTATCCGGTATTTTCATAATTTTTAAAATAAGTAAAGCGAAGGTATTGCTGCCTTCGCTTTATTGTTTAATACAAATTTTAATTAAGCAGCTTTTTTGGATTCCCTGTCAAATATCCCTGCAAGCAGTAATGCTCCGCCCATAAGTCCCATATCTTTATACAATCCCATCATTCCCATCTGCATTGTTTCAGGCTTCATCATGTTAGGTACATGAATAGTTACAATATAAATAAGAAGCAATAATGCCAGCAGTAACATGGCAAGCTTACCCTGGAATTTTGTTATAGCTGCTACACCTGCAAGCAGCATTGCAATCCCGGTAACATATATCCATATTACACCGCCGGGTATCGGCACCATGCCTGCCATCATTGAAGCATTCATTAAATGCCCTATGCCAAAACCCAAAAACGGTAGTGCAAAAATAACTCTTGCAACAACTCCTGTTAATATTTTCATTTTAATATACTCCTCCAGTATAATTAGTATTTAAATTATCAGTTCAAAGAAAATTCAGGGATCTTAAAATTAATGCTGTTATGAAAAGTCAATTTATGTACATTGTATGTAATGTAGTCAGCTATCGGAAATGAATCCAGAAGTGCTCTTGCTTTATTTTCATCTTCAGCAATAATATTTACCCACAGCTTGCCGCTTTCCAGTGAAAGGGCATAGCTTGAAATTATCCCTTCATTCATAAGCTTGTTTACCTGCGCGCGCTGGCGGGGTACCAAGGCTAAGAATTCATCGTTAAAGGGTACCGGCAGATCTATATCAGCCAGGAATTCATACATTATTATCATATTATTTTATTCCTTCAAAAAGATCTTTTAATTTTGGTTCGTGTGTTTCCATAAAAATCTCGAACACAACTTCTTTTGTTATGTGCTGCTGAATATTTGATGCCTTTATTGTATCCTGGAAAGTAACATAACAATCCAGCGCTTTCAGTGAGCTATCAATATCCACCTGCTCAACTTCTGCAATGCAGTCAATTTCCTCAGGCTTGGAACCGCTTATTTTAAAATGTTTTTGTTTAGCTGCCTCTTCTTCGGTAACGGTAAAGAATGCAAGCCTTTTTAAATACGGTGCCGTTTCCTTCATCTCAACAAACACTCTTTTTACAATTCCGTGAATTATCAGGTGATCATGGAATCCGCTTATTCCATGAACTGCATAAGTGACAATTACATTTGGCTTTAAACTTTCTATCTCATCTTTAACAACTTTTTCAATATCCCGCGGATCCATTTCTTTCAGTCCGCTATCAGGCAGGTCAAGTACGGTCATTCCGCTTAAGTTAAGTACCTTTTCAACATCAAGCATTTCCTTATACCTTACTTCACCCATTTCTTCTATAGAGTAGCCGAATTTATGCCGCTGTTTTGTTGCCCCGCCTTTTGTAAGCGTAAGCAGGTATACATCGTGTCCCTCCCTTCGCTGCTTAGACATCAAGTGCGCCGGGCCAAATGACTCATCATCAGGATGAGGAAAGATATAAAGTATTTTCATTTTCTTGATTATTGATTATTGATTAATGTTATTTCCATGTAATTTTCTGGTCTAACGGGATAACCCTCTTGCCTTCATAGCTCATATCTGTATAACCAAGGTATATCAAACCCATTACATTATCATCCATATTCAGACCAAGATATTCCTTCATGGCATCAGTGTGCGTCATACCGCCTGTTGACCAGAAATTTGCAATACCCAGTGATGTTGCTGCCAGCAGAATATTTTCTATTGCCGCTGCTGCGGCAGAAATTTCCTCAATTTCCGGCACCCGTTTTTCTTCATCACGTTTCATAATACATATTATCAAGTGAGATAAATTATTACCGTTTGCCAGTATCTTTTCATACTTTTCATTCTTAAACTTCTCTTCATCAGTATTCTTTCTGTAAAGCTCTGCATGGTTTGAAACAAATTCCCTTGCCTTTTGCCCGGGATAAACAATAAATCTCCATGGCTCAGTGTGTTTATGCGTCGGTGCCCAGTCAGCCAGCTCAAGCAGCATCTTTACCTGTTCATCGGGAATCATTTTACCGTTCATTTTAGAAGGTTTTACCGTCCTTCTGGCTTTTATCACTGCTGATACTATTTCAAATTTATTGTTCATATATTTTTATAATATATACTAGAAATTTAATTCATCGGAACTTCAATAACCAGTAATTCTGAATTTTCTTCTGCAGTTATATCAATGCTGTCTGTTCCTTCGATACCAGCTGCATCACGTTTATTCAGCTTCTCGTTTGCTGCAGTAACTGATCCTTCCAGAACAAAAACGTATATTCCGTTACCTTTCAGCTTTACATTATAATTAATATTCTTTCCTTTTTCAAGGTTCGCCAGTGAAAAATACGCATCCTGGTTTATCCACAGTGCATCACTCATCTTCTGCGGTGATACCACCAGCTGGAAATTATTCTTCCTGCCTGATGCATCATAGGTTTTCTGCTCATATCTTGGTTCAATATCACGCTCTTTGGGGAATATCCATATCTGCAGGAAATTCACCGGTTCTTTTTTTGATGCATTGTACTCACTGTGATATAACCCTGAGCCTGCCGACATTATCTGTACATCACCAGTATTTATCACATGCTCGCTGCCAGTTGAATCCTTATGTGCCAGTGCACCCTTTAACGGGATGGAAATAATTTCCATGTTATCGTGGGGGTGAGTGCCAAAGCCTTCGCCCGGCTGAACTATATCATCATTCAAAACCCTTAAGAGCCCGAAATGGACTCTTTTGGGGTTATGATAATTTGCGAAGCTGAATGTATGAAAGCTGTTTAACCATCCGTGATCTGCATGTCCGCGTGATTCTGCTTTATGAACTGTTGTTTTCAATTTATATTCTTCCTTTCCAGTTTGTGTTTACTTTTGGTCAATAGACTTATGCCGCTTTGCTTACTTCAACTGCTTCTTTCATCTCTGCAAATATTTCAAGCTTTACATCCGGTCCTACTACTATGCCGCCTGCTTCGGTGAGTGCATTCCATTCAAGACCGAAATCAAACCTGTTAATTTTACCTGTAATTTCAAAGCCTGCAACTTCAAGGTTATCAAAACCTCTTGACTTGCCGTTGTATTCAACATCAAGAGTAATTTCTTTTGTTACTCCTCTTATTGAAAAATCACCGGTAAGCTTGTAATTACCTTCTGATACTTTTTTGAAGCTTTTTGAAATGAATGATATCTTCGGATGGTTTTCTGCATCAAAGAAGTCAGCTGATTTTAAGTGGCCGTCTCTCTGTGCATTACCTGTATCAATTGAATCAATATCTGCGGAAAAGGTTACTTTTGCATTATCAAAATCATCTTCAGGTGATTCTATTTCTGCATCAAATTTATTGAACTTTCCTGATACTGTTGAAACAAGTAAGTGTTTAACTTTGAATTTTACTTCTGAATGTGCGGAATCAATTTTCCATGTTTTCATTTTATTACCCTCCAGGTATTAATGTTTTTTTATTTTTTAAAACTCTGTTTAAACAATATTTGTTTAAACACGCATATTGTTAAAAAAATTTAGTTCTTTAATTTAGATCTTATCAGCATACAGCTTCTCGAGTAATACTGAAAGCTGCCTGCATTCTTCTTCTGTTAAACATTTTGTATTCTGTGCATGTTCATTTTCAATCAGAGGCTTAAGCTTATCAACCAGTTCAATGCCTTTTTCAGTTATCTTTGTAATTGACATCCTTCTGTCTTCACTTGTCCTGTCTCTTATTACCAGTCCCTGTTTTTCAAGCCTGTCAATGATCCTGGTAATATCAGAAGCTCTTTCTATCATTCTGGTTGCTATTGCACACCTTGCGTGGCCTTCAGGGTAAACACCCTTCAATATTCTTAAAACATTGTATTGTGCTCCGGTGATTCCAAAAGGCTCTATCATTTTATAAAACTTTTCATCCAGCAGATTAACTGCAACCCGTAAGTTCAGGTCAACTTCTTCCCTGATATCAAGATCTTTACTCATCTTCAGCCATTTTTTTAAAGCTTCACCCATTTTTCAGTCTTTTCTGTGTTCTAACATTGTTTGTTGCAACAAATATAATACATTACATTATGTGTGTCAACACCTATTTCTATAAATATATGGAAAAACAACGAGTTTTTATTTAGTGTAAATATACATTGGAATACTATCAACGTACTTTCCGTCAATTATCATATCCCTTTTAAACCTGCCTTCCACCTTAAAACCAAGTTTCTTATACAAAGCAATTGCACCTTTATTAGTTGAAAAAACGAAAAGTGATATTTTCTTATTTATTGGGCTGTTCTTTCCCCAGCTTATCATACCATTTAAAAGTATCTTTCCAATACCTATTCCCCTGAACTTTTTCATGATAAAAACTGAAAATAATCCGTTATGGCTAGTCCTTCTGGTATCCCAGTTATCAAACGATATAAATCCAGTAACAACTTTGTTAACTTCTGCTACGAGATAAATTTTACCCGGCGAATCTCTGAACTTCTTTATCTTCTTTGCTTCGCTTTTTGCGGTTGCATGGTATTCATCAGGTTCAACCAGGGTAAAGGGACCCTCCTTAATGATTCCACGCATTAATTTTACAATCTGCCCGGCATCTTTCACCATGGCAGTTCTTAAAATTAATTTCCTGCCGTTCTTTAATACAAAATGTTTTTCTGTAATTGAGCTCATAATACTATTTTGTGAAAATCATTTTATTTGATTCATTAAAAGTTTTTGTTACACCATCCCTGTATGTTGCTGTAATATTATAAAAGTAAACACCGCTTGCAAGATTCTTTGCATCAAAATTAACCTGCCTGTTCCCGGCTTCTATGTTACCATCAATAATTATAGATACAAGCTTACCTGTCACATCATAAATTTTCATTGTAACGTAACTGTCAAACTTCAGTGAGTATTTAATAGTAGTTACCGGATTGAACGGGTTAGGATAGTTCTGCCCTAGTGAAAATGATTCAGCTATTGCTGGATTGCGGTCTTTCAAAGGAAAATCAGTGCGGAACACATACAAGCCCGTTGACCTGTCAGAGGTAATGATCTTTTCTGAATTGAATATATAGGGACCCCAGCAGCCTTCATATGTAAATCCGTCATTATCTGGGAAGGTATCAAAGTATGCTGCTTCTACCGGACCAAACGGATTACTGACATCTATTACCCTCAAACCCGCTGTATAATGCGCTGCAAATAAATACCTGCCGAAGAGCTCTACATTATGTATAATGCTCGTTGTAATCCCCGGCGGGTGCCACTCAGCTATTTTAATAGCATTATTAAGGTTGGTAATATCCCAGATCTTAAGGTATCTTGGATTTCCGCCTATCTCATCGGTTACAAAAGCATATTTCCTGTTCTCTGATATTGCAATGTTGTGCGGACCAGGGTTCGGGACATTTTCCCAATATGCAATTGTTCTTAAATTATCTTTATCTGTCGCATCAATTACTGAAATCCTGCCCGGCGGGTTGTAAATATTGCATGCAAAAATTGTATCATTCACTATACGTGAATCATGAACAACGTAATCTTCCCATTCACCGCGCTTAACAGGGTGAACCGGGTCACCGCTCAGATCAAGCACGAACAAGCCCCCAATATTATAATCACCTGCGTTAATGTATAAATATGGACCTTCAATTGAAATTGTGTGACCCATAGTGAAATCACCAAAATACAAAGTATTTACAAGGTGAACAGAATCAGGCAGGTAACTTAAGTCAATTATCTGCAAACCACTTGCAATACCATCAGCTACAACATATGCGTAATAGCTGAAAACTTTCATTTCCCTGCAGCATGTCGGCAGGTTCAGTCCGGGCAGGTATGCTGCTTCATAAATATTATTTGTATCAGTAATATTTATAAATGCTGTTCCTTTAGCACAGCCTAGAATGCCGTATTCACTGCCATCAGGCGCAGTGTATCCCCAGCATGCTGAGTATTCGCCATCAGCATGGTGATTATTTATATTTGCCAGCATCCTCATATTGGATGACTGCTGTGCAATTGAGGTGACGGATATAAAAATTAAAAGAAGAGCTGTTTTAAATATTCCGGCCAATAAAATTCTTATATATTAATTGAATGAAGTGTAACTATGTGTTATATTTGAACCAACAAAACAATAATTTCGGTAGTTTCCATGAAATACTTCCTTGTAATATCAGCAGTTCTGTTCCTTAATTTAACACAAAATTATTCCCAATTAAAGGATACAAGTAATCATTTTGTTTATTGTGGTACAGATATTGACCCGGCTTACATTGATTGGGGAAACAGTATTGCAGGGCCATGTATCGGATATTCCCTTAAATCAAAAATTTTTAGTTATGGCTTAAACTATGAGTACGCTTTTGCTCAAAGCAATACCGGTATATACTCTGTTGGCATTAAAGGAAAATTTAGTACAGGTAAAGAAGATGTGCTTGAAAATACAGCAAAGCTGAAGACACAGAATATATCTGCAGGAATACAATGTAACTATAATTTTTATCTTTCAGGAATAAGGAAAGTAATTCCTTTTGCAGGTGTTGTATTGGGTTATAATTATTCATTAACCACGTATAATTTTAATAACGGGATAAGCAACCCTATGTTTCCCGATACAAGGAAACACTCTTTGTATATTTACGGTCAGGCAGGCTTCAGATTTTTCATTTCACATAATGCTGCTATTACTATAAAAGGAGGTACAGGCAATATAGATAAAAGCATTCTTGAAGCAGGATTTGATTTGTTATTTTATATACAATAAAAGTTAAAATTTTAAAACATTCATTAATCATCATCATTTACCCTTTGAAACTAATTCTTATTATTTACTGATCATTTTTTAGTATAAACAGTTATAATATATTATATTAAATCTAAGTATATTAACACATTATCATTTTTTTATAAACTAAATTCATAGCGGGGGGTAAACTATGAAAGGATTTATTGCAGTATTAGTAATTATCACATGCTTCAGTACATCACTTTTTTCTCAACTGAAGGAAAAGGATAATCTTCTTGGAGGCTCAATTGGTTTCTGGGCAAAGGGTGAAGTACCAATGTTTGGCGTTAATTTTGAATCACAGTTAACACAGGCAGGTATAGGTACAATAAGCCTTGGTGGTATATTCAGGTATTATTCTTATTCGTATAATTACAGCAACGGCGACTCACGCAAGTATTCCTTCTCATCCTTTGGTGTACAGTCAAATTATAATTTCAACCAGATAGGTGACGGTAAGTTTGTTCCGTTTTTCGGGCTGGTGCTTGGCTATAATTATGTTAACAGCACTTATACCGATTTTACCAAACATGGTGTTTATGTAAGTGATGTATCATACAAAAGCGGTGCATGGCTGTGGGGACAGGCGGGATTCAGGTACTTTTTCAGTCCATCTGTTGCCGGTTCTGTACGGCTGGGTTTAGGAAATAATGATTTTAATACATTAGAGCTTGGTGTTGATTTTAAGCTGTAATAAAGGAAAGTAATACAAATTTTTACATCATAAAACGTAACCTTGCACCCGGTTAAATTGTTATTATATATAGCTATATTAATTCCAAAAACAACAATAAAAATGAAAAAATACATTTATATAATTTACAGTTTTATTACAATTATCACTTTAACAATGTTCATAACCAGCTGCGGTGATGATACAACTACAATTGTTACTCCGGGTACACCTGTTTCTGACCTGACCAGAAGCGGCAAATTCATTTCGTTTACATCAAATATAAATGGTGACTATGATATCTTTTTGGCTCAGGTTAATACAAGCGGTGTGCTTGAAACTTCCGGGCTTGTATATTCAACAAACCCATATAACATAACAGCCGGTTATACACAAAATGATAAACAATCAAACTGGTCACCTGATGGTAAAGTTCTAGTATTTTCAAGAACAGCAGGTGCGCAGCAGGAAATATACGCCTTTTTCTTTAAAGCTGACGGCAGTATTGACAGCAGTGTAACTCAAAATCCCCGAAGACTATTTTCATCAAACAGTAACTGGGATAATAATCCTTCATTTTCACCTGACGGCAGGTACCTGGTCTGGGATAGAAGAACCGATAATGCTTCGCCTTCAGGTATTGATACAGCAGATTCAAGGGATATCTTTATTGGTGATGTTTCAGGTACTGGAAATAGTTTCCAGGTCTCTAATCCAAGAGCGGTCAGAACAACATCAGGAAATGATGAATATAATCCCAAGTGGTCACCCAGGATATCAGTCAGAAGGGTAGCATATGAGTACCAGTCATCAGCAACATCAACAGACCATGATGTTTATGTTATGGACCCGCTTGATACAACAAACAATGTGAATTTTTATAATCCTAATAATTCAGGTTACCCGGCTTGGGCACCTGCATGTGATAAGATTATCTTTGAATCAGATAAAACCTCTGGGAATTACTGGGAAATTGTAAGCTTGCCATATCCTGCATCAGGGAATCCTGTTGATGTTGTTAATGAAGCAGGTGTTAACTCAAGATACCCGACATGGCTTCCTAACGGAGGATTGCTTGCATACATCAGGTTTACAGCAGGTAACGGGAATATTTATATTGTTTCATCATCAGGAGGAACCCCGGTTAAACTCCTTCAGGGTTTAACCCAGTTTGATCTCGCAAATAATCTGTGGCCGGCTTGGTAGAATAAATTTATACAATGGCATTCAGAATTATTTTGAATGCCATTTAATATTTTTATATTTTATAAAAAATTGTAAATAAAATTTAAATATTAACTATGAAAAAATTATCTTTGATTGTACTGCTTGCTCTCATTTTATCAGCTTATACATCGTATTCCCAGATTAGCATCAAGCTGGGACCCGAGCTTGGGCTGACATCACCAACAGTTGATTACAGCGGAGATGTTAAAGATTTTTATGCAGGCACAAAATACGGCGTAAGATCAGGGCTGCATTACGGTATTATGGGTAAAGTTCAGCTTGGTCCGCTCAACGGAAGACTTTCAATAAGCTACGCATCACTGGATAACAGTGGAAATGCTGACCCAAGCAAGCCAAACAGTACGCTTGAAGTGAAGAACAATATTTTCATGTTTACGCTTGGCACAGAGTTCGGCTTTGGCATTCCTTTCAGTCCCGTAAAACCATATGGCGGTATTGATATACTTTTCTCTACAATAAGCGGAACATATAATTTCCACGGCACTCCGGAAGTAACTGACGGGGAAAAAAGTATAAAATCTGCCTCACGGACAGGTTTAGGTTTTTCTGTAGGTGCTGAAGTTGCTTTCGGGAAATCATTCACACTTGATCTAAGCATAAGGTATAATCTTATCAATCTTTTTGGTAAGAGTTATGACGGTGTAACAAACTCAAGTGATAGAAATGACGCATACTCAAGCCTGAATGATGCTGCTGACCCCAATTACAGCGCTACAAACAGCAAACATCCTGTAGGTAATTCAAGGTCAATTGCAACAATACAATTTAATGCAGGTTTACTATTTGGATTTTAAGTATAAAAAATAAAATATTAATTAAAATTATAATATTATGAAAAAAATATTTAAACCGGTTTTTACAGCATTATTAATATCTTTTGCATTCTTAAACCTGGGATGCTCTGGTCTTATGGATGCAATTACCAATATACAGCGCCTGCAGTTCAAGCTGGATAAAGTTACAGGGATGAAAGTTGCTAATGTGCCGCTTTCTAACTTTTCATCTATTTCAAATATCGGGTTGCTTGATGCAGCAAACCTGCTTGCTGCATTTACTCAGGGAAAATTGCCGGTTGAGTTCACTTTAAATGTACTGGCTAAAAATCCAAATGACGGAACAGGCGGGACAAAGCAATCTGCTGCTGTGATTGAAAACCTTGCATGGAGATTATTTATTGATAACAACGAAACAATTAACGGTAATGTCGGCAATATTTCCGTACCCGGCGTTGGCTCAACAACAAACATACCAATTGGTATGTCATTTGACCTTATCAAATTCTTTGGTAGCAATTATAATGATCTGATCAATTTAGCGCTGGCTTTAGGAGGCAGGAACGGTTCAACATCACGTGTGACTTTAAAAGTTAAGCCTACTGTTCGTACTGCAATCGGTCCCATCACTTACCCAGGTGAATTTGATGTTGTTGACAGGGAATTCCGCGGCGGAAATTAAAATTAATTTTAGAGTTTAATAAATAAAAAAACCCATCCAATCGGATGGGTTTTTTATTTTAGTAAGGTTTTATTCTATTTTATTAATATCATTTTTTTCGTTTCTGAAAATTCCCTTGTTTCCATCCGGTAGAAATAAATACCGCTGGGATAGTTTGATGCATTCCAGTTTACGGAATACGACCCTGCAGTAAGATTTTCATTTGCCAGGACTTCAATTTCTCTTCCCAAAATATCATATACAGAAAGTTTGATTAATCCTGCAACAGGTACATCAAATTTTATCGTGGTATAGGGGTTAAAAGGATTCGGGAAATTCTGGCTAAGTAAATAATTCGAAGGAATGTTTTCATTAATTGTATTTATACCAATTAACGGACTTCCCAGATCAACATTAATATTACTCAGACTGCTGTTTGTAATAGTAACATTTTGTGATACAGGTGCAAACCCCATTCTGTAAGTAATAAGTTCATAACTGCCTGAAGGAAGCTTGGTTGTTATATACGAACCGCTCGTTCCTGATATACCATAGTTTCTGAATTCATTGCCGATTTTTGCATACACTATCGCGTCTTTCATTGAAGTAACAGTAGAATTATCCAGGTTTGCAATGATCTGACCGCTGATAGTAAAAGGATTTACAGTATTATTTATTCTGTAAACCTGGCAATTGATATTTGTTAAATTTTGTGTTGGATTTATCTTTGTTGCTTCCCTCCAGTCAATTGTTGATACATAGTATGTCGGAACGAATTGCAGCAGGTCATCATTCTGGTAATACATAAGATCGAGTACATCACTTGGTACGTGGCTAAGCATATATGTGCCGTTGGAATTTATCACGGTTGAATCGATAGTAATAATTTCTGATGTTTGGCTGTTGTATTTTAATGCTTTAACAAAACCTCCAGTAACCGGCTGATTGTTATCTTTAAATGATACCAAACCAGAAACAGTAAATGGTGCATTGCATGTCGAATTCTTTTTGTAATATATTTCTTTATTCCCATCTCTAGAATCATTCCATACAACATGTGCTTCTGAATTGGAAGAGACGATACATGGATTATCAGGAATGATTGCTGAATTTGTTAATGTATCTTTAATAGTCCAGTTGTTACCATTATTAGTAGAACGGTAATATACTAATTGTCTAAACCCAATGATATTTTCTGTACATACTAAGTGAACTACTGTCCCATTGGCAAAAATAGCAGGAGTAGAAGCACCTACAGTATTCGAATTTGTTATGCTGATCTCGGCACTCCATGTATTTCCGCCATCTGTTGAATGTTTATAAAAAATTTCAAATCCATTCGGTATTGTTTGAACCATATATGAAACATGGATATTTGATCCGGAAACTGATATTGTTTGTCCCCAAACGGTAATTGGTGTATTTGATAGTAAAAAATCAGAGCTCCAGCTTGCACCACCATCAGTAGATCTTTTGTAATATATCTCCTTGTTTTGTCCGTTCCTCCAGTCATCCCAAACAACATGCAGGTTCAGGCCGTCTTGGCCAAGTGCAGGCATTTCTGAAACACTTGCGGCGGTTGTTAACCTAGTATCGGTTGACCAGGTAGTTCCATTATCAGTGGATTTTTTAAAATAAATTTCCGCATTACCATCCCTGAGGTCTGTCCAGCATATATTAATGTTTTCACCTGAACAGGTAATTGAAGGTGATCCTGAAGGAAATGAGTCATTTGTTAAACGGATATTGTTTCCCCATGATACCCCCTCATTAGTAGATCTACAATAATATATTTCACCATTACCATTTCTTTGATCATTCCATACAATATGGACTTTAAACCCGGAAACGGCTATTGAAGGGCTGTATGTTTCTATATCAGTATCATTTATTTTTACCTCAGAACTCCATGATTCGCCGTTATTACTTGACCTTTTGTAAAAAATATCATGGTGACCATTTCTATTATCTGGCCAAACTACATGTAATTTATTTCCACTTGCGGCGATCCACTTTGAATTACCCGGAGTTCCAACAGATTCTGCAGTATCATTTGTAAGTCTGGTATCAGGCTGCCATTGACTGATTAATTTATTGCTGCTCAAAAAAAACATAAATATTACTATTAAGGTAAAATTGGATTTAATATATTTTTTCATTTTATTCTCCGATTTCAGGTTTTATTCCCGGAAATTATTATTTTGATTTATTTTTTTCTTTTAATGTATAAGATCTTTCCCAGTAATGCTCAAACAGGTCCATCATATATTTGGCAAAGTTTGAGCGGCGCATAATCAGATCTGCCTGGGACTGGTGTGGATGCTCAAGATCATCTGAATTAATGAATACAGACTGTCTGTCAATGATAGTCATATTAGGTATATCAAAATCACATAACCTTAACTGCTCACCGATTGATTCATACTTTTTACAAACCTCAGCAAGGTTTTCTTTATTTGCAGCTTCAATATTTCCGTTTAATGAAACCTTAAAGTCCATGCCAGTTCGGTAAATAGATCTGATCACTCCGCCTCGTTTAATGAATTTCCGTGAAAATTCATCTGCTTCGTCACTTACCAAACCTTTGAAAGTATACATTCCGCAGATCTCTTTTTTGGCTGTAAGCAGCAGCTCCTGGTATTTTGAGACACGGTGTTTGTTAAAACCGCGTATAAGCTCTATGTTAATTAGTTTGCTTTGGTCATTATTGTGTATGGAATAATGTTCTTTAAGATTTGTAAAGGTATCTTTAAGTTTTGCTAATGTTTTATTATGATCTAATGTATGTTCTTTAATTATCTTATCAAGAATGATATCAGGATCAATGATCTGGTACTGCAATATCCTGTCAGTTTCAATTTCATTGCAGTAACCCAGCTTCACAAATGATTTCAGAATATCATAAATAGAGCCTCTGACAATTTTTGCTTCACTTACTATCTCAGAAGCACTCATTATACGCCCCGTTGATAGTACAGCAAAGACTTTAGCTTTATATTCATTAAAGCCAATTTCTTTCAGTTTTGAAATTAACTCATCAAAATTCTTCATATTATATCTTTGTTATTGCTGAACTCATTAAGTTCAACAAAGATATGTCATGATTTAAGGCTTGTCAAGCATTAAAAATGATTAATTTTCGATAAGTGCAATAAATATATATAATTTTTTAAAATATGGGAATAATTTGGGTGTAAAGTTCAATTTTTTTAATTTAGGAATATCGTTTTACTGACAAAATCTATTTGTAGTGTTTTAAACTGACCCCAAAATTCTGTTCCAAGTAATCCCGCCAGGGTGCCGGGACTGAACTTTTCAAATAATGGAGAATCAGAAAAACGGAAATCTATATCTTTGAACTCAATGTTATTCAGGTAAAGTCTTTCAACTTTAGCTGAATATGTTTTTATTTTATTACCATCAGCGCCATGCACATTTATTGATT
>CAZOAP010000064.1:0-14304 GCA_964577645.1 uncultured Ignavibacteriales bacterium
ACCTGCCTTGGGGTCAACGTAAGGATCAGTAGTAATTTCGCATATTCCAACGACCTGCTTTTCACCCCCGGTGTGATAAATAAAAGCCACATCACCTTTGCGTGCAGTTTTAATCTGGAACAAACCGCCCGGACTTGTAACGCCATCCCATACAGCTTTTTTATCACGCTCCAAATCTGAGTATGAATAAACCGTGGGTTCTGTTTTTAATAAATAGTAGGCCATCTTATTTCCTTATCCCCGCGAATGCGGGGATCTCAATTTTTGATTTGAGAATAGATTCCCGCCTTCGCCTTATAGACAAGGCATACGGGAATGACTAATAAAATTACTTTATCGTCAAATTTGCATACTTCAAAATAATATTTTTCACACCAACTTTATCAAAATGGATAGATGCTTTCTTCGAATCTCCCCTGCCGGTGACATCAATAACTTTGCCTTTGCCGAAATTATTATGGAAAACCACACTTCCCTTCTTTACGCCGGCATCTTCCCGGAAGATATCATTAAGCACATCATCGCTTGATTTGGTTTTGTAATATTCATATTTGATCGAGCTTCCCTCCTCCTGGTGAGAGCGGCTTTTATGCTTTGTCATAACCGAGCTCTTTACATAATTCAGCTTACCGGTATCAATTTCATTTAAAAATCTTGATTTCATCTGGTAACTTACATTGCCAAAGCGGTACCTTTGAAGAGCATATGTCATATAAAGCTTCTGCATTGCACGCGTTATAGCTACATAGAACAATCTCCGCTCTTCTTCCATTTCTTCCTGCTCAAGCATTGAGCTTGAAAGCGGAAAAATCCCGTCTTCAAGTCCCGTAATGAACACAACAGGATACTCAAGTCCTTTGGATGAATGCGTTGTCATTAATGTGACTGCGTTCTTATCAGGATCGTATTTATCAATATCGGTAACAAGGCTCACTTCCTGAAGGAAACCTTCAAGTGTTGCGCCTTCAGTATTATCGGTATATTCAGAAATACCAGAGAGCAATTCCTGCACGTTATACATTCTGTCCATTGATTCATCAGTGCCGTCATTCCTTAATTCACGCAAGATGCCTATTTCATCAACGATACTTCTTGCAAGCTCGCTGGGTGAAAGTCCCTCTTTTACTTCATTATACTTCCTGATTATCTCAGCAACCCTTATAAGCTCGTTTTCTATCTTTGTTTTTCTTTTCTGCTTTTCATCTGCTCCTTTTTCCTTATCTTCAAGCATGGCAAGCAGCACTTCTGCAATTGATTTTGCAATTTCCCTTGCCATCGCTTTTAGCTTTTCGATAGTCTGGTCACCAATACCCTCCCTCAGCTTTAGTATCCTTGTCATTGCCTCATCATCTTTGGGATTCACAAGTACTTTAAGGTATGCAAGTACATCTTTTATTTCCTTGCGCTGGTAGAATTTAACTCCTCCTACTATCACATATGGTATCGAGTTCATTCTCAGCGCATCTTCTATCACACGTGACTGCGCATTGGTACGGTAAAGTATAACAAAATCCTTGAAGTTAAGCTTGCGGTTCTGGATCTCATGCAGAATCCATTTAACTATCATCATGCCTTCATCACGGTCACTGAATACCTCTGTCAGCGTTACCTTTTCACCTTCTTCATTATCTGTAAATAATGTTTTCTTTATCTGCCTTTTGTTGTTCTTTATTACTTCATCGGCAAGTGAAAGTATGCTTTTGGTTGAACGGTAATTCTGCTCAAGCTTAAAAACATTGGTTGCTTCAAAATCTGACTCGAATTTCAGAATATTTTCAATTTCAGCCCCGCGCCAGCGGTATATACTTTGCGCGTCATCACCTACTACGGATATATTACCGTGACCCTGTGCAAGCATCTTAACAATTTCATACTGTGCCTTGTTGGTATCCTGGTACTCATCAACCAGAATGAATTTGAAGCGGTTCTGATATTTGGCCAATACATCCGGATTCTGCCTGAAAAGTATTATTGGATTTATAAGCAGGTCATCAAAATCCATAGCATTATTTTTTATGAGCCTGTTTTGATACTCACGGTATACCGGGACAGCAATTCTTTCAAACGGGTTAGTCACAGCCGGTATATCATCAGGAAGGATAAGCTTGTTCTTTAAACCTTTTATATACCCGTTCACGGTCCTTGGTTTTGGGTTATCAGTTGAAAACCCCAGATCCTTCATGCATGCTTCCACAACTTTTTCAGAATCATCGTCATCATATATTGTGAAGTTGCGGTCAAACCCAATATGCTGGGCTTCAATCCTTAATATCTTCGCAAAAACTGAATGGAACGTACCCATCCATATATTTTCAGCAGATGAGCCGACAAGCTTGTGAATTCTCTGCTTCATTTCATTTGCTGCTTTATTGGTAAATGTTAATGCAAGCATATCAAACGGGTTGATGCCTGATTCAATTAAAAATGCAATTTTATAGGTTAAAACTCTTGTTTTTCCGCTGCCGGCACCTGCAACTATCATGCATGGACCTTCTATTTGTTCAACAGCTTTCCTTTGCTCCGGATTGAGTTCGCTCGTTAGATTCAATTACTTTATCTGATTTTTATGATTTAGACAGGAAATTTTACAAAGATAACTTTTATACGGTCTTAAATCAATTGAATACCAATAACAGCATTTTATGGATTTTTGGCATATAATTGCACTTTGAAAAATGACATATATCATAGATTAATATGAATATTATATTTAATTTTGAGTTGTGATTTTCATTTATTTATGATAAAAATCAAATGACAACGTATTAAATATGGATAAAACATTTTTCAGAACCCTGCAAAATATCTCTAATAAGAAAAAAATATTTACTATAACATCAAAGGAGTTCAATAAGTAATGATCGATCTTGTACTAAAGCATGGCTTTAAATTTGAAGACCTGTTTGAATCATCTAAACTAAGGGAGCTTACTCAAAAATTTTACACTTATTACAATACATCCAACCAGTCATCTTTTGAAAGATTCTGCAAATACCGTGATGTTAACGGTGAAGGATATGATGAACTGGATATATCCAACATTATAATAGAAGCAGCAAGATATCTTGATTCATTTATAATAGATTTTTTCGGTATTAAATTTGAAGCAAATGCTTTAAAATATGATAACGAGACCGAGCGTGAGATACTAAAGGTCAGAAGTGACTTCATGATCAAGAAGGTATTCAAAAAATTTAAACCCGCCGATCTTGCATCAATACATTTTGCTGAGCTTAATTCCAAAGCAGAGCTGATGAAGACACAGCTCTTCCCTGAGCTGCCGTGGAAGAGTGATGAAGAAAAAGCAACAGCATTCATGATACGCACCCTTGACGATATGGAGCAGCATTTACGCAATCACCTTGAAGTAATGCCAAACGGTTTTGTTTTTGATACTAAGCTGTTTGAACAGGCAAAGGAATATTTCCACAAGACAACAACCATTAACGGTTTAAAAACATTTACAGATAATATTACGTTATCTGATGTTAAGAATCCCAACGGAACGGTTGAACAGCTGAGAGTATATGAGTTTCTGAAGAATGTAATTGATATGATACAGAAATGGTGTTATGCAAGAATGGTTGACTCTGCCGAAAAGCATAAAATATATGAATGGGCGCTTTTCCACCAGCCTATGAACCTGAATTATAATGATCTCGTTCATAATAAAGTTGAAACTGAAGGAATTCCCGAGAAGATTTATGGTGAAGAAGAAACATTAAGAAGGCGTGACGGCTTTAAGCTGACAGACAGCAGGTATGATAACCGAAAAGTTATGGGTGAAGTTGAATACTGCGTATTCTGCCATGAAAGGAAAAAAGATTCATGCTCTAAGGGAATGCTGGAAAAAGACGGCACACCAAAACGCAATCCTTTGGGAATTAAGCTTGCAGGCTGCCCGCTTGATGAAAAGATATCCGAAATGCATACACTTAAGTATGAAGGCAGATCAATTGGTGCATTGGGTATAATAATGATAGATAACCCTATGTGTCCAGGTACCGGGCACCGTATCTGCAATGACTGTATGAAGGCATGTATTTACCAGAAACAGGAACCTGTAAATATTCCGCAGATAGAAACAAAAACATTAACAGATGTTCTGAATCTCCCGTGGGGATTTGAGATATATTCACTTCTCACAAGATGGAATCCTATTAACGTAAAGAGACCGTATGAACTTCCGTACAACGGTAAGAATGTAATGGTTGTTGGTATGGGACCTGCTGGCTACACACTTTCACAATACTTACTGAATGAAGGCTTTGGTGTTGTTGGTGTTGACGGCCTGAAGATAGAACATGTACATCCAGAAATAACCGGCGGCAGGGATGAAGACGGAAATTATATAATGCCAAAACCTGTATACATCTATAAAGAAATTCAGGATGAGCTTGACAGAAGGATCTTCCTTGGATTTGGCGGTGTATCGGAATACGGAATTACAGTAAGGTGGGATAAAAACTTCCTGAAAGTTGAATATCTTACCTTAGCACGCAGAAAACACTTTAAAGTATATGACGGAATAAGGTTTGGCGGCACTATTGAAATTGAAGATGCATGGAAGCTTGGCATTGACCATATTGCAATTGCAACAGGTGCAGGCAAGCCTACTATAGTTAAGATGAAAAATAATCTCATCCGCGGTATACGCAAAGCTTCTGATTTTTTGATGGGACTACAGCTTACAGGTGCAGCTAAAAAAGATTCACTGGCTAATTTAATGATCCAGCTTCCTGCAGTAGTTATCGGCGGTGGTTTAACTGCTATAGATACTACTACAGAAGCATTTGCATATTATCCTATACAGGTTGAAAAATTCCTTGACAGGTATGAAGAGTCTGTGAGAGATTTTGGTGAAGATAAAGTATTTTCAATGTACGATGATGAAGAAAAAGGCATTGCAAGAACGTTTATTGAGCATGGCAGGGCTATACGCGCTGAACGAGAGCGTGCTTCTGCAGCAGGAGAAGAACCAAACTTTGTACCACTTGTAAGAGGCTGGGGCGGAGTTACACTATGTTACAGGAAAACCGTAAATGACTCCCCGGCATACAGGCTGAACCATGAAGAAGTGATAAAATCACTTGAAGAAGGAATATATTACTGGGAAAAAATGAGCCCGGTTGAAGCGATACCCAATGAATACGGCGCTGTTAAGGAAATGATATTCCGCAAACAGGGTAAAACCAATGAAGGTAAATATATTGAGCTTGATGAAACAGTAACACTTCCTGCAAAAACCGTTATAGTTGCAGCAGGAACTTCACCTAATGTTATTTACGAGCGTGAGCATCCGGGAACATTTGTACTTGATGAAAGGAAACAGTTCTTCCAGACCTATAAGCTCGGTTCAAAAGGTGAGCTGATAAAAACCGAAAATAATGAAACAGGGTTCTTTACTTCGTATAATAAGGACCGGAAGTATGTTTCAGTGTATGGCGATAACCATCCGCGGTATGCAGGTAATGTTGTAAAAGCTATGGCCTCAGCAAAAGATGGTTACAAGGAAATGATAAAAGTATTCCCGGGTGTGATAAACGAAGAACAGCCTAAAGAAAAAGAAAAGATATATACTGAGCTTGTTCAGAGGCTTGATAATGAATTCCTTGCTGTTGTGAAGGAAATTAATGTTTTAACACCTACTATAATAGAAGTAGTGTTAAAGGCACCATTACAGGCAAAAAAATTCCACCCCGGTCAGTTCTACAGGCTGCAGAACTATGAAACAACCGCTCCTGATGTTGACGGCTCAAGGATGATGATGGAAGGCCTGGCATTAACAGGTGCATGGGTTGATAAGGAAAAAGGATTATTAAGCCTTATCATACTTGAAATGTGGGGAAGCTCAAGGCTGTGCCGCCATCTTAAAATTGGTGAGCGTGTTGTTGTGATGGGTCCCACAGGTACACCGACAGAAATTCCGACCGGTGAGACTGTTCTGCTTGCAGGCGGCGGACTTGGTAATGCAGTGCTATTTTCAGTTGCAAAAGCATTAAAAGATGCAGGCAATAATGTTGTATACTTTGCAGGTTACAGGAATACAACAGATGTATTCAAACGTGATGAAGTTGAAGAAGGTACTGACCAGGTGATTTGGTCAAATGATTTCGGTGATACTATTCAACCCCGCAGACCGCAGGATAGGGCTATTACAGCAAACATTGTTCAGGCAATGATAGCATATGCTGAAGGCAAGCTTGAACCGAAGCCCGGTGATAAACCTATGTTTGATCTGAAGAATATAAACAGGATAATTGCAATTGGCAGTGACAGAATGATGAAGGCAGTTCAGGAGGCCAGATACAGCTTATTGAAGCCATATATAAATCCGGTTCATACAGCAATAGCAAGTATAAACTCACCGATGCAGTGTATGATGAAGGAAGTATGCGCACAGTGCCTGCAGAGGCATGTTGATCCGGTAACCGGCAAGGAATCATTTGTATTCACATGCTTTAACCAGGACCAGCATATGGATGAAGTTGATTTCAATAACCTGAACACAAGATTAAAGAACAACAGTGTGCTTGAAAAACTCACCAAGTTCTGGATGGATCACTTGTTTGCAAAAGCAGGAAATGATTTTACTGTGTAGTTTATAAAATATAGCGTGTCAGGTTTTACAGCCTGACACCACAAAAGCCCGGTGTAAGCCGGGCTTTTTTTATTTACTATATTTTAGATATTTTTGTACCGGAGAAATAATCTATGGATACAGGCACAATAATTCTGGTCTTATCTTTCGGTATACCTATACTTATCGTAATTGCTATTGTTTGGTGGCTGAAGCGTGATTTTGGCAAGCTGAGCAAGTGGGCACAGGAAAACAAAAAGCGCCAGGAAATGGCAAAACCAGCTAAGGCAAAGATAATTTCTGTTTCCCAGGGAATTCAGGGCGGTGATATTAAGAAAATGATATTCTTTACATTTGAAATAAACGACGGATTTTCACCTCCCTACACAGCTTCAGCTGGATGGTTTGTTGATACACTGCACCTGTGCATGATACAGGAAGGGATGACACTGGATGTGAAGGTTGATATCGATGAACCGCAGAAGATATATCCAACAGCCCCGTGGGCTACATACACAGAGGGTTATTCAAGTGATTTGAGTGTGGATAAATTGAGTGGAGGGTAATATTTTATGCTTTGTAGGTGTCAGGCTTGCCTGACACCCTTTTATTGCGGCAGGCGAGCCATGCCGCCTACATTTTTTTACAATCTCTCAAACTTGGCGGTAAAGTGCCTCAGGAATTCAGGTTCTTCGACTATCTTAATTCCGCGAACTTTATCTTTTCCTTCGAACATTTTTTCAAATACTTCAATAACATATTCAATATGGCTTTGTGTGTATACTCGGCGCGGAATTGCAAGTCTTACTAATTCATTTGGTGCGGGGATCAATTTTCCATCAGAATCGTATTTACCGAACATAACAGAACCTATTTCGACAGAACGGATGCCGCCTTTTACATAAAGCTCGCAGACCATAGCCTGCCCGGGATATTCGTTTACAGGAATGTGCGGGTAGAATGCAGCAGCATCAATATATACAGCATGTCCGCCTATCGGATAAATTAACGGCACACCCATTTTATATAATTTTTCGCCTAGATAGGCGGTACTCCGGATGCGGTATGTTAAGTAATCAGGTTCAAACACCTCTTCAAGTCCAACTGCAATAGCTTCCATGCTTCTGCCTGAAAGACCGCCATAAGTTGCAAAGCCTTCAGTTATGATAAGCAGGTTGGTACACTCATCAGCAAGCTTTTTATCTTTTAGCGCAAGGAAACCGCCCATGTTAACAAGTCCGTCTTTCTTTGCACTCATAACACATCCGTCAGCAAGTGAGAACATTTCCTGGGCTATGGCTTTGTATGTTTTATTTTCAAAACCAGCTTCGCGGTGTTTAATGTAATATGAGTTCTCTGCAATGCGGCAGCAATCAATAAAATAATTTACTTTATACTTATTGCATATTTTTTTCACTTCAATTGCATTAGCCATACTTACAGGCTGGCCGCCGCCGCTGTTATTGGTAACGGTTAATATAACACCCCCTATATTTTCTGCACCATTTTTTTTGATAAGCTCTTCAAGCTTACGGGTATCCATGTTACCTTTAAAGGGTTTATCTAACATCGGGTGGCTGGCTTCTTCAACCGGTATATCAAATGCTTCTGCGCCGCTGAATTCTATATTAGCTCTTGTAGTATCAAAATGTGTGTTGCTGATAAACACTTTTCCTTTTCCTCCTAAATGAGAGTAAAGGATACGCTCAGCTGCCCTTCCCTGGTGAGTTGGTAAAATATATTCGTAACCTGTTAAGTCTTTTATCACAGCTTCCATTTTCAGCCAGCTTCTTGAACCGGCATAGGCTTCATCGGCTTCCATCATAGCAGCCCATTGTTTAGAGCTCATAGCTGAAGTTCCGCTATCGGTAAGAAAATCGATAAGCACATGTTCTGATTTGAGCATGAAAGGGTTATAGTGCGCCTCCTTCAGATATTTTACACGGTCTTCTTCTGTGGTAACGCTTATGGGTTCAACTTCTTTTATCTTAAAGGGTTCAATTATAGTTCTAAAGCTCATATTATCTCCAAATTTAATATTTATTGCAGAGTCCCTTTCAGGAGACTCTGCAATTACGGTGTACTTACAAAATTATTCAAAAAATTCAACTTAAATTATGATTTATGTCATAAGGAAATGGGCTGTTTTTATTTAAAAATAGAAGATACCAAAGATATCAATGTATTGAAATACATGTATTTCAGTGCTTAATTTCAGATATATCACAAACAGAGATTCCCGCCTACGCGGGAATGACAGCTATAATACAGAAGCTTCCCCCATCAACTGAACACTTATTTCATGTCCGCCATCAAATATGTAGGATTTGGGCTCAAAACCGGCTGATTTAAGTAATTGTATCTGAGATGGGGGAAAATCATTTTTGTAGTATGGATCCTTTGATGCAAATACCTGGTGAATTTCTATATCTTTAAGTGCCGGGTATTTTTTGTAATCTATATCATGTGCTATACTTCCGCACCAGAAAACCGCTTTATCTATTTTTGCGTTGCCTATTGTTAACCACCTGGAAAGTGTTGCCGAGCCCTGGGAAAAACCAAGTGCATTAATTTTTAAATTATATAATTTTGCTTTTGGTTCAATTTCATCAAGTAACAGCCTGTTCAAATAATTAACATAGTCATTAATATCACTGGTCCTGTCTTCTTTCGTCATCCACGATGCACCAACATCACCTGAATCACCTTTTATATAAAGCCTCATCAAACCTTCAGGGGCATATATAACGCTTCGGTTATTTGCCAGTTCTTCAAATTGCATTATGAATTTTCCTGCCAGCTGACGGTGGCCGTGCAGAACTATCCAGATATCTTTTGTTCTGTCTGAAAATTCGCCAAGTGTATAATATCTTGCTGTCCTGGTTACGGGTATGTGATGTTCTTTCAGCATAATCTGTTTAAGTCAGATTCGGGCTTTGGAAGCTATTCATAATAAAGTAGATCTAAAATTTTCTATTTTTAATCTTTCCTGAAAAAAGCAATAGAGAACATTAAAACCGCATATAAAATAAATAATAAAAATACTGCTGCTAGTACGTAAATTATGTATGTGAACATTTATTAATTTTAAAGGAGTTACTTTGCAGGAAGAATTTTTCCTGAAACTTCTCCAAATCCTACTTTATATCCCTGTCCCTGGCAATAACCTTTCATGATCAGCGTATCGCCGTCATTTATGAACTTTCTTTCTTCACCGCCCGGCAGCTTTATGGGGTTCTCACCGCGCCATGTAAGCTCCAGCATAGAACCGTATGAATCTTTTTCCGGTCCGCTGATTGTACCTGATGCCATCATATCACCTGTTTTTGTATTGCACCCGTTTACCGTATGATGAGCAAGCTGCTGGCAGATATTCCAGTACATGTATTTGAAATTGGAACCTGATATTTTGAACGGTTCTTTTTCTTTTTCTGTTTTTAAGTAAACATCCAGAGCAATATCATATGACCAGTCACCTTTTGAAGCCAGGTATTCCATTGGCTTAGGTTCCTGCTCAGGTCCTTTACATCTGAAAGGTTCCAGCGCTTCCATAGTAACAATCCATGGTGATATGGAAGTTGCAAAATTCTTTGCAAGGAACGGTCCAAGGGGCTGGTATTCCCATGTCTGTATATCGCGCGCGCTCCAATCGTTAACAAGTACCATACCAAAAATATGGTCATAAGTTTTATCAACGGGAATAGCTTCTCCCAGTGAGTTTCCGGGTCCGATAAAAAAGCCCATTTCAAGCTCAAAATCAAGCAGTTTCGTGGGTCCGAAAACCGGATTTTCTTCATTTGCGGGTTTGGTCTGCCCTTTTGGACGTGTAACATCTGTTCCGCTTACTATAATAGAGCTTGCCCTGCCATGATATCCTATAGGGATATGAAGCCAGTTAGGCATTAAAGCGTTATCTTTACCGCGGAACATAATGCCAACATTGGTTGCATGTTCACGGGATGAATAAAAATCTGTATAGTCGCCAATTTCTGCCGGCAAGCACATCACAACATCTTTCATCGGGGTAAAAACAATTTTCTGAAGCTCCTTATCATCACGCAGGAGAGGATTTTCATCACTCAATGCTGTCTGAAGAACTGTTCTTACCTGTTTCCACGCCTCCCGCCCAAGTGCCATGAATGCATTCAGGTTGGGTCTGCTGAATATTTTTTTATCTCCAAGCAGTGTTTTTGTAAAGTACCCTTTTTCTTCAAGGATAGAAAGATCCACAACATAATCTCCTATTGCGGTACCGCAAACGGGTTGTGAACCGACTTTTAATTTATAAACTCCGTAAGGCAGGTTCTGAATCGGGAAGTGTGATTCAGGATTTACATCTATAAAAGATCTCATCTTTAGTTATACTCCATATTAAAATAATTCCATTGTTTTCAAATCTTCAACAGGTTCATCAAAGCTGCAGCTTCCGTATGAAAGCATAAAACCTTCTCTGGAACCTTTAATTTCTGCGTTTGATACTTCAATTTCGTTCCAGGTAAATCCGCTTTCACTGAATGCAAATTCAAACGGGTCTTCTTCGTTAAGTACTTCAAGCAGCTCGGCTTCATCCAGATTATTTGTATATGCCATAATACCTGCGGCAAACACATTCAGGAAACCGTGCATTACCGCAGAGACTTCACTGTTAAAATGCCTGACCGGGTGGTGAAGTCCTGCAGTACATTTCATAGGTACATCAAACTCGCAGCATGTCATAATTGCAAATGCTATTACTTCAGGCTCAGGGAAAGCGCTTGCTTCAGTTCCGCCGGTGCGTAATTTATAACCGCACTCTTTATTTAATGCGGCAATGGTTTCAACTGTCCTAATAATTTCCGCTTCATATTCTTTGGTAAGTGTCACTTCATAAAAGACAGGAACTGTTTTTCCCAAAAGACCTTCAAGCTGTGAAGATATATTTATTATCAGGTCAAGCATTTCATCATTTTCTTCAAGCTTAAAAAGATCTGAAGGCAGTCTGAGCTCAAATGCATCTATAGATACACTGTTACCGTATTTACTTTTAAAATCATTGATAGCTTTTATATCTTCATTAAAACAATTATTGAACTCTGATATATTTTCACTGCTTGAACCAAGTAAAGAGAGCGATACTTTTGTTTCAACTTCCATATCGTCAAGAACCCTGCCAAGCTCGTTAAGTCTTTTAGCAGGTATAATGAACTTCCCGAGCATCCATTTATACTCACCCTGTGAATAAAATACATAATTATGGAAAGCCTGTGGTAATTCAAGGCTTGCTGGAGGAAAGAGTCCGGCGTAATCGATCATTTTGCTGCAAAAATTCTTTAAGCTTATAACAGGTTTAACGTGATTTGTGGTCATTAATTCTTTAAATATTTAAATGTTTTATCTGTATTTATATATAATATAACAGGAATGTACAGCAAACATAACATATATAATAGATAAATGAAATTGAGTAAACTCTCTCATATTGAGCTTTTTTGAGTGTATATTTTCTTAATGATATATTTTATCTTTGCAAATATATAATCCAGTAAACTTTAAATATATTTACATGCATAAAATTACAGTCATATTATTATTCCTTTTCCAGGGGTTAATTTTCTCACAGGAATCAAAACCGCAGATATCATTTACATTTGATGACCCTAATATTGAAACAACGGGTAATATGACATGGATGCAGAAAGATGACGCAATTTTAGAGACCCTTGCAAAGAACAATCTGAAAGCAGCGCTTTTTGTCTGCGGTAAAAGAATTGATTTCCCTGAAGGGAAAGTTCTGCTGAGCAAATGGAGCGATGCCGGGCATATGATTTGCAATCATTCATATTCTCACAGCTATTTTCATTCCACCAAACAGACCCTTGAGAGCTATGAAAAAGATTTTCTCAGGTGTGATTCTATAATAAAAACATACAGCGGTTTCACGAAGCTTTTCAGGTTCCCTTTCCTTAAAGAAGGCAACACTGCAGAAAAAAGGAACGGGTTCAGAAAATTTATGGATAGCCTGGGGTACCGCAGCGGGTACGCCACCATAGATGCATCTGACTGGTATATTGACGGAAGAATGGCTGATACTCTAAAGCTTAATCCCGATTTTGATATTACTCCTTTTAAAGAATATTATATGGCGCATATTTATAACAGGGCAATGTTTTACGATAGCCTTGCACTTCAGCTGACAGGAAGACACATAAAACATACCTTGCTTCTTCATCATAATTTAATTAATGCAATGTTCCTCGGAGAGCTGATCAATTTCTTTAAGGTTAAGGGGTGGGAACCTGTAAACGCATCAGATGCTTATAAGGATGAGGTATTCAGCTTAAAGCCTGATATACTTCCTGCAGGTGAAAGTATTGTTTGGGCAATGGCAAAAGAGACCGGGAAATATGATACTATTTTAAGATATCCCGGCGAGGACGGTGAATACGAGGAAGAAGCATTAAACAACTATATTAAAAATTATTTTAAATAAAAAATGGCAGCAGATCTTAGCCGTATAACGAAGAAATATTCAAATGGAGAAGTAACTATAGTCTGGAAGCCTTCAAGATGCATCCATTCCGCAAAATGCTTTAACGGGCTGCCATCTGTATTTGATCCCGCAAAAAGGCCATGGGTAAATGCCACGGGCTCTGATACTGAGCATATCATTGAACAGGTTAAACAGTGTCCTTCATCAGCATTGAGCTATTACATGAATTCAGAAGGAGAAAATTTAGTTAAAGATATTGATAGTGACGATATAGAAACTGTTGTAGAAGCAAAACCCAACGGTCCGTTATTTGTTTATGGCAATATTACAGTAAAAAAACAGGATGGAAAGATTGAAAAACGGAATAATGTTACTGCATTTTGCAGGTGCGGCAATTCCGGCAACAAACCGTTTTGCGACGGCTCTCATATAAAAAAAGAATTTAAGGGGTAAAACTTATGTATTCATATGAAACACTTTCAGAGGCATTGAACGATCTGTATAAACGCGGATACGTTCATAATTTCAATATTGAGTGTGATTCAATTAAGTGCAGCTCCATTGCACTAAAGCTTCAGCCAGATGAATTTGAGATAAATGAATTCTACCGTTTTGAAGGAAACTCTAACCCTGATGACGAAGAGGTTGTTTACGCAATCACATCCAAAGATGGAATTAAGGGTACTTTAGTGAATGCTTATGGTACATACTCTGAAGGAATTAGTGATGATCTGATATCAAAATTAAATATATCCAGATAAAGCCCTTTAATGAAAGCTAAGAGTATTGAATTAAGCAAAGAAGAAGCCAAAATACTGGCACTTTCAAGGCAGCTTTTTCCCGGCAACAGCAGCTTACCTCCAAAGAAAAAACTACTTGGTATTATTGAGCAAATTGGTTATGTGCAGATAGATACAATTTCTATAGTAGAACGTGCACATAAACATATATTATGGACACGTTTGCCTGAGTATAAAAATGAAATGCTGGATGAGCTGATAGATAAAGATAAGAAAGTATTTGAGTTCTGGGATCACGCTGCAGCATATATGCCGATGAAACATTTCAGGTTCACCCTGCCAAGAAAAGAAATGTTTGCTAAGAAGCATAAAGCATGGGAAAAGAAGAATGCAAAGACCCTGAAATTTATCCTGGAGAGAATTAAAAATGAAGGCCCGCTGCAGTCACGAGATTTTGAAGATCCAAAAAAGCGCGGCTTGTGGTGGGACTGGAAACCGGCAAAGGAAGGTTTGGA
>CAZOAP010000065.1:0-14264 GCA_964577645.1 uncultured Ignavibacteriales bacterium
TATATGAAAACATTATTAACCTTAGCTTTAATTATTTTCAATATTACCGTTTACTCACAAAACAAAATGATATTTTCCGGCGCACTCAATGCCGGGGCTTTTGCATATGCAGATAACCTTATAGGTCCCAGCCTGGGAATTGATCTGGAAGGAAGGACTAATAAGTTCAGTATATATTTTTCTGCAACCGGTAATTTCCTTACAGATGATTCGGAAAACAGAATTACAGAAATCATTGTTGGACCAAGATGGTATATAGAAAAAAAAAAAAAAATAAATGGTGAAATTGAAACAGGTTTTGGCACTTATGTAATTAACAGCGGAAAGAACAAATTTGGAATAAATCTGGGTGCTGGATTCAATTATCCCGTTTCTAAGGATTTTGATATCAGCATAAAAGGAAAGTACCATTTATATTCCGGCGGTTATGGCATAACACATGGTAATGTATACCTTTCATTAAGGTATTATTTTAATAAATAAATGCTATTTTTTTTAAAATTATCTCCCCCTGTAATGGGGGAATTGAACTAAAATCTAAATCTTAATTTAATACTTACGGATTATCCGGAAAAGCGCCGTCTTCCCATACATGAAAATTCATACCAAAAGGATCGCTGAACATCATACTGTGCTCGTTATACACCTGAGTTACTGCGCATCCTTCATCTTCGAGTTTTTCTTTGGCTTCTGCAAGGTTATCGGTTTTGAACTCAAAAAATACCGAGCCCCTGCCTAATTCATTATTTTCAAAAACAAAGTTTATGCCGTCTTTATCAAGATAAGCATCATTGCCTTTGGCATCAACAAATTCCATTCCAAGCACATTTTTATAGAACTCTACTGCCTTTTCATGGTCACTTACCTGTATTGCAATATATGGTGAAAATTCAAGCTTCATTTTCCTGCCTCCATATAACCAATTGGGGAAACTAACATATCTTGCCCAATGGTTGTAATTATTAGTTTTGATTTACTTAAATTTACAGATTAATTTATTAAAAAAATATGAAAGTGTATAAAAACCTGTTAAAATCTGCAATATTTTTCGTTTTATTAACCTTTATAGTACTACAGACATACTCTCAAAATGAATTTGTATTACAGGAAGGGACTGTAATTGTACCTGTAGATGGTGCAAGAGCAAAAGAATTACTCACAACAGAAGATGAATATACGGCAATTTTAAGCAAGTTTGACCTTATGAGCAAAACACTTTCTAAAAGCGATACCGTAACATTGCAGGATTATTTCAAAAAAGCAGCCGGATCAGTTAAACAATGGAGCGATGATGATAAAGCCGGAATGCAGAAAGTTGTAAGCTCAATAAATAAAAAAATTAAAGAGCTTGGTTTAAAGCTTAAAATGCCTGCAAGGATAGAAGTAATTAAATCTGATATGACAAATGAAGGCGGGGCAACAGGTTATACAAGGAGTAATTATATTGTTATGAAAGATAACTCTGTTGAGGGGTCTTACGGCAGCTATGAAGATGTTTTTATACATGAGCTTTTCCATGTGCTTTCAAGATATGATAAGGAAATGAGCGAAAAAGTTTATAATATTATCGGGTTTAAGAAGTGCAATGAGGTTCCGTATCCAAAGGAGATTACTGATTTAAGGCTTTCCAATCCGGATGCTCCTTTTAACAATTTTTATTTAACAGTAAAATACAATGATAAGCATGTAGATGTTATGCTTATTTTATTTTCAGGGCGGGAATTCACTGGCGGAAGTTTTTTTGGCTATATGCAAATAGGCATGCTTGCTGTAGAAGGAGATGATGACAATAAAAAACCTGTATATGCAGATGGAAAACCTCTGATACTTAAGATAAAAGATGTTAAAGGTTATTATGAACAGGTCGGCAGGAATACCGATTACAACCTGCATGCAGAGGAGCTCTCAGCGGACCATTATGTTCTGCTGGTGAACCAGGAAAAGGGAATACCAAATCCAGAAATAATTGAAGCTATGAAGAATGTAATGAAATAAATTAAAAGTTATACGAAATACTTGTATTTAGATTGAGTATTTTGATTTTACCTGAAGAAATATGGCTATCCATTATACCAAGCGAGAAAACTAGATCTTTTACTTTATATGTTAAGCCTCCGGTTACAAAAAATTGCGTAAAATCTCCTTCTTCACCGGGAAAACCAACGCCGGTACTGTGAAAATCTCTTATATCAAACACGGTGAAAAATCCAGCCCTTAACATTAAGTTCTTGTTTGCAGAGTACTCGCCGCCAATGCCAAAATCATTTTTATCTTTATATCCTTTCAACTCAGATGTTCTCTGGAAATTATAATCAACTGAAAGTCTTAATTTATCTTTGAGAACTAAAAAATCCATTCCTGCAGATGCCTTAAATGGATATATTGCTACTAATTTAATGTTAGGTGAAACCGAATAATCTTCACTTGACTTAACATCAGCTTTGAAGCCAGGAGTGAAAGTTATGCCGGCTGAAATATTTTTATTAAAAGCGAACTTCAGACCTGCCTGTATATTAAATCGCTCAAAAGAGTTTGTAATATCGTGCGGAACATCTGGTTCTATGATCGTAGTTGCACCTGTAATCAGATTTCTGTAGAAACTGTAGCTTGGATTAATTCCGATACTGAATTTAGAGTAAGTAAAAGTTACTGGTAAATTAAGGCTGTGAACATTATAACTGAATGTCAGGTCGTCATCTGTAACTGTTTCTTCAGTAAAGTCTATTTTTTCATTATTGGTATTGCAGTACAAAAAGGCTGCGGTTAAATGATTATTTACTTTAAAGCCGAAACCGCCTGATAAAGATACCGGTATATGGTTGATATCATAGCTGTTGCTTCCAAAGGTATTTACGTATGTAACCTTTCTGTTCGTCTTAAAAGTATATTGAAGGCTAAGAGTATATTTTTTATTTACCTTTATAGCTGCAGGATTAAGCAAAAACGCTGAAATATCGTTTTCACTTCCAATTCCGGTATTACCTTTACCTGTGTTTGAGCCAAACATATAGTTGTTGGAATAAAAGTCACTTGCAGGACTCATAACTATATCTTCAGTCTCGTAAGTCTGGGAAAAAATATTTAATGCGAAAAATAAAACAAATTGAGTAAAGATTATTGTTTTCATATTATTTAGAAATTATAATTAATCCCTCCGTTTATAATAGTGATCTTTACATCTCCGGAAGAAATATGGCTATCCATAATTGCAAAAGAAAGTTTCATTTTCTTTGTTACATAACTGGCGCCTGCGGTCAGAAAATACTGATTATAATCTGTCATAATGTCATTAATAGTGTTTTTATTTTTCCTAGGATCGGGCTGGTTAAAAAATCCTGTCCTTATCTGCCATTGTTTATTAACTGTATATTCAACTCCTGTATTAATACGGTGAATATCTTTTAGACCGTAATCATTATTGGTATTTGCAGATGAATTCAAATAATTATAATCTGCAGCTATCTTTAATTTACCTTTCATCAGGTTTACAGATATTCCTGCACCAAATTCCAATGGTAAAATGACCTTTTCTGTTTGAGTATTAATATTTTCATCTGTTGTATGATCTGCATCACCGCTTAACCCGGGTTTGAATGTTACCCCGATTGATAATTCTTTAAAAGGTGAGATAATCATACCTGCCTGTACATTGAATTTATCAAACTTAGCCGTAAGTATTCCTGTATCACTATATTTAAAATACCGTCTGTTTATGTTGTAGTTTAACCCAATGCCCAAACTCAGTATCTTATACCTGAAAACTAACGGAATTGTAATTTTATGATGCACATATTTATCATAAGCATCAGTTCTTCCCAGCTCCTCACCAAATTCATTTGTTATTACAATATCTGCAATATAGAAGTTCATGCTACGTGGATTATTATAAATTAAACCTGTTTGGAACATTTTATTTATTCTGTAACCAAAAGCAGCTGAACCGGAATAAATATAATTTTTCAGGCAAACATCATTAAATCCAAATTTAACTCCCCACTGCTGTGTTGTTTTGAAATTATACTGTAGAGCAGCCTGGAATTTACCGGGTAAATTGAGAGATGCAGGGTTAATATTGGCTGAAGTGATATCTCCGGAAGTAGATATTCCAGCAAATCCCATACCGCCTGATACAGCATCGGTATAATTATCAGAGTAGAAATTCCAGAATGGATTTATCATAACATCGTAGGGTTGTGAAAATAAATTTAAAGAAAATAATAATGCAGTAAGTGCAATGATAAGTGTTTTCATTTTGTGGTGGTTTTGTTTATAAAATTGTAAAGTTACTTATAAACTGTTGAATCAATACAATGATAATACAAAACTAACAATTTATTATATCCCAAAAAATGATTTATATCAGATAAATATATTATTAGTTTATGGAAAAATTTACTATTTACCAACAAAATTCAATAAAAACCACTAAGGATAAGCTATTTCCAATAATTTTTAATTATATATTGTAAATCGAAACGCTGTTTCGATTGATGAAACAGATAGATTATAATTTCATTCCGAACAGTGTTCGGGGATACAATGATTTACTTTTTATAGCTTATCTTTCTTGGAACTGTGAACTGCCTGATGCCGTCAACTGATCCGATGTAGCCATAGCCGCTTTGTTTCACACCGACCCATGGTGTACCGCTGACTGCACCGATACCCTGGTTAACACCTATCATACCTGACTCAATT
Source organism: uncultured Ignavibacteriales bacterium (assembly GCA_964577645.1). GTDB lineage: Bacteria > Bacteroidota > Ignavibacteria > Tepidaquicellales > OLB5 > OLB5. The sequence goes on from CAZOAP010000065.1 coordinate 4,699, forward strand.
TTTCGCGCAATATCCAGACCCTTTTTCTTATTCTTTGTCCACACCGTAGCACCCAGGCCAAATGGTGAATCATTAGCAAGCTTAACAGCCTCATCTTCAGTCTTAACTTTCTGTATCGCAACAACAGGTCCGAAAGTCTCTTCATTCATTATCCTGTGTTTATGTGAAAGATTTGTAAGCAGGGTAGGCTCCATAAAGAAACCTTTGTTATTTTTCGGCACACCGCCGCCTGTAATAAGCCGTGCACCTTTTTTAACTGCATCTTTTACCTGTGAAAGAACATTATCACGCTGGCGTTCACTTACTAACGGACCCATTTGCACACTTTCATCATACCCGCTGCCGTATTTAAAATTCCTTACACCTTCTGCAACAAGTGTGGTGAATTTATCAGCGGCTTTTTCCTGTACATAAATACGCTCAACTGATACACATACCTGTCCCGTATTGCGTAATGAACCGTTCACAGCAAAGTTTGCAGCTTTCTGCAGATCAGCATCATTTAATACTATCATTGGATCTTTTCCGCCAAGCTCGAGCACAATTCGTTTAAGCTTATCGCCTGCAACTTTCATAATGTGTTTGCCAACTGCCTGTGAGCCGACAAATGCAATCATATCAATATTGCTGTGCAAAAGATAATTACCAACTTCATCAGCACCTTGTACAAGGTTAATAACTCCGGGAGGCAGATGTTTATTGAAAATATCATAAATTGCTTTGCCTGTCAGCGGCACCATTTCAGAGGGTTTAAAAACAACGGTATTACCTGCTATCAAAGCTGGGGAGAGCAGCGTTTCCGGCATACTTACAGGGAAGTTCCACGGCGTAATAACTGCGCATACACCAAGCGGTGTGCGGTGTAATTCAGTAACAAGGTCTTCTTCCTGTAGATGTTCAACAGCTAATGCTGTTTTTGCCTGTTCAATGGTTTCACGGATACCGTAAGCAACAGCATGTGTTTCACCAACTGCTGATTTGTAAAGCTTACCCATTTCATCGGTAATTGTTCGTCCGATCTTTTCTTTCTGCTTTGCGAAATCCTTAGCACATGCTTCAAGCATTTTGCTCCGCTGAGCCAGTGTTAACGCAGCCCATTTTTTCTGTGCCTTATGAGCATTCTCAACAGCCCTGTCAATTTCCTTTTCTGTTGAGCACTTTATCTTTGCAAAAACCTTTCCCGTTGCGGGGTTAATATCGTTGATGTATTTTAATTTCATTTTACTCCAAAAGTCATGCTGAACTTGTTTCAGCATCTCGTTTTTATTTTTTTAGACTCTGAAACAAGTTCAGAGTGACAAAAACTAATTAATTACTAAACTCGTATACTGTAATATTTACTTCTCTACAGAACTTTCTTTTACTGCCTTAATTTCTTCAGTGGGCAGACCCATTATTTCTCTTGCACGGTTCAGGGCATCATCAATATTTCCGCGGATATTCTCTTCACCAATCTTATCAAGCAGGCCGGCTCTTTCACTTGCAAACATTGGCTGAGCGTGAATACCTGAAATTACCAAAACCGAGTTATTCTTTTTACAATCATAATAAAAATCTTCAAGGGTTGCAATACCAGTGGAATCGATTGCCGGAACATTTCTAAGCCTTAGTATCAATACTTTTGTATGCTTACTTACTATCCTGATAGCTTCTTTAAACTTGCTTGCTGCACCAAAAAAGAAAGGACCGTTAATTTCGTATATAATTACACCTTTCGGTATATTTTTACCCTGTATTGAGTTAACTCCGCTTTCTTCAGCCGGTGAATCTTCATCAAACTCCCTGTTTATAACACCAACATTGGTTACATCTGCCATACGTTTCATAAATAACATGGCTGAAAGCACCATACCGACCTCAATTGCTATTGTAAGATCAAGTATCACTGTTATCAAAAATGTTGTTACCAGTACTATCACATCACTTTTCGGCATTTTTAACTGTGCCAAGAACTCACGCCACTCGCTCATATTATATGCAACTACTACCAGTATTGAAGCAAGTACACACATTGGTATCATACCGGCATATTGCCCGAAAAAGAGCATTATAAGCAGTAACACTACAGAATGTACAATACCTGCAACAGGTGTTTTGCCCCCGTTACGGATGTTTGTTACAGTCCTTGCTATAGCCCCGGTTGCAGGTATTCCGCCAAAAAACGGACTGATTATATTTGCAGCACCGTTGGCAATAAGCTCCATATTAGACCTGTGTTTACCGCCTATCATACCATCAGCAACTACAGCTGAAAGGAGTGACTCTATACCGGCAAGTATTGCAATTGTAAAGGCCGGACCAGCAAGCTGGTATACCTTATCATATGTAATTACCGGGAAAGCTGGAGAAGGAAATGAACTGTTTAAAGAACCGAATTTTGATGCAATTGTTTCAACATTAAGACCGAATAACTGAACAATAAGTGTGCCAACAATCAGTGCAATGAATGTAGAGGGAATTTTCTTAATGAATTTTCCAAGAAAAATAATAATAGAAAGCGATATAACGGAAACGATTATCGTATCATTATTAAAGGCAGTTATATTGTTTACATAAACAGGAATTTTCGCAAGAAACTCTGATGGCAATTCTTTAATACTCAGCCCAAGAAGATCTTTTATCTGCGTTGTAAAGATTATTAATGCTATACCCGAGGTAAAACCTGTAATTATTGGCAGGGGAATAAATTTTATGAGTGTTCCAAGCTTCATGAATCCCATTATAACAAGTATAATACCTGCCATAATGGTTGCTATCATTAGCCCATCCATGCCATATTTCTGTACTATACCGTATACAATGATAATGAATGCACCTGTCGGTCCGCCTATCTGTACTCGGCTTCCTCCAAGTGCTGATATTATAAAACCCGCAATCACTGCTGTTATTATTCCGTTGTTAGGCGATACACCCGAGGCAATACCAAAAGCAATGGCAAGCGGCAATGCAACTATTCCGACTATGATACCGGAGGAAACATCACTTAAAAATAGTGTTTTGTTGTAAGCTTTTAAGGTTGTAAAGAGTTTAGGTACTAACATTTTATGATATTATCTTGCTGCGCAGCGGTTCGGTCCGATTTCAAGATCTTCAGCATAATCCAAAGGTATCATTACACCGGCTTTATTGAATTTCTTGATTGTTTCGTAATTCGGGGGAGTATTGGGAATATTTGCTGTAATGTAGTTAATAAATTCGCTCTTATCTGTCATTTTCAGCGGTTCTGAGCCAGCTTTCAGCTCACCAAATGTCATTACAACTGGCCTTATTTCTGTTTTGGTAAAATGAGAAGGGAGTATTTTTACATTATCATTTAATTTATTGATGATATTTTGGAGTGTATCAAAAAGAATAGCAGCTCCTTTTGTTGTTTCTTCTTTTGTGCGTGCAAGGTCGGGTCTGCCGGGTGATTCAAGCAATAATAGATCACCGCATAACAATGCTTCATTATTTACCAGGAAGGAAACGCTTCCATCAGTATGGCCGGGGGTGCTGAGAACTTCAAGCTTTGTTTTGCCCAAAACAAATTCCGGTATATCTTTTAATGACTTAAAGCTGAATACCTTATCTACTTCTATTTCATTAACATAGTAATCCATATTTAATTTTCTGGCAAGCTCCATACCGCCTGAAAAATGATCTGCATGAGCATGTGTATCAATTATGTATTTCAGCTTCAATCCGTTAGCCCGGATGTAATCTTCGTATTCATCCATAAATATTGCAGGCTCAATAAGTGCTGTTTCTTTTGTTTTGTTATCATAGATGAGGTATGATAAACAGCCTTTTCCAATTCTGACGAACTGGATAACCGTGAAATCAGTGAAATCCAGTTTATATATATCAAAATTCTCATTCCAGCCTTTCATACCTTTTTCAAGGCTGACTGAATTATATCCCATTTCCCTTAGAATCGATGCTGCAACCTGTGAATTCAGCCCTTTTGCGCAGATAGTAACTATCATTTTATTCTTCGGCAGGTCTTTAAGTATATCTTTTATCCCAAGAAAATTGCCCTCTGAAATTAGGTCATTTATGGGAATATTCACACTTCCTTTAATATTCCAGTCATTGAACTCATTTTCCCGCCTGATATCAAGCAGCATATAGCCATTTTCGGCTGAATTTATATGATCTTTTACTTCCTTTGGAGATATTAATAAGTTTTCCATAATTCTGCAATATTTACAAATTAGTATGCGAAATTAACTGATATTTACCATAAATAAAATACATATAGAACTGCAGTCTATTACATTAATGCATAGTAAGGATAATAACATTTTATCGATATTACTGAGTTATAAATGCATTTTTAATATATTATATTTGTAATACCTAAGGAGGTTCATATGAAAAAATTAAATATTCATATAGTTCTTATAACACTAATTATTCTCATTATTCCTTTTAAAATTAAATCTCAAGTTAATTATTCTGATTTCCTGCCTCTTCAAACAGGTAACATCTGGGTTTACCAGTGCACAACAAACGGTTCAATGTGCGGCGGCTGCTCTGGAAAAGTCAGATTTATTTTAACAGGTGATACCCTTGTAAACGGTAAAACATATAAGAAGTCACAATCTATCAGCAGTACAATTTCCGGAGCATGTCAGACATGCGGAAATGTTTCATTGTTACCGCTGGCTAATGTAAGAATTGATCCTCAAAACGGAAATATTTACCAGTTAACTTCAAATGGATGCCAGTATACACCCGGGGAAATGATGATAGATAGCTTTAAAGCAATGCTGGGTGATACTGTAAGAATAAACTGTACGCCTCCCTCACAATGGTATCATTATATAGTCACAGACACAAATATTGCAACAGTTTTGGGGACAAACAGACAGGCAAGATACTTTAATAATGCCGGATTTGAAGGAGGTCATTCCAGAAAATACGCAAAAGGAATTGGCTTATACTATGCATCGAGCCAGGGTTTGGATGGAGGTACATTTGTATGCACGCGCCAGATGATTCTTCTTGGATGTGTTATAAACGGCCTTACTTATGGTGATACTAGTATGCTTGTTGGAATTAACCAGATCTCAAAAGAGATACCTGAAAAATATTCTTTATCTCAAAATTACCCAAATCCATTTAACCCTGCAACAAAAATACAATTTGCTCTGCCTGATGATGCATTTACTGAAATTGTAATTTATGATCTGCTAGGTAAAGAAATTGAAAAAATTGTTAACGAACAACTAGATGCAGGAACTTATGAAACTATATGGAATGCAGGGGATTTCCCAAGCGGAATATATTATTATAAGTTATCGGCAGGGGATTATACAGAAACGAAAAAGATGGTATTTCTGAAATAGCAGCTTTGAAAGTAGTGACACTCGATAATTCTAAGCCGGTTCGTTTACAAGCCGGCTTTTTTTATGCATTTATGCTAATAGAATTTACATTTAAAGTTAAGGTAAGTTATGCTATTTTGAATAATACAGATGTATATATTTGTATAATAATAACAAAAATTTTGAAATATTATTAACAGAGATTCCCGCATGCGCGTGGAAATATAATTTATGAAAATAAAATTTTGCGGTGCAGCAAGGACAGTGACAGGGTCACAGCATTTGCTTGATATAAACGGGAAAAAAGTTCTGCTTGATTGCGGATTGTACCAGGGCAGGCGTGAAGAAGCATATGAAATAAACAAACATTACCTCTTTGATGCAAAAGAGCTTGATGCTGTTGTGCTTTCACACGCGCATATTGATCACTCAGGTAACCTGCCCGGACTTTGGAAAGCGGGCTTTCGCGGTGATATTTACGCCACACCTGCAACCCGTGACCTGTGTGCAATTATGCTGCAGGATAGCGCGCATATACAAACTAAAGATATTGAGTTTGTTAATAAACGCAAAATTAAAAATCATGAGCCGCTCTTTAAACCGCTTTACGGGTTTGATGAAGTACGGAACATTATGAAGCTGTTTAAATGCATCCCTTATAACCGTAAATTCACTGTGAACGGTTTTGGCGGGAATTTACAGGTAACATACTTTGATGCAGGTCATATTTTAGGCTCAGCACAGGTAAGGCTTGATATAAAAGAGAACGGAAAAAATATAAGGCTTGGGTTTACAGGTGATATAGGCCGTCCGCATTTGCCTATACTGCGTGACCCTGACCATATGGGTGATGTTGATTATATGATTTCCGAATCAACTTACGGCGGCAGGGTGCATGATAAAGCTTTAGATATGGATGGACAGATACTTGCAGTGCTTACAGAAGCACTTTCACGCGGCGGAAAGATAATAATTCCGGCATTCAGTGTAGGCAGAACACAGGAAATAGTTTATTCGCTTTCAAAATTATTTGCAAAGAACCTGCTTCCCAAAATTCCGATTTTTGTCGATAGTCCGTTAAGCACAAATGTATCAGATATATTCAAGCTACATCATGAGTGCTTTGATAATGAAACTTCAGAATTAATTTCAAGGGGAGTGGATGTCTTCGGTTTCAGTAACTTAACATATATTAAAGATGTTGAAGAATCAAAACAGCTGAATTACTTTAAAGGTTCATGTGTAATTATTAGCGCTTCGGGAATGTGCGAATCAGGCAGAATTGTTCACCATTTGCGGAATAATATCGAAAGCGATAGAAATACGATTCTCATTGTCGGATTCCAGGCTCCGCATACACTTGGCCGCAGGATCGTTGAGGCAAAAGACGTTCAGGGAACATTTGTTAAGATATTCGGTGAAATGCATCCGGTTAAAGCTAAGATATATGTGCTGAACTCATTTTCAGCCCATGCTGATAGAGATGAGCTGCGGGAATATTTCGGCAAATTTACAAAAGGCTCCTTACAGCAAATATTTTTGGTGCATGGTGATTATGACCAGCAGCAGGCATTGCAGCAAATGCTGGGTGAAATGGAATATAAACAAGTAAGCATTCCAGAAAAAGGTGATGAGGTTCAGCTGTAAGTGAAAGTGATAGTTGTAATATTATCCTTTGTTATAACATATAGTATTTACTCGCAATCACCAGATACATTGTATCCGGTAAAAGTCTATACACAGGATGGTTATAAATATGGCTATATAAATAATGAAGGTTACTTGAGTATTAAGTCACAATATGCCTTTGCAAAGAATTTCTCTGAAGGTTTAGCTTTTGTAAAACTGGATAACAATTCTTTAAAATGGCTGTGCATTAATACTGCTGAGACAATACAATTCGAAATAAATGCAAAATTTGTATATGATTTCGAAAATGGTTTTGCAAATTTCATAAATGAAAATGATTCAATAAATGGTGTGAATAAAGCTGGTAAGATTTTCCCACGTAAAATAATCGATATTTCAGATGTTGCTATAAAGGAATTAAAACCATTTAAATCAATAAATGGTAGTTGGGGTTATAAAAGCGGTTATATTGATACTGCTTTGATCCCAATATATGAACAGGCAGGGGAGTTCTCTGAAGGGCTTGCTCCGGTTTTTATTAAATTCAGTGAATCAGACTTACCTGCAGATGACTGCTATAATGCTTTTATTAATGAAAAAGGTGAAGTTATAATAAAAGCTGAGCTTAAGTATGATGACCATGGTTATCTTGAATCCGGTTATTTTTATTCACCCGGTAAATGGGTTAACGGTGTTTGCAGGTATTATTCAACCAGTGATCCTGAAACAAGGGTTGAAAAGTATATCAGAAATGACGGGAAGATAATTTGGTGAAAATAAATCATCCCCGCGCTGGCGGGGACCTCTTGTTACATTAATAAGTAATTCATAAATGATTGCTAAAGACTTAATCAAAGATTTTGATATTTTACTATTTGATATGGGCAAAACATTTATGTTTGATGGAGATATTTTTAATAACGGGCAGGATTATGAGGCAACATACAGGTCATTTGGCGGCAAGAAATTAACAAACACAATCCTTCACGAAGTTATATATTATATTTACGGTACACTTTTAACAAGAAGCAGAGATGAAAAATTCATTGATGATATGATAACTGTTGAAGAGCTTATTGAATCGGATGAATATTTTAACGCTTACTCTGCAGAAGATAAAATATTATTAGAAAGAACATTTGCTGCACATGAATGCGGTGTTGTTCCAGAATCCTGTAAAAATACACTTATGGAACTATCAAGATTTCATAAACTTGGGGTAATATCAAATGTATGGTGTAAAAGTGAATATTTTAAAAAGCAATTAAAGAAAGACGGAGTGTTTAACCTTTTTGATATTATTATTTTTTCTTCCGACTACAGGTCAGTTAAGCCCTCAAAAAACATTTTTAAAATTGCAATAGAACACTTCAGGGAAACACCGGATAAAATAGTTTACATTGGAGATAATTATAAGCGGGATGTAATTGGCTCCAAAAATGCGGGTATGAAGTCAATTCTTGTAAATAATTCTGAATCCAGCAAAATAACCGGTGAAGTAAAACCGGATAGTATAATCACAAAAATAGAAGAGTTGGTATGAGAAATTGTCATTCTGAGCGAGCGCAGCGAGAGGAGAATCTATGTTATAAATTTTATTTGAATACTTTGACTCCCGTATTGATGTCAGGCATTGCGCAGGTATAACAAACAATATTTTTTATAACATTTCTAAGTGTACTTAGTGTCTAAGTGGTGAATTAATCTTTATATCTTGAATTGAAATAGTGAATAAATTTTGCTATTTTTGAGGGTTATAGTATAAAAAATGAGAATATTAACATTATCTCTGGCTTTACTGTTTTTATTCAGTGCATTTGTATGCAATAAGGATAAAGATAAAATTGACTGGACTCCGGTTCCCGACAGCATTAAAGATAAGAACGGAAATATAGACCAGTCAAAAATTGATAAAACCAAAATACAAAAGCCGGTTGAAGATGTTACTTTCACCACAAGTGATAAGAAAGAAATTTCAGGTTCTTTTTACTTTCAGGATACAAAAAAGAATGAAGTACAGCCTCTAGTAATACTCATTCACCAGTTTAACCAGACCCGCGAACAGTGGCAGTCAGGTTTCAGGGATTCACTCATAAATGCAGGATATAAAGTACTGGCTTATGATATCAGGGGACATGGTAAATCAGCTAAGCAGAACGGCAAGCTTGATGACCTGTTAACTGACCCTGAGCAGGCACCAAACGATATTAAGGCTGTAATAGACTGGGCAAAGAAGCAAAAAGGAATTGATTCAACAAGAATTGCAGTAATAGGTACATCAATAGGCGGTAATGTTGCTTTATATGCAGCACTGAATCTTGGTGTAAAGGTACCGGTAGCAATATCGAACGGTAAGTCAACTTTTGAAGCTTACACAGGGTATAATGAACTTATGATGGGCAGGCCGAATTTTCCAAAGATGCAAAACGTACTTTTAATTTGCGGCAATAAGGATGGCGATCACGAAGCAGGACAGAAATGGATACTTGATAATTTCTGCAGTAAACCGTGTGAATTAAAAGCATATGATTCAGATAAACACGGAAAATTCCTGATAGAAGAAAAGCCTGAAATTAACGAACTGATATTGAACTGGCTTAAAAAATATTTATAGTTGCCGGTTTCACA
>CAZOAP010000066.1:0-14001 GCA_964577645.1 uncultured Ignavibacteriales bacterium
TATGGGTCACAAGCTTTGGTAATGGGTTAAGAATGGGCAATGCAGTTATAGGGATAGTATCTCAAAACAATGAAATACCTGAAAGATTTTTACTTCATCAAAACTATCCTAATCCATTTAATCCGGAAACAAATATTAGGCTCTCCTTGCCTGATAACGGAAATGTTAAAATTACGTTATATGATATTACAGGGCGAGAAGTTAAGATCATTCAGAATGAATACATGACTGCAGGAAATTATGAAATAAGGCTTAATATGAATGACTTTCCAAGCGGAACTTATATATGCAAAGCTTCCAGTGAAGAAAAAATCTCTGCAATAAAAATTGTATTGCTGAAATAATAATCGGTATAAATCGTGCCACGAATAGAGTCTTCGTTGGGTCGTATAAAAATCTTTTTTGCCTAAATATGATATGGTATTATAGAAACTAATTTCGTGGAACGAATATTTTTTCCTATAGTATAAATGATACTCGTTCCACGAAATGAGATAACCAGGGTTTATTCTAACTTTAAACTCTATTCATTTTGTAATACTTGTCGAGGTATATATTCGTGGCACGAGAAGAATAATAGCCTATAAAAAAACCGTCACAAGTGACGGTTTAATTTTTAATACATTTAAGATTTTCTTATTCTCTTTCTTTTGCGAAATCAACAGCAACTTTATTACCTTTAATGGTATTGTTATGCATTGATTCAACAACTGTATCAGCCACTTTTTTATCAACCTCTACAAAAGAGAATTTATCATACATATCTATCTGACCAATCGAGCTTCCTGATATTCCTGATTCACCTGTAAATGCGCCAAGTATATCGCCTGTTTTCACATTAGATTTCTTGCCTACATTAACAAATAATCTTACCATTTTACCGTCAGGTGATTTCTTAAATTCACTTTTTCTGTCTTTATTATACGGTTTATCTTTACCATATGATCTGTCTCTATCTTTGCCGTATGATTTATCTTTTCCATAGGACCTGTCACCGCTGTAAGATTTCTCACCGCCATATGATTTTTCACTGCCGTATGATCTTTCACGCCTGTCTCCCCTATCGCCGCGGTCTCTGTCTCTCCCGCGTTTCCTGTCTCCGCCTTTTCTGTCTCTTCTTTCGTCTGATGAGCTGTCATATTCCTTAATAGCAGGAAGATCGCTTTTATCAATTTCAGTACTTTTGATAAGCATTTTTATCAAACCGCCGGCAATTTCATATGATGTGAAATCTTCAGCTACAAGCTTATCGATATATGTATCATATTTCTTAAGATCAGAACCATCACCAATAGCTTTCTTGATTTCCTCAAGGAAAGATGAAGTTCTCAGCTCTGCAACATCTTCGCTGCTTGGTGCGTTCATGCGCAGAATTTTTGATTTAGTGTATCTTTCAATATCCTTTATCTTGTGGAATTCCTTACCAACAACAAATGTATGTGCCTGTCCTGTTCTTCCTGCACGAGCTGTTCTGCCTATCCTGTGAACATAATATTCCTCATCCTGCGGCATATCATAATTGAAAACTGCATCAATATCATCTACATCAATACCTCGGGCTGCTACATCTGTTGCAACAAGCAGGTCAAGCTTGCCAGAGCGGAATTTATCCATAACCCTGTCACGCTGGCTTTGTTTTAAGTCACCATGCAGCGCTTCGCCTGAGTATCCCCTGGCTTTTAAATGAGCTACAAGCGTATCAACTGTACGTTTTGTATTACAGAATACCAGTGAAAGTGTAGGATTTGATACATCAATAAGCCTGGTTAAAACTTCCAGCTTCATGTTTGGCTTAATTTCATAATAGAACTGCTGTATGTTAGGTACAGTAAGCTCTTTATGCACAACTTTAACATGCTCGGGATTATTCAGATACTTCTTTGAAAGGTCAAGTATTGCTTTGGGCATTGTAGCTGAAAAGAATATTGTCTGCCTTTCTTTTGGCACCTGTTTTAATATTGCTTCAATATCATCACGGAAACCCATATTAAGCATTTCATCAGCTTCGTCAAGAACAACTGTATGAACATTATCAAATTTTATTGTTTTGCGCTCCAGGTGATCCATCAGCCTGCCCGGTGTTGCAATAATTATTTGTACACCTTTGCGCAATGTCATAAGCTGACGCTCGATTGACTGTCCCCCGTATACCGGCAGGACTTTAATGCCTTTTTTGTATTTTAACAGGTCGCTGAATCCTTCAGCTACCTGAATGGCAAGCTCACGGGTCGGGCATAAAACTATTGCCTGTGTATGTTTTGATGCCGCATCCATTTTTTCAATAACCGGTATGCCAAAAGCGGCAGTTTTACCGGTACCTGTCTGTGCCTGGCCGATCAGGTCCCTGCCTTCGAGCAGGAACGGTATAGCCTGTGACTGAATAGGCGTAGCTTCTTCAAAGCCAAGATCTGCAACGGCTTTGGTGACCTCTTTGGAGAGGTTTAAATCTTCGAATTTTAATGTTTCCAATTTTAAATAATTAGTTTGATCCCGCTCGTTTTTTGTGGAATCTGAATTGTCTCGCAAATATTACGACTGATAAATAGTAGTTTAACTGAGGAATATCTCACGGTTTGCTGCACACGCAGCACGATTTATTACTACAAATATACGGATAATTTATGAGAGATGCTTTTGACAGGTATTCCAGTTCAGTTGGGACCCTAATATTATAAGTAAATTGGGCATATGAAGGAATTAAATTTTTACATATTAAATTGTAGTATACCCTGAAATATATACAATTTATCAGATAAATACAAAAAATTACTGAATCTTCTAAATAAAAAAAGGCATCCTATCGGATGCCTTTCATACTAAATTACTCTTACTTCTTATTATAATTTATTGTCTGTGTCATTGTCATGTCTTTACCATCGGGACCTTTCATATTCATTGTAACCTTATGTGTCATTTTATTTCCATTTATCTCAATTTCGCGAACATCTGTACCCATATCTGATTTTCCGTTGACAGTTATTTTATTACCTTTGGTTGTTCCTGTATATGTACCTACCTGTCCCCAATCATCAAAGGACCACCCGGACATTGATCCGTCAGAATTAAGCTTCATAACTATGTGACCCTTAAATGTAACACCATTATTATCCTGGCCGTCAATATCGATATAAAGGAACTGGCCATTCAGCGCCATATAATGGTTTGCAGTTTCTGACCATTTTGAACCCATCATATCATATGGTTCTGCTTCCCATTTTCCCAAAAGCATGTTTACTGTCTCATTATTCACAGGGTCTGGTTTTTTCATATCCTGTGAATAAATATTTGAAGTGATAATAAAAAGTAATGCTGCAAAATAAAACAGTTTGGATGAAGTTTGAGCTTTCATAAAATTACCTCCTTAAAAGATATTAAATTAATAAAATGACAATTGATAATAATTGATAATTGATACTTGTTATTTGCTATTTGTTATTTGGTATTTGCTCATTGCTAATTACTAATTATTAAGCACTCTCAGTATCGCTTATTTTATCAAGTGCGACAGTTGTTCTGCCGTCTTCATCAAAACCATATACATTTACAAATTTTGTGTTCCATTTAATTTCATTGTGACGGTAAGATGAACGTGAATGGACATTTGACATAAAAGTATCATCATACCCCTGGATCAGGATCAGGAATTCCGCATGTCCGTTTTCCAGGTCATTTTGTGTCAAACCGTATAACGGACTCTCACTATCAATGATATGATTAACAGTCCATATTAATGAAAAGAAATTAATTTTATTGAACTCCAGCTTCAGGTTGTAATATTTCCTGTTGGGTGAATTGGCATTTTCATCTTTCAGTATGCTGAACATAGCCCTCACCTCAACATCAATTAGCTCAGATTTCTGTTCATTGGCTATCCTGAACTGGAAACCGGTAACATCTTTATATGGAGCTATAACTGCGCACTTGCTATAGAGCACTTTGGAAACAGGCTTTGCAAACCTGCCGTAAAACAAGCCGGTTGCAATTGCGAGGCACATTAGCCCAACCAGCGATTCAAACGAAGCGATTGAATTAGCCCAAAATCCAACCGGACTTATCCTGCCATAACCTACGGTTGTAAATGACTGCGCGCTGAAAAAGAACGCTTCATAAAATTTCTCAGGCTCACTGTTTGCTATTACGCCAAGCAGGTGAGTATCTACGCCAATGCTGTAAAATATAACGGCGAATATCATATTAAGAGTTGTATAACCCAGAAACACAAATAATATAAATTTTATCCATGATACCCCGACCAGGTAATGATAGAAATTAAATGTCTCCCAGAAAGGCAGCCCAACCCGCCTGCTGTTGAAGGTTCCGTCTTTATTCAGCAGCCTTTGCCTTGAAATATCACGGTTTGATAACCCAAGGTTTTGAATATCTGATTCATTTGGTATTTGTGCTTTATCCAAAGCTTATAATTTGTTCAATATTATAAAAAAAATATTTCTAATTGTTCTTCTCACCGGTACTGAGAATTTTTTTAAGATCCTCTTCACTTACTGACAGCAGATTTGATTTTACAAGTCTTGGTGTCAGTTCTTTCCAGTTCTTATCAGTTGCAAAAACGTAATTGAAAAGCGGCAAAGCTTCATCCAGCTTATTGTTATTAGCCAGTGAAACAGCTGTCCAGTATTTCATTTCAAGGTTATCAGGGAACATTTCCATTGCAGCATTATATTCATCTACAGCAAGCTTCATATCAAGCTTCTCTGTTGCTACATCACCTGCATTCATATGATCATAAGCTCTCTGAACAGTAAGTAATCTTTTAAGTTCGGCTACGGGGTTTTCATTATCTTCTACTCTAAGATCAATGATTTTATCATTCCATGGCTCACCGGTTGATTTACCCTTCCATATTATTATTGCTGCTGATTGCATTCCCCTTATATCACCCCCGGTTTGCTGTGCAGCCTCAAGGGCAGCAATCATACGCTCAGCAAGTTTTCCCGTAGTTTCATTAAATGCTGATTGCATTGCACCCCATACTTTATCATTTAACATGAGGTTTGCCTGGACGGAATAATTTTTCCCGGCAATATTGCCTGCTGCATAAATACATTTACTTCCCGTATAAGATGCTGTATTACCATCTTTATCCATTATAGCTAGCTGTCGGAAATCCCTGCCTTCATCAGCTGCAATAAGCTCATCAACTACCTGCTTCGGTGTTTTTCCCTGCTTCAAAAGATCAAGGCCTTTAATACCAAAAGAAGGGTTTACAAATGACTGTGTCGCAATTACTCCAATACCTGCTTCGCCCCATCCAACAACTGCGCCGACATTGAACCAGTGCGATTGTACAGCAATACCCATTTCTCCCGTGATACTATCACGGGCTATAATTGAATATGTTGAAACAAGCTGTTCGTTTTTCTTATACACTGATTGTGCTGTTATACTGCATGTAATAATAAATATAATGAATATTATTTTTATCATGAGATTTAAAGCTAAAATTTTACTTAGTGAACAATGAATGAATATATTCCGGATTTTTCAGTGATCTGATCTCGAGGGCAATAGAAGGGTCAGGACACGGAATTTTTTTATGATTATACCAAATGCAGTTAATACCCATATTATATGCGCCAACAATATCATGTTCCCATGAGTCACCTATCATCATGGTTTCCTCAGGAACTGCACTGAATTTATGCAAAGCTAAATTGAATATCTGCGGATCAGGTTTTGGCACTCTTGCTTCCTCAGAAGTTATCATAATATCGATGTAATCTTTAAGTCCAAGGAATTCCAGCTTTTCTTCCTGTTCGGATATCAGGTTATTGGTTATGATGCCTATCTTATAATTTTTATGAAGCAGCTTAAGCAGTTCTTCTGAGCCTTCTGTTCTTCTGCGGTACTTCTGGTAAGATATCCTGTAGATTTCAGCAGCATTATTGGCAGTATTAAAATCCACCTCAATTCCCCTGTTCAGGAATATCAGCTTGAATCTTTCTGCCCTTGCTTCTTCAATTGACATTTTACCGAAAAGTACATGAGAAAAGTGTATCTTCTCAAGAACTTCAGAATGATCAGCTTCAAGCTCTTCAAGCGTCATATCATGAAAACAAGTATATCTTTTCCATACAGATCTCAAACCTTCACGGCTGGAGTGTGTATGATCGAAAAGAGTATCATCAAAATCAAAAAAAACGGTTTTTATCATTTTAACTATTTTCTGTTTGAAAATTGTATAATGTTCCTTTCGGGATCATTTAAATTAAACATCATTAATTTGCCTGATGTAAAGATCTTACCGGCATTATATCCTCTTTTAATTATTTTTTCCCTGCACTTTTCAATATCCCTGCTGTAAAATACAAGCTTAAAATTAGAATGCCGGTCCATTTTTATTTTACTGTGATGAAAGGCAATATTAATATTCGATAAATAAATTTCTCCCCATTTTTTATCCTCATCAATATATGATTTATCTGTGTTCAACAATTCAAGATAAAATTCGAGCAGAAGTGGTACGTTAGCTGTAAATATGATAATTCTTTTCAGGTCCGGTTTCATTTTGAATTCTTCCCCTCATCATCAACATCAAGATGGAATTTATGAAGGAACCTGTGAAGTATCGGTGTCAAAAATAAAGCCATGCTTGAAAGAAATGCCACCCCGCTGAATAATGAATATAAACCTGCAAATATCTTAGCCGATCTAGACTTCAGCATATCAACCGGACCCATACCGCCCAGTATCATTGAAGCGTTTAAAAACGAATCAACCCATCCCAGTTCAGCAAGATAGCGATAACCTAATATTCCGATAGCAAGTGATACAGTAAATATAGATATGCTTATTAAAGAAAATTTAATTAGCCTTTTCCTGAAAACTTTTTTTGATGCCAGCCGGGTTCTGGAATGCTCAAACATTATATTTCATGTTTTATTTTAACAAAGTTACAAAACTTCAATTGCAAATGAAATGAAAGTCATATATTTATGTAACAATTATTTTATGATTTATTTATAACCATATTTTGAGTAATTTGCACAATTAAGCAAATCTAAACTGGATTTCAGGATCATTTTATGGAAATAGCAATTGCACTTTTGACTTTGGTTGCACTGGAAATTGTTTTAGGTATTGATAATATAATTTTTATATCCATTCTTTCCGGCAAGCTGCCGCAGGAAAAACAGAAAAAAGCCAGGTTAACCGGACTTGCAGCAGCAATGATAATGAGGATATTACTGCTATTTTCACTCTCACTGATAATGAAGCTCACAGCACCGCTTTTCACCATTTTTAACAATGAAATATCAGGCAGAGACCTTATTCTGATTATTGGCGGATTATTTTTAATAGGTAAAAGTACTTTTGAAATTCATGAAAAGCTTGAAGGTGAAGATGAAACTCAGTCTGCAGGTAAAAAAGCAATTTCTTTTACCGGTATTATTATACAGATAATGATACTGGATATAGTCTTTTCACTTGATTCAGTTATTACAGCTATTGGTATGACAGATATGCTGTGGGTAATGATAACAGCAGTTGTAATTTCTGTAATATTCATGATGTTCACTTCAGGTGCAGTGAGCGCATTTGTGCATAAACATCCTACTGTTAAGATACTTGCTCTAAGCTTCCTGCTTTTGATAGGTGTTACCCTCATTGCAGATGGGTTTGGCCAGCATATTTCAAAAGGATACATTTACTTTGCTATGGCATTTTCAGTGTTTGTTGAAATGGTAAATATAAGGATCAGATCTAAGCGTTCCAAACCTGTAGTATTAAAAGAAAAGAATTTATAATATATAATTTTATGGCATCCCAGTTAACAGGCAGTATATTAATGGTATCACCGGAAACATTCGCTTATAACCGGCAAACAGCAGGCTCTAATTCCTTTCAGAATAAACCAGAGCTTGATGATAAATCATTGCGGGATAAAGCTATAGAAGAATTCAACGGAATGACAAAAAAGCTCATTCAAAACGGCATAGATGTTTATGTGCTTGGTAATGATACTGAGTATGACCTCCCTGACGCGGTTTTCCCCAATAACTGGTTTGCAACATATGAAGATGGTACGGTAATGCTCTTCCCCATGCTGAGCGAGAACAGAAGACTGGAACGTGACAGAGATTCTCTTGAAGAAGTCTTTGCATCATCCGGTTTTAAAGTGAACAGGTATATTGATTACAGCGAATATGAAAAACAGGGTTTGATACTTGAAGGTACCGGCAGCCTTGTTTTAGACCGTAAAAATAATGCAGTGTTTGCTATCGAGTCTGAGAGAACCAGCAGAGTGTTGTTTGATAAGTATTGCAATGAAATGAATATCCCTTTAGGAAACAGAGTATTTTTCCATGCAAATGATAATAAGGGTAAGCCTATATATCACACTAATGTAATTATGAGTATCGGTGATGGATTTGCGGTTATTTGCAGCGAGTGTATTGAGCCCGGAGAAAGACGTCAAGTCTTGCCCAAACTTGAAGAATTAAGATTTGAAATAGTGGATATTACATATTCTCAGCTTCAGAACTTTTGCGGTAATATTTTAAATTTAAAAAATAACAAGGGTGAATCCTTGATTATTCTTTCAGCAAGTGCAATGTGGAATTTTGAAGAAAAACAGGCAGAAATTCTTCAGAAATATGGAAAATTGATTGAAGTCAGTATTAATACCATCGAATCAGTAGGCGGTGGAAGTGCTAGATGTATGATTGCTGAAATATTCTTGCCAAAATTTTAATTAGCTGTAAAATACTTACATACGAAAATACTTTTTAAATCTATACAGTGATTCGTGTATTTGCCCCTTGTATCAGGTATTTAAATGATATTTATATTTAGATAATTTTGAACTTATTTTATGAAATCAAAATATATCTAATGGTAAATCGTAAATTACTGCGTGTGTTAATGTTATTGATTGTTTTCACTGTAACTGCAAAAGCACAGGTCTGGTTAAATCCTTACAACGGTCAATCAAATTCAGATGACAGGGGTCATGGTATTGTTGTGGATAGGGCCGGTAATATTTACACTTCCGGTTTTACAACAAATAATTCTTCAGGAGAAGATATTATCCTTATTAAATACAGCAATACGGGTGTTATTCAGTGGAGAAAGACCTTTAGCGGATCCGGAAATTATTCAGATCAGCCCTTTGGTATGGTTATTGATAACAGTGATAATATATATATTACAGGTATAACAACAAAAAGCGGCGGGAATATTGATTTTATAACCCTTAAATATAATTCAAATGGTGATTCACTTTGGGCTAAAACTTACACTGGTTCCGGCAACAACGAAGACAGAGCCTGGGGTATTGTAGTTGATAGTTATGGAAATGTTTATGTAACAGGTTCAAGCGAAACATCATCATCCGGAACAGATATAGTAACAGTGAAATACAGCAGCAACGGCACACAGTTATGGAGCAAACGTTATGACGGTCCTTCACACAAAAATGATGCAGGTTTTGGAATAGTGAAAGATGCTGCCAATAACATATATGTAGGCGGTTATGCTGAGTTCAACAATCAGCAGACAGATTATGTACTAATTAAATATACACCTGAAGGAACCGAACAATGGGTAAAAAATTATAATGGAACAGCTTCAGGTGATGATAAAGCCTGGGGAATTGTAGTCGATAATTCAGATAATATTTATATTACCGGATCAAGTTATTCAGGTAATGCTAAAATGGATATTGTTACAAGAAAATACAGTTCCGCAGGAAATGTTTTGTGGACCTCACGCTTCAACGGAACTGAGAACCGTGACGATAATGCATTTGGCATGGTAGTAGATAATATTACAGGTTCGTTATATGTAATTGGTACAACATATGTACCCGGTCATGGAAAGGATATTGTAACTATAAAATATAATTATACAAGCGGTGAAACCTTATGGAACAGAACCTATGACGGTTCAGGACATAGTGATGACGTACCATATGCTATTACAATGTCACGTTCAATAACAAATCCGCACGTATTTGTAACAGGAACTACAAGACATGGTAACAGCTCTCAACAAGAAGATATTGTTGTTATATCTTATTCCAACACAGGAGAAACTCTTTTCACTAATATCATCAACGGTAATGCAGATCTTGATGATGCTTCTTTCGGTATAGTAGTTGATGAAGATGATAACTTCTTTATTTCCGGTTATATCGGTGTTCAGGGGGCTATGGATGCATTGGTACCAAGCCATGATATTATCACGGTAAAATACATTAAGCTTGAGTTACTCGGAATTATAAAGAATGAAAACAGCAATCCCGAAAGCTTTAAGCTTTATCAGAACTACCCTAATCCGTTCAACCCGGTAACTAATATCAAATTTGATATTGCCGAAGAATCTAATGTTAAGTTATCAGTATATGATATCAGCGGAAAAGAAGTTGGTGTTTTGATAGATAATAAAATGAATGCAGGCAGCTATGAAGTCAGCTTCAGCAGCAGGAACCTTGCGTCAGGGATATACTTCTTCAGTCTGAATACCGGAAGTTACAGCGAGATCAGAAAAATGATGTTAATAAAATAGATCCTAAAATTATTATGATAAAGGGAAGAAACTTACTAATTTCTTCCCTTTTTATTTTATATAGTTTCATGATTATCAAAATTATAAACCTTATTATTTCATAGGTTCCATGCCCATATTTTGCCACTCTTCATAGCTTGGTCCGTAAAATCCCGGCACTTTAAGTCCTGCCTGGCGCATTAAAACAGTCATCTGTCCACGGTGATGTGTTTGATGAGCAATGAGTATACTTAATGTAGATCCCCTTTTCCACTTCTCACCATACATATCATCTGTTTCTTTTAAAGTCTCATCAGACCAGCTGGATTTTATTTTTTCAACCAATGATTCCGATGCATTTTGATAGCATTCCTTTAAATTTGCTGCACTATTTTCATTCCAGTGACCTGTAGTGAAATCAGGTGAAAATACCTTTAGTCCGGTCTTTCCCATCATTTCACCTAATGTTTCTGTGATATGCCATCCAATAGTACCAAGGGATATGCCTGTATCTGTTACTTTTTGTCCCAGAGAAGCATCAGTTAAATTGCCCAATACTTTTAAAGTTGCTTCACTTTCATACGCCCAGTCACCGAGGAATTCTTCGATTGTAGTATATGTCATTAGATTTTAAATTTTGTTAGTAATTCCAGTGATTATCCTCAAAATTATGTAAAGTTTATTAAATAAAAAAGCGGGAATAAATCCCGCTATTATAAACCACATTCCCCCAAAAAATTTATAAAGATATCTTATATATAAAAATTAATACTTCAATGGTAAAGTTATACCTGCTGTTATTTGAAGATAAATAATATCTTTTTTGCTTTCCATTTCAATCCCGTTGCTGCTGCCCGCATCATTTATATAAGATTGGTAAGTTTCATCTGATTTATAATTATTTTTAGGGAAAATATTGACCCATACACCTTTTATGGATACAACCATATCCATTTTTTTATTTAATCTGAATTGCATACCTGCATTTGCACTCATACCGATTCTGCTTGCAGGTTTAAATTTTGCGTAAATATTTGATACCGAGTTATCCGGGTATGTGACATTTGACTGCCATGCACCAAACATCAGGTTATAATCCAGTTGATACCCGATAAATACGCTTTCTTTTTGTTTTGGGGTGAAATTGTATTCTACACCAGCACCAAGATTAAAAATATTCCATTTAGTTCTGTTCATACCATTATCCAGGCTGTTATAGAATAAGTTATATCCCAGATTTCCTGTCAAACTTAATTTCTTGTTCCGGGATATAACCTTATTACCTTTTACTCCTAATGTGTAACCTTTTTGCATACCAAGATTCTTGGAATTAAAAATATTTCCGCCTTTGGGATCGTACCAGCTGCTGAAATCCCTGCCTTCTCCATTGGCTGAGCTAAATACATACCCAAAGCCTCCATAAAATGAGATAGATATTTTGGGTACTTTTCTTTGATTATTTACCTTAACTGTTTGCTGTGAATACAATACAAATGAATGTAAAAAGAACAGTATTAAAAACAGCTTAGTAATTCTCATGTTACCCTCCCCCGATGTGTAATTGAGTAGCACAAAATTAAGATAAAGTCCCGGAATTTTCCTAACGAAAGAGGTTGATTGTGTTAGTGATTTTGGTATACGAATTGAAACTGCTCATATAAGCAAGTTATATACCGTGAATTCAGTAGAAATGTTTAAGGTTATATTCTTTTATATATATTAATTAACTATAAACGCCTCAGGAATGTTCTATGGTTAATTTAGAAGTATTATTCGGGTCATATTTTACATATATCTCCTCACCTACCTGGAATTTCGGAACCGAAGTTTCCATTAAAACACCAATCGTGGAACCGTGAAAAGCGGGTCTATCAGTTGGTAGTACTTCAACCTCCAATTCTGCAGCGGGATTATTACCGTTCACATATATCCCCAGCCAGGTGTATTTTGTCACAATAGCTTTGCTTGATGTGCCATACGCAAATATCTCCTTATTCTTTGCATCAATATCAACCAATTTTCTTTCTGCATCTGTTTGGCTCATTCCTGCCCACGGACCCGTTGGCACAACATTAGAGGAATAATTTGTTGTTTGACCCGAAGCACCACCCGAACCTTCATAATTTATTACAATACTGTTCTTATCATTTAGATCAATTAATACAGGTACGATACTGCCGGGCTGATACATTGATGTCTGTAAACGTGATATGAGCTGCTTTGTTTCAACCAGATACGTTGCGCCGTTTGGTGGTGTAACTTCCAGAAGCATTTTAACCTGGGGGGCATTATTAACTGTTACACCGGTATCATGTACTTCAACTACTTTGGCATTTGTTGCAAACCCAGTTTTAGCAAGCCTTCGGCTGAGCATCATAGGGCCGAATAATACTTTCCAGAATACTGTTGCCATAATTCCCACAACAACCACCATTATAACAGCAGGTAAAATTGCCTTGGTACTTAAAACTGCAATAAAACCTACTAAGAGTCCGATACCGCCTCCAATTAAACCGATTATCATTCCCCAGTTCATTTTCATGATACTATTTCTCCTGTAATTTTTAATACAAAATTACAATTATTTTTCTAAAATCAGAAAGCCTTTTAACGGAAATATTTATTGAATTGTTTTAAGGGATATTTAGAAGATAGAAAATGAAAATGGGGATAATAATTCTATCCCCATTTAAAAAACGGTTAACCCAGAAAGAAACCCGGAAAAAATTAAGCTGTTTTACGGTTCGTTTTACCCGAAAGATTGTTTATCTTGAAGGTAAGATCGTCTGAAACAGTGTTAACAATCTCCTGGAAAAGCACGAACTTTTCAAGTTCAAGCTTTGAAAGCTCAGGAAAATGCTTCCATGCCTCATCGGTAATTACCTTAGAGATGTTTATCTTAAACTGCTTAATCTTTTCTCTCCCCGCTTCTGCTTCTTCCTTTGTGAAGATGATTTTGTTTTCGCCAGCTCTCACGTCTTTTTATTAGTTTAAAGTTTAACAAATTTACCATTATATCACGTGATGTACCTCACTGATAACCGTTATATTGGATTATTTGATGAAAAATACCTAAAAATACTACTTTTCTGGATTAGGTTTAAAGTGTTTAAACCGCAAATATGCCCAAAACAACAAAATATGAGCATTTTTAAGAATTGTTAATATTGTGGGATTTGGGTATATTTGTATATGAAAAATACCTATACATCAGCAGGTGTTAATATTTCAGAAGGCGATAAGTTTGTTGATGCCATAAAACCTCTGGTCAAGTCTACATTTTCAAAAGGTGTCATAAGCGGTATAGGTAATTTTGGTGCTTTTTTTAAGATATCAAAAGATCTTAAAAATCCCGTTTTTGTAGCCAGTGCTGATGGGGTAGGTACTAAGCTAAAAATTGCTGTTTTGGCTAAAAAACACGTTACAATTGGCGAAGATCTTGTCAACCACTGTGTAAATGATATTGCAGTTTGCGGTGCTGTTCCCCTCTTCTTC
>CAZOAP010000067.1:0-13852 GCA_964577645.1 uncultured Ignavibacteriales bacterium
GAAGAAGATGGTATTGTTAAAGTAAAAATCATAATAGAGAGTACATTTATATTATAGAATAAAAATAAAATTTAACCTTCCTGTTAAATACAGGAAGGTTTTTTATTTTAATAATTGTTTTATATTTAATTTTTTTATATGTTTGGTAAGGAGGTACTATGAAAAAAAATCTTAAATTTTCAGCGTTTACCGCAATTCTTTTACTTACAGTTATAAACTCAATTTCAATTTCACAATGGGTCTATTGCCCGGGTTCAGTAAACATGACGGGGCTTGGAAATTCACCGGTAATTTCTAATTCTGATCTGCAGGTTGCATGGGTGGCTGGCGGTACCGGCGGTGTGCCTAAAGTTTACAGGACAACAAACGCAGGTGCTAATTTTATTGATGCTTCAGGCAGCTTAACCGGCCCTGAATTCTATGCCATATGGGCTATTGATGTAAATACATGCCTTGTTGGTGATGGCGGTGCCATTGGCGGTACCGGCGGCAATGCAAAGATATGGAGAACTTCTGACGGAGGAACAACATGGAATGTAGTATTAACAACCGGGGGAACAGCGGGATTTTTTAACGGTATATCCGGAGTAAACACTGACAGAAATTTTGTTTATACACAAAGCGATGCCCCTACAGGCAGTTCTCAATTCTGGGCAAAATCAACAAATGGCGGATTGAACTGGATAACAGGCACTACTACTATGGGTGGAACAACAGGCAGTGCAGGAACTGTATGGTGTTCAGGAACTCAAATTTTCGGACACGGTATAAACGGTTTTTCGAGGGTAACATTTTCTACAAATGGGGGTACATCATTCACACAGGGGAATCCATCAGTAACCGGAACAGCAATATCGGGATTTACTATGAATGATAACGGACAGTGCATGCTTGCAGCAACTATAACTTCACTGCCAAATATCAGCCGTTCAACTGATTTTGGTGCAACATGGTCTACTATTAATACCGGTTCAGGTCTCTCAGGCAGATGTGTTTTAAAGTGGGTCCAGGGAACTACACAGGCTTTCATGTTTGGTACTGCGGCATCAAATCCCATAAAAAGAAGCGTTAACAACGGCTTGAACTGGACGGCAATGACAACTGTATCAGTTACAAATTTAACTGATATGTCATTTGTTTATTCCGGCAGTGCAACCTGTGGATATGCGGTTTCTACGCAAGGTTACGTAATAAAACTGTTTGAAGTCTTTGATGGAGTAAATTTGCAAAATAGCATAATTCCTGAATACTTTGCACTTGAACAGAACTTTCCGAACCCGTTTAACCCGTCAACAACAATAAAGTTCTCTGTGCCAAAAAGAGGTTTTGTGAATTTGAAGGTCTATAACTCACTTGGTGAGAGTATAAGCGAACTGGTGAATACAGATCTTGCTGCAGGAAATTATTCCGTTGATTTTAACAGCCAGAACCTTTCTTCAGGAATTTATTACTATACAATAAGCTCTGGTGATTTCAAAGAAACCAGGAAGATGGTATTGGTGAAATAACTTTTTAGATTTTAAATTCACTATAAAATAAAAAAGACGATCCATTGGGTCGTCTTTTTATTTATGTTTAAATTTAGCTTTATTACAATTTCATAACATACCCTGTTCAACTACTCAACCGACAATCTTTTCCATCACATACATCTTGATCTTATCCTTGTGGATTCTTTCCTGCTGCATGCTGTCACGCTCACGGATAGTTACAGTATCATCTTTTAATGTATCGTAATCTACGGTTACGCAGAACGGTGTACCGCATTCATCTTGTCTGCGGTAACGCCTGCCAACAGCACCTGAGTCATCATAGAACACCTTCAATGTCTTCTGAAGCTCCTGGGTAATATTCTGTGATATTTCCTGCAGCCCATCTTTGTTAACAAGTGGAAATACCGCACACTTGATCGGCGCAAGCTTGGGATGGAAGTGAAGAACTGTCCTGACTTCTGATTTACCTTCTGATGTAGGCGCTTCATCTTCATCAAAAGCATTGCATAAGAATGCCATAAATCCGCGGGTTGCGCCGGCGGAGGTTTCTATTACGTATGGAATGAACCGCTCTTTATTCTGCTCATCAAAGTAATCCAGCTTTTTCCCCGAATATTTGGTGTGCTGGCTTAAGTCAAAATCGCCGCGGTTATGGATACCTTCAATTTCACCAAATCCAAACGGAAATTTGAATTCAATATCAACCGCTGCTTTTGCGTAATGAGCAAGCTTATCAGCCGGGTGAGGAGCAAAGTTCAGGTTCTCGCGTTTTATGCCAAGATCGACCCACCACTGTATGCGTCGCTCCTTCCATTCTTTGTAACGGTCTTCATCACTGCCCGGTTTAACAAAGTACTGCATTTCCATCTGCTCAAATTCACGTACACGGAACAAAAAGTTCTTGGTATTAATTTCATTACGGAAAGCTTTTCCTATCTGAGCTATACCAAAGGGCAGCTTCTGCCGTGTTGATTCCTTTACATTCCCGTAATTGACAAAAATACCCTGCGCTGTTTCGGGTCTGAGGTATGCAATAGAATCTTCGCTTTCAATTGCGCCGATGTATGTTTTGAACATCAGGTTGAATTTACGGGCATTAGTGAATGTGCCTGTATTACCGCAATTGGGGCAGGTAATATCAGCAGTAAAGTGATCTATATTATCACTGAAATAATTATTTATGGATATTTCATTTACTTCTGCAATTTCTGATGTTAACGTAGATTTTATCTTATCTTCAATATGTTTTTTGCTTTTCTTGGGCAATGATTCAAACAAGAGGTCAACCCTGTAACGCGCTTTGCACTGTTTGCAGTCAACCATAGGGTCAGTAAAGTTCTCAACATGCCCTGATGCTTCCCAAACCTTGGGATGCATTAAAATTGATGCGTCCAGTCCTTCTACATCATCACGGTAGGTCATAGCCTGCCACCATGCCTGCTTGATATTATTGAGCAGCTCTACGCCTAAAGGACCGAAATCCCAGCAGCCGTTCAAGCCCCCGTATATTTCCGATGACTGGAACACAAATCCGCGCCTTTTTGCCAGGGATACAATTTTATCCATTGGATTACTCTTAGAGTCGTTCTTCATTATATATAAATATTTGATTTTATTGTGAAAGGCAAAGATAACGGTTTGGAAATTTTGAAAAAATGATTAATCGAATACCATTGTGAAACGTGAGATGTCAAATGTGAGACGTGAAATGTAAATTTTACAAAATCATTCTGAATAAGGAGTCAGTCACTCCCCTCTCCTTTGGAGAGGGGAAGGGGTGAGGTAATTACTCAGCAATTATATCCGTCTTATCCTTCGGGTTATAATATACCGTTACATTATCACCTTTCCTCGGGATATTGACACGGGAGACTACCATTTCAACTTGTGCGTTAAACGATGGTTCACCCGGCGGCATAACTTCGAGGTAAAGCCTTACCATCGGGTTTTTATTCACGGTGATATTCATATCTTCAACTTTTGTAATTTCAGCCTCGCATTTAACGCCTTCTTTTTTAAGCCTTGCAATTTTTTCTTCATCGTGACCGGTATATTTATTCACCTGCTTTTCAACAAAATCACATGATGTACCCAGTAAGACAAGCAGAAATAAGCTGAGAAAATATTTTTTATACATATTCTGTTATTATTTTTACTAAAATAATTCAAATGAGATTAATAATCCATATTATATTATAATAAGACTTCAAAAGTCTTACTGTATATTATAAATCGATTAGTTTTTGAATATCAATTTAATACTAATAAATGATCAGACTTTTGAAGTCTTAAAACCAACATCAAACTTTTGCGGGGAGAATTTTCATATAAGAAAATTCGACGCGGCAATCTACTTGATCTATGAGATTGCTTCCTTCCTCCCACTTCGTGGGTTTAAGGCGTGGCGTCACTTCGTTCCTCGCAAAAATTGAAGCTATTTGAATGGTAAATCAATTTTCCATTGTAACTATACACTATATTAGATATTTTGCGCAATTATTCAATTAAAATTAATATTTTGCACTACGATCCGATAAAAGATAAAATTGGCGGAATTGTTAAAAGATTGCCCTTTTTAAGGAAAATCTTCTATAAAATACTGGGACTTATGTTCCTGAGGGAGTGGTATGTAAAGCGTAAAATTAAAGAGCTTTACGGCAAGAATCCCCCTGATGATATACTTGATGCAGGCTGCGGTTTCGGGCAGTACTCATATTTTATGGCAAAGAAATTCCCGAACATGAAAATGCTTGCTGTTGATGTTAAGGTAGATTACCTTGAAGACTGTAAATACTTTTTTGATAAATGCGGAATTAAAAATACGGAATTTGAATATGCTGATCTTACTCAAATTGAATTCAAGAACAGGTTTGATTTTGTGCTATCAGTTGATGTGATGGAGCATATTGAAGATGATATTGGTGTTTTCAAAAGATTCTACGCTGCGTTAAAACAGGGCGGCAGGGTTATGATAAATACTCCAAGCAACATAGGCGGCAGTGATGCAGAAAGTGAGGATGATCACAGCTTTATTGGTGAGCATGTAAGGCTTGGTTACTCAAAGGAAGATATTTGCACTAAGCTGGAATCAGCCGGTTTTAAAATTGAGAGCTTTGAATATACATACGGCAAGTGGGGCAATCTTTACTGGAAGCTTGGAATAAAATATCCAATGTTAATGCTGAATAAGTCCCAGCTTTTCTTTATTATACTCCCCTTCTATTATTCATTAACAATATGGTGGATCCTTTTATTCATGTGGCTTGATGTGAACGATAAAAATAAACCCGAAGGAACCGGTGTTTTGGTAGTAGGTAAGAAAGTTTAAGTTACTTTAATTTTTAGAGTTAATTTTAAACAAAAGACTGCCTCAAAGCCTCTAAGTCTCAAAGAAAAGCAAAAAGAAGTATATGAACGAACCTAAAAATTCTAAACTATTAATTCCATTAAGTGATCGTGAAGAAGAAATTGGTAAAATAATTGTTAACGCTGCATACAAAGTACATTTAGTTTTGGGTCCCGGATTATTAGAAAAAATTTATGAAATTTGTTTAACACATGAGTTAAGAAAAGCTGGGTTAGAAACAAAAAGACAAGTTGATATTGCGATTCAATACGACGGGATTCAATTTGATGAAGGTTTAAGGGTAGATATTTTTGTAGAGAATTTAGTTATTTGTGAAATCAAAGCTGTTGATCAGGTAAATCCTTTATGGCAAGCTCAGGTATTAAGTCATTTAAGATTAACAAATAAGCGCCTTGGTTACTTAATTAATTTTAATGTTGAAAAGATAAAGGATGGAATTAAACGAATAATAAGATAAATTCCTCCTTTGTGTCTTAGAGTCTTTGTGGCTATAAAATTGCGTGTCTTTGTGGCATTTTATGTTTTGCTTTTCCAAAACAATCTCAATAATTGAAAAAAGTTCTTATCATATCATATTACTTTCCGCCATCTGGTGGTCCCGGGGTTCAGCGGGTGCTTAAGTTTGTTAAGTATCTGCCGGAGTTCGGCTGGAAGCCTATAGTGCTGACTGTTAAAGACGGTGACTTTCCTGCAAGGGATGAATCGTTATTAAAGGAAGTGCCGGAGAATGTGGAGGTCCACCGGACTGATATATTTGAGCCATACGACCTTTACCGCAAATTAACCGGTAAATCCAAAACCACTGCTGTTGACGTAAATAATATAGATGAAGGCTCAAAAAAGCGTTTAAGTGATAGAATTGCGGAATTCATAAGGGCTACTTTCTTTATTCCCGATGCGAGGAGGTACTGGAAAAAATATGCGGTTCGTGAAGGTAAAAAGATTATTGATAATGATTGTCCGGATATAATATTTTCATCGTCACCGCCATATACCTGTGCTTTAATAGCAATGGAGCTTAAACGTTATGCTGAGAAAAAATACGGCAAGCATGTTCCCTGGGTATCAGATTTCAGGGATGCGTGGACTGATTATTTAACTACTCCCGATAGATGGTTTTTACCGAAAAGAATTGACAGGAATTACGAGAAAACAACTCTGGATAAAGCCGATACAGTTACAATTGTATCCAGCGGAATGAAGGATGATTTCCAAAGGAAGTACCCTGATGTATCTGCAAAAACTGATTTTGTGCTGCTGCGAAATGGATTTGATTCAGATGATTACAAACATGCCAAAGTAAGCAGCGATAGAAATGAAAAATTTACGATAGTTTATACCGGCTCAATGTATGGCAAAAGGAATCCGTATTACCTGCTTGATACAATTGCTGAGCTTGTAAATGATGGCATTGTTGATAAAAATAAAATTAAATTCATATTTGTTGGCAGGCTTGGAAGTGATATAATTGATTATATTAATACTTCCCCGTTAAAAGATACAATTGAAATTGTTTCATACGTACCGCACTCAGTAAGTATTGATTACCTGATGAAGGCCGATGCAATGCTTTTATTGATAGATGAGGATAAGTATTCCAAAATGATATTAAGCGGGAAGGTATTTGAGTATCTTGGCGCGAGTGCTATCACAGGTAAACCGGTTTTTGCAATTACAGGTGATGGTGAGGCTAAGGATCTTTTGGTAGAAACAAAGGCTGGATTGATAAATCCGCACCACATGCCTGAAATACTTAAAGAAAATTACCTGAAATTATATAATGGTTTTTTTGAAAATAATACTGCAATTTTACCTGTTTCAGATAAAAATGCAATAGAATTATATGAAAGAAAGCTTCTGACCAGGAAACTGGCGGAAGTTTTTGATAAATATACTATGTAGAGACAGGTTTGTAACCTGTCTCATAATTAGATGGGTCACAGACCCATCTCTACAATATAAAATTTAAAAAATAGATTCCCTCTTCATTGGGATGACAAAAAGGAATATGGCAAAACCACAATCATCATCTAATAAGACACAAACGAAAACATCGGCATTAAAGAAGGATGTAAGCAGAAGCTATACAATTGATTTTATTCCTGCAAAATGGCAGACACCGGTCTTCCTTACAGTAATACTGGTTCTGATAATGATCTTTTTTAATTCAGGGTTATTCGGAGGGAAAGCATTTTCATCTGCTGATAATATTGCATCAGCAAGCTTTAAAACTTTCCTTGACGACGCAAAAGCTAAGGGAGAGTTTCCTTTATGGGTTCCCTATATTTTTAACGGAATGCCAAGCTTTGCAGCACTCGTTCCGCACCTGGAAAGAATGTATGACCTTTCACATGCAATTTGGGTGACTTTAAGAGATGCACTATATCTCCTCTTTTCAGGAAATGATGTTTGGGCAATTGTACTCTTCTATATAATATTTGCTTTCTCGTTTTATTTCCTTATCGAGTATAAATTCAAAGATAAGCTGATCGCGTTATATTCCGCGCTTGGAGCCGTATTCATTACTCCAATTATACAGATGATAATTGTGGGACATAACAGTAAGATGATAGCTGTTATGATGTTCCCCGCCGTACTGCTTATGATAGAACGGCTTTATGATATTATTGCTGAAGGAAAAATTAAGGAAAATATTTACAGGCTGCTGCTATATTTTGGTATTCTGGTATTTTTCATACACGTACAGATGAGCTCTAACCACGTGCAGATGCTGTTCTATTTCTTTACGGGAACAGGTATTTACCTGGTTTACAGGCTGCTGTTTAATTTAGCAAAGAAAATTGATTTTAAACCGGCACTTATATCACTTGTTTTATTTGGTGTTGCTGTTGGCTTAAGTGCAACGATGTACGCTGATTCATATCTTTCAAGCCGTGAGTATAACAAATATTCAATCCGCGGCACTCCAAGCATTACCCAGAAACCCGGTGAAGTAAAAACTTCAGGCGCTGCGGATTATGAATACTCAACCAACTGGTCATTTTCACCTGAAGAGGTGTTAACTTTTGTTGTGCCTTACTGGGTTGGTTTTGGTGATGTTGAAGTTAAAGGACAGAGAACAAATACGTACTGGGGACAGATGCCGTTCAACACAATGCCAATGTATTTTGGCGTGATAACTATTATGCTTGCATTTATAGGTATCTATTACAATTTCAAAAAGAATGCAATGGTGCAGGCTATGGTGGTTATTGCATTTCTTTCGCTGCTGCTCTCATTCGGCAGAACGTGGCCATTGCTGTATGACCTGCTGTTTTACAATCTTCCCTATTTCTCAAGTTTCCGTGCACCTGTGATGATACATATTCTTATCAATGTTGCATTTGTTATACTTGCAGCTTTTGGTATTAAATCAGTTATTGATATTACCAGGGATAAAGCTTCAACAGCAGGATTTTTGAATTCAGCAAAATATATATTCCCTATCCTTGCACTGCCAATTGTATTTTCACTGATCGGTTTCCAGGATTTTTACAGCAAACAGGTTGCCTCAAGCACGCTGGTTCAGAAACTCACTTCGCAGGGTGCAAACCAGCAGCAGATCCAGCAGTATATTGGACAGATATCTCAGATAGCATATGAAAATGTTAAATCAGAAATGCTTGTTGTTGGATTGCTTCTTCTTGCATCATTTGCAATGATATATTTTTTTGTAAAGGGCTCAGTTAAGTACCAGGTATTTATATTGTCACTTATTCTGATATGCATGATCGATCTGTGGCACATTGATCTTAAAACACTTCACTGGGATAACAAGACCGATACAGAATCTTATTTTAAGACCCCTGACTATGTTGACTGGATACTTAAAAATGAAAAGAATACCTACGATTTCAGGGTTCTGCATCTGGAAAAGGGTCAGCCTGTGCGCGAAAACACACTTGCTTACTGGCGCTTGCAGAATAACTACGGCTACCAGGGAGCAAAGCTCAGGATCTACCAGGATATGGATGATGTTGTTGGGTTAACAACACCAGAAGCATGGAAATTCATGAGCACAAAATATATTATTACAGACCAGCCCTACAATGATTCTATGTTCACAACAGTTTTCAAAGGAAGCAAGTATGTACTTTTGAATAACAAATTTGTACCAAAGGCTAATTTTGTTAAGAATGTAAAAACAGGCAGCGGCATCGATATTCTGACCTTCATAAAAGACGGAATGTACAACCCGAAGGAAACTGCTTATCTGGAAAAAGACCCGGGTGTAAAAATCGATGCGGCCGATTCAACAGCAAAGGTACAGATAACAGAATACGGCATTCATAACATTACACTTGATGCAGAAGCATCAGGCAATAACCTGCTTTCACTCAGTGAAGTTTACTACCCTGACTGGAAAGTATTTATTGATGGCCAGCCGGCAGAAATATTTAAAACAAATTACCTGTTCCGCGGTATAATTGTACCAAAAGGAAGGCATAAAATTGAGTTCAAATTTGAATCACCTACCTATGCAATGGGTAAGAACCTTTCAATGGGAACAAACATTTTGCTTGTTGCAATTTTTGGTGTAGCCATTGGCGGTATGTATTTCCGCCGAAAAAAAGCACAGGAAATGCCCGAAAAAAGCTGAAATTTAAACAATTTATAATTATATACTTGAAATGCCTGAAAATATATATTATTTTTAGGCATTCGCTTTAATAATTAAAATAAATCCCTGAATTATGAAAAAAATACTTTATATATTCATAATCATTTTCATCTCCTATAATTCATTTTCGCAGCCATATTACCAAAGGGTTACAACTGGAATTGTTGCGACAGATGCCGGATCTTATACAATGTCAGCTTGGGGAGACTATGATAATAACGGATACCAGGATCTTGCAGTAGTACCGTGGAATGACGGTTGCTGGAGCTGCAGCAGTCCTGTATTATTATATAAAAATACTAATGGTACTTTTACGGTAGGTAATAATATTATTGAAGATGTCACATTAAGCTGTAATGGGGTTACTTGGGGTGATTTTACAAATGACGGAAAACTGGACTTATATATTACAAGATATTTTTCAAAGTCAAAATTTTTATTCCGCAGAGATTCTGTTGAATTTACTATGATTAACTCCAGTCCAATTGCAACAGATCAGAGCAGCAGTACAGGTTGTTCATGGGGAGATTATGACAAAGATGGCTGGATAGATATGTTTGTTTCTAACGGTCAAAATCAAAATAATGCATTATATAAGAATAATGGTAATGGTACATTTACTAAAATAACAACAGGGGCTATAGTTAACGATGGTGGTGATAGCAGAGGCTGTCAGTGGGGTGACTATGATAATGATGGCTGGCTCGATCTTTTTGTTGTAAATTACCAGGGACAACTTTGTTTCTTATATAAAAATAACGGTAATGGTACATTTACCAAAATTACAAATGTTGCTCCTGTTCAGTATGTAGGCTGGGGAGCTGGCTGCAGCTGGGCTGATTATGATAATGACGGATGGCTTGACCTTATGGTAACTTATAACAATGATAATAACAGGTTATATCATAATGAAAGAAACGGTACTTTTACTTTGACTACTCTCGCTCCATCAAATGAATTTGGCTGGAGTTATTACCCGGTTTGGGGTGATATTAATAATGACGGTTACCTTGATCTTTTTGTCCCTAAGAGAAGCAGTTCAAACAATGCACTTTATATAAATAATAACGGAACCAGTTTTACAAAGGTAACCAGTGATATAGTAGGACAACAAGGCGGAGCAAGCGACGCAGGTTCGATGGCAGATTTTAACAATGACGGCAAACTTGACCTGTTTGTATCTAATGGAAGTACTTCAAATCCAATAAATAATTATCTGTATCAGAACATTACCTCAAACAGCAATAATTATATTGTTCTAAAATTAAAAGGGTGTACTTTAAATAAATCTGCAATAGGAGTAAAAGTTACTTTAAAAGCCGGCGGTAAAAGAATGCTCCGATATGTTCAGGGTGGAAATGGTTCTCAAAGTATGCTTTGGCCGCATTTTGGGTTAGGAGCAGCTACTGTGGTAGATTCTATTATTGTTGACTGGACATCAGGAAACAGACAAATATTGACAAATGTATCTGTCAATCAGTTCTTGTTAATTGACGAATGTCTAACCGGGATAATTAACAGTCAATTACCTGTAAAATATGAGTTAAAACAAAATTACCCTAATCCATTTAACCCGGTTACACAGATCGAATATTCAATTTTAAAGAGTGGAAATGTCACTCTTACAGTTTATGACGTGAACGGCAAACTTGTAAAAACTATTATCAATGATAACCAGACTTTTGGAACTTATAAATATGACTTTGACGCTTCAAATCTCGCAAGCGGTATATATATTTATGAACTAAGAACAAATGATTTTGTAGCCACCAAAAAAATGGTATTTGTAAAGTAAATTTTATTTTCATTATACAAAAAGGCAGGGTAAATAAACCCTGCCTTTTTCATTTATTTAGATAACTTAAATTGATATTTTTGCAAATTGCTGAAAGACATTAAAAATACTTTAAAACAATCTGCAATTTACGGATTAAGCAGAATTTCTTTGAAATTTGTTTCATTTATACTTACACCGGTAATTTCAATATATTTTACTGTAAGTGAATATGGGGTACTTGACAGATTTGAAAGATTTTGGCAGATAATTTTTGCAATTTCACTTTTTGGGATGGAAACTGCATTACTTAGGTGGTACACTATAACCGAAAACAGCAGTAAAAAAAAATCATTGATATTTACAATTCTTATATTTTTATTTTCAATAAATATTTTACTTATAACTATTGGTACAATTTTCTCAGATAAGATTTCTGTTTTAGTATTTGAAAATTCAGCCTACGGACATATTGTAATTTTAACATTTTTAATTGCATGTTTTGAAGCATTGATGGTTGTCCCTTTATCTTTATTAAGAGCAGAGAATAAACCAGGCAAGTATTTGATAATTACTATAGCCGGTACAATTATTTCACTTAGTCTGCAATTATACTTTTTGATATACACCAATAATAAGCTCGAAGGTATTTTCATATCAAAATTTGCTGCTCCTTTTTTAATATTTTTTATACTTATTCCTTTTTTGCTTAAAAGATTAATTTTCACATTTGGAAAAGAATATATAATTGATATTGTAAAATTTTCATTCCCACTGATGTTAACTGGTGTTGTATCAACACTATTAAATAGTGTAAACAGATTTATTCTTGGCTTTATTGGAAATCCTGATGATGTTGGATTGTTTTCACTTGCATCTAATATCAGCGGAATTTTGACCTTTGTGCTTATTTCGCCGTTTCAACTTGCCTTTAATGCAATATTCTGGCAAAAACTGAAGGACACAAATGCAGCAAGATTTTTCACAAAATCTGTAACATATTCATTTTTATTATACGTTTGGGGTGCATTAATTATAAGTTTACTTATACCATATATAATGAAGATATATATACCAACAAAACCCGCTTACTGGGAATCTCAAAAACTGGTGCCCATACTTTCTATGTCGTTGGTTTTTTATGGTATGCTGACAATATCTTACATGAGCTATCATCAGGCTAAGAAAAATGATCTTATATTCTACTTCCAGAGCGGCGCTTTAATACTTAACATTGTGTTAAATTACATCAGCATTCCTTACTTAGGAATGTATGGTGCCGCGCTATCTACGTTTATTTCATTTTTCATTCTAATAGCAGTTATGTATATTTTCTCGAAAAAATATTATTTTATTAAATATGAAACTTTAAAATTATTCATCATTTTTATTGTTGCCGGAACCATTATATTTGTTATTCAATATTTTAAAATTGAACCAAAATGGCTGGATATTACTATAAGATTACTGGTATGCACAACTTTTCCTTTAATACTTGTATTATTTAAAATTTATGAAAAAATTGAACTGGATACAGCCAGGGAAATAATTAGAAGGTATTTTAAGTTAAATGTCTGAGAATATAGCAAATAATTTAACCCAGGAATATTGGGATAAATTACTTAGTGAAAACACATCTTTAAAAGGAGTCGGCTGGCCTAATTGGCCAGAATCATACAACCTGATATTATATAAAAAATACCTTATAGGTTTTGAAAAAGTTATTAATGAACTTCAGACTAAATATGGTCTTAAACTGAATGATACGTTAAATGTATTTGAGGCAGGACCCGGTACCGGTTTTTACACTAATTATTTTTACCAGGCTGGTGTAAAACATTATACAGGTGCTGATATTAGCGAAGCCTCAGTAATAAAGCTAAAAGATAAATACTCAATTTTTAATTTTATCAGAAAAGACATTTCAGAATCTGATGATTTTATTAATGTAAATGAGAATACATTTGACCTAATATGTATTGTTGATGTTTTATTGCATATTACTGATGACGAGAAATTCAGAAGAGCTGTAAATAACCTTTGCAGAATTTTGAAACCCGGAGGTTATATTATAGTTGGTGATGCAATTAGTGTTTATCGCAGGTCAAATCACGCAGAGGGTTCTAAATATACACATGATGTATCCAGGCATATTGATTATCTTAATGGAAGATTCCGGGCTTCAAATTCAAAATTGATCGGTATTTACCAGCGTTATAACTATTTTTTAAATAAAAATTTTGACTTTAAATATCCTGTTTTTAATTTGCTGAATAAACCGTTTTTCTATCTGTTAAATGGTGGTCTTTCAGTATTCAGAAATAATGACTTTATTGGCAAACTAGTGGGATATCCATTATCAATTATAGATTCAATAATTACTCCATTCCAGAAATACAGTAAGAATAGTAAATTTATAGTTTATCAAAAAGGAACTTGACTCCCCTCCTTTTCATAAAGCATAGAGATTTTAATGCAAGATGCGGAGGCGGCGACGGCGCGGGAACTGTTTATCCTCGGCTGTGCCAATCTGCGCCAGCCAGCGGTCAAGCACATCGAAGGCTTCGATCAAAAATGAGCCAGAACCGCAGGCGGGG
>CAZOAP010000068.1:0-13839 GCA_964577645.1 uncultured Ignavibacteriales bacterium
GATACATTGCCTTTTACTGAACTAAGCATAGGAGCACTGGATAAATACAAATCTCAATACGTAAATGTTTATCTTAAAGGTGCATTAATAAACATGTGTCTGGATCTTTATCTACTGAAGCTATCATCAGGAAAATACGGTCTGCAGGAATTAAAAAGAGAACTTGGGAACAGGTACGGGCGTGACAGGGCTTTTAAAGATGAGGAATTGTTCGATGTAATTACAGAAATGACATATCCTGAGATAAGAGAATTTTTTGCAAAATATGTAGAAGGAAAAGAGAAATTACCATATAAACAATTCCTGGGTTATGCAGGTTATGATTACTTTGAAAAATATGAGAAAACTGTTCCTGCAATGATAGGTGCTGAGCTTGATATTTCACCTGATAATTCTATAGTTGTAAGAGAAGTCTATGATTTTGGAAAAGAGCTGAAATTAAAAGTAGGTGATAATATTTTATCTGTAAACGGAAAAGAGCTGAATATGCACAATTTTGAAGCTGTTTCCGAGGATTTTGAGAAAAATGTGAAAGATGGGGATGAAGTTACTATTGTCGTTCAGAGAAAAAGTAAAGGCAGCAATTATATAAATAAAACCCTGAAGGCAAAAACACATATGGTGAAAGTACAGGACCAGTTTGTTATTAAACCAATGCTTTCGCCTGATACTGAGCAGCTTGCGATCAGAAAAGCATGGATTAACCAATAATCCATTTACAATTAAAATATTATTTAAAAGGCACAATTTTTTGTGCCTTTTTTGTTTTACATTGAAATTAAAATAACATACGTTTATGATTGTAAAATATGGCAGAGAATAATACAGTACAAACAGGAAATTTTAAGTTCAAAGCCCTTAAGGTTCACGGAACCAATGAGTGGCTTTACGGTTCACAGAAAAAATACAGGCAGGTGTTTGATGCAAATATAATTAAATATATTTATGTTGAGCTTTCTCTCTTTAATCTTAAGTTTGAAGAGGTTAACTGGCAAATAACGGTTGATTTTAAAGCTTATGATGCAAACAATTATTTACTATGTGATAAACCTGTAATTCAGACAATTTCAAAAGAAGAAGATATTGCATATATCAGGTACAGCTGGGGTAAAGCTGATCCCGGTGTTTACTGGACAAAAGGCGCATACAGGTGGGAAGCATGGGTCGAAGGAATTCTTGTTGGAGCTGCTTATTTTTATACTGTTAACGAAGGCCCTGTTACGGAAGACAGCATTCCATATTTTAAGTTAACATCAGTGAAACTATATGAAGGGCAGTTTGAAGATACCCCATACGGCCAGAGAAATTATCTTAAGACATTTAATGCTGCCAAAACAAGGTATATGTGGATAGAAATAGAAGGTGATAACCTTCAGTATGAAAAAGCCACATGGCAGGGTGAGTTCTTTATAAGAATAAGGAATAATGCAGGTGATAATGTTGCTGAAATAAAGGACTTTTACACCTATAACAACAATATGGCTACTATCCGCTTTAACCGCGGCTGGGGTGGCAGAGAGCCTGGAAGCTGGTATGAAGGAGAGTATATTATTGATATTGTTTTACTGGAACAACTCCTGGGTACAGTATATGTAAAATTCGGAACAGAAGAAGAAGCAGATCCTGATGCAGGTAAATTTCTCCTGCCCGGTGAAAATAAACCCGGAACCGGCAGTAAGAAAGCTGATACACCTGAGAAGGAAATGACTGAAGCTGAGATAATGAAAGAGCTGAATGAAATGATAGGCCTTGCAACTATCAAAGAGAATATTAATGATATGTTTGATTACCTTAAGTTCGTAAAGCTAAGGAAGGAAAAAGGATTTGATGATTCAGAAAAAATTAACCTGCACGCAGTCTTTACAGGCAATCCCGGTACAGGTAAAACAAAGGTAGCAATGATGCTTGGCAAGATCTACAAGAATCTTGGTATTTTAACTAAAGGACATGTACATGAAGTCGACAGGGCTGACCTGCTTGGTGAATTTATCGGACAAACTGCGCCAAAAGTAAAGGATGCAATTAAAAAAGCACGCGGCGGAATATTATTCATAGATGAAGCTTATTCACTTGCAAGGAAAGGTGATACTGAAAAAGATTACGGCAAAGAAGCTATTGAGATAATTTTAAAAGAGCTTTCAGATGGCCCGGGCGATATTGCTGTTATAGTTGCCGGCTATCCCGAGGAAATGGATTATTTCCTTAATTCTAACCCCGGGCTTAAATCGCGTTTCACGCATTATTTCCATTTCCCTGATTATACGCCTACTGAGCTTCTGCAGATCGGGAATTATCATGCTGAACAGATAGATGTTGATTTGAACAAGGAAGCAGAGGAATTCCTGTATACAAAGCTTGTTGAAGCTTACAGGGATAGGGATAAAACATTCGGTAATGCAAGGTATGTTAACTCAATTGTAGATGAAAGCAAGATGAATATGGGCCTTAGGGTTATGGATGGCAGCGTGAAACCTGATGCCCTGGATGAAGCGGCTCTTTCAACAGTAACACTGCAGGATATCAGGGAAATATTCAAAAAGAAAGAGCATAGAGGTGTTGATATACCGCCAGATGAAGAGCTGATGCGTGATTCACTTGCTGAGCTGAATAAAATGACAGGGCTCCAGGAGATAAAAAATGATATCCATGAAATGGTAAAGCTTGTAAGGTATTACAGGGAAATAGGCAAGGATGTTACCAAATCATTTTCACTGCATACAGTTTTTACAGGCAATCCCGGTACCGGTAAAACCACAGTTGCAAGGATCATGTCAAGGATATTCCGCGCATTGGGTGTACTTGAGCGCGGTCATTTGGTTGAAGTTGACAGGGAAGAGCTTGTAGCAGGTTATATCGGCCAAACAGCAATCAAAACAGCCGAGAAAATTGACCAGGCAATGGGTGGAGTGCTTTTTATTGATGAAGCATATTCACTTATGGGTTCATCGGATAATGATTTCGGCAAGGAAGCAATTGAAATAATACTGAAACGAATGGAAGATAACCGCGGTGAATTTGTGGTTATTTGTGCAGGATATACCGGTGAGATGGAAAATTTCCTAAAAATGAATCCCGGGTTAAGATCAAGGTTTGACAGGAAATTCAATTTTAAAGATTATACTGAAGAAGAATTATTCACCATTGCAAAAATAATGCTAACCTCACAGGAGCTTGTATTTGATAAAGAAGCTGAGGAACATTTTAAAAAACATATTGCTTCGCTTTACAGTGCAAGGGATAAGTTTTTTGGGAATGCCAGGGAAATACGGAAATCATTAGGTGAAGCTGTTAAAAATCAGAACCTAAGGCTGGCTGAAGTTCCGAAAGAACAGAGAACCCCTGAAATGATAAAGACTTTAACTCTTAAAGATGTTGAAGAGCTGACCACGGAAATTAAAGAAGAAAAGAGACTTGGCTTTTAGAAAATAAAATCAAACCCAATTTATGGAAATATTAATACCCATTTTAGTTGTAGCTGCAATAATAGGTTTTTTTATGTATGCTTCCAAAAGCGGAGCTAAATTACTTGCCGAAAGAGAAGCCAGGATAAACAAAGCTGAAAAGGCAGTGGCTAAAATTATCGGCTCGCACCAGGTAGGTATCCGCGGAACAGGGACGGGAGGTCATTACCAGGGTTATGAGTTTACTCTTGAAGTATCAAATTCATACAAAGAGCCGTACAGGGCAAAATCAGTTTGGGAAGTATACCCCATGGGTGCGCCAAAAGTTCAGGACGGGATGGAAGTTCATGTAAAGATAGATGCAGAAGATGACCAGGTGATCTACCCAATGGATCAGGGGCTTGCATTCAGCTGGAATTTCCAGATGATGAACAGGAAAAAAAAGAATACCGCTGAAAATCCAATAATCAAATAATAGTTCAATGCTTGAAATAATCATTATATTAGCTGTAGTCGGCATAATTGTTGGCTTTTATTTCTGGGGTGTAAAAGGCGGGGAAAAGATGAAAGCCGAAAGAGCCCGCAGGCTTGCCAATGCTGAAAGAGGCAGGGCAAAGATAATCAGCTCTTCACCTGTTGGCTTGACCGGTACCGGCCGTGGTGGTGAATACCAGGCTTTGGAATTTACAGTGGAAGTATCAAGCCAGTACAAAGCTTCATATACTGCTAAATCCATTTGGGAAGTATATCCTATGGGTGCACCAAAAGTTCAGAAAGGTATGGAAATTGATGTTAAGATAGATGCTGAAGACAACAACATCATTTTCCCTGAAGCGGAGGGAATAGAATTTTCATGGAGAGGTTTGATGATGCAAATGGCATCAAAAAAATAGCTGCTCACATATTTTACCTCTAATTACCCGCTATATTAAGTATTGATTTATCAATGAAGAACAAAAAAAGCCTTCCTGGTAACAGAAGGCTTTTTCATTTAACTTAAAATTAAAATATTATTTTGCGGGCATAGAAAAATCAATGCCTTCAAGAGAAACATTATACTTTACTTCATCAATTTTCCTTGATGACTCGCTCCAGGGATCAATGTAATAATAATTAATTACTGCTGGATATTTAAATTCACTGCCGGAATAATTCATATAATCTGTTCTTTCGGGTATATTACCTAAAATGGATTTTGTGTATGTATTTTTCCTGATCATCATGCCTGTTGTTATATCAAAATAAAGCCTTGCTGATGTTTTATCATCAATTATACATCTCAAAACATAACAATTTAAGCCGTTTGCAGTATCTGTACCTATGAACCTGACATCTGTATACTTTGCAGCAAGGTTCATATCACTATAAAAATCAGCAAACTGTTTCAATTGCTGTAAAGCTGAACTTGTCAGCTCTTTAACGCCTGAATTATTCTTCATCCAGCCAGTAGTACCGTCATATCCTTTATAAACCTTACCATCCGGCATTGTTACAATTGAAATGTATTTGTTGGGTGCCTGCTGGTAAATTTCAACAGGGTATGATTTACCATCCATACCTGTTACTGAACCTTTGGTATACTTGGTTTTGAGAGCTTCGGGGTTATTGTTATTTACTGCCTTTTCGTAATTTAAAAAGAGTGCTGATACTTCCGGCAGCTTTTCAGGATGTTCAATTTCTTCCTTTTCAGCCATATGCTGCGGCAGGGTTGGCGTCCTCATTGGATGCTCACTGCCGTTATGGCATGTAAAACATGTAACGGCATTATTCCCTGCAAAATGGGTGGTGTTAATACTTTTAACCATTTCGATCATTTCGCGGGCTGTCTTTTTCTCCTCAACAGAATCGCTGGCAAAATCCCAGGTATGGTCAGCATCATTATGTACGTGGCAGAATCCGCAGTTAACATTCAGTGATGCCCTCATGAACTGCATTACGTTCCTTAATTCACCGGCAGGCATACCTTTTAACACCTGGATATTCTTGAAAACTTCTTCAGCCGGTTTATCATCATCACCGCTTGTTTTATTGGCTGCTGCATTCAAATTATTCACGCTTAATGAAGCGGTGATTATGCATAAGACAATAATGATGACAGAAAAGAATAATACTTTTGAAATATTAAATTTTAGCATTAATGTAAATTGATTTATATTGAACTACAAAGATAGAGAATTTTATGCAAATAAAAACAGCCAGGTATGGTGACTTGGCTGTTTATTAACTTAAATATTTGTATCTGTAATTACTGCCTGAAGCTTTTTATATAATTATCAAGCTCTGTTACATTTGACTCAAATACAAAGATATCATAAAGCTTGAAGTAATTATTGCGGTCAACGGTATTTCTGAATGCATACTTTGCAAGCTCTAATTTATTGCTTTCAAAAACGAACCAGCTTAATATTTCCCTTACCTGTTCAACAGTGAAAAGATTATTATCTATTACGCTTTTTGTCATATCAAATTTTGTTGTCTCAAAAGTCCTCTCATTAATAAGCTTTTTAAAATCTGCAAAATCCCTTGAACTCATAACTCCATAATGATCATCATGCTGCTCAGTAACCTGTTTATCTCCATACAGTTTTTTATACATCATAAAATTACTGGTCTCATCAATTGATGCATATACACTGCAGTTATCCGGTATCTTAACATAACCTTCAAATATAACGCTGTTCCAGTTCCCGCCAACCACGTTCTGTTTAAGAACTTTAACGTAATGAGAGCCGCCGGGAATCCCTGATACCTCTATTTCGCTGGTAAGCTGATTGAAACTGAGATTATCAACAACAGCGGTAAAGTTTGAGTTATCAACCAGAGAAATATTCAGATAAGATGAAAATAACTGCCTGCTTCCGAAAGAAATGATGAGTATTGCAGAAAAAAGTAAAATCTTGATGGTCTTCATAATTGCTGTGTTTAATTTATTGGATACAAATTTTACCTTACAAATATATCATAAGTTTCTGTTTTTACTGTAAATTTATGTAAACGTATGTTACATATTGAAACAAGTTCAAAAAAAAACCGGCTCAAAATAGCCGGTTAAAAATAAAAAATAATAACTGAAATACTTTTATTGTTTAATTTGATTTTTAAAAAGAGTATAAATATAAGCCCTGGAAGCACCTAAAGGTGTGATATATTCATAATTAAAAAAATCTATAAGCTTGAAATCTGAACCTAAATATTCCTGCAGCATCTTTTCATCATAATTAAATGTGCTGAGCGAACTGCATTTTTTGGGTCCATCCGGAGAGAATTCAGCAAGAAGCACATATGCTCCGGGTTTAATTATTTTTTTCAGCAATGAAAAATAATTTTTTCTTTGCTCTTCTTGGGTAAAAAAATGGAGAACTGCCCTATCATACCATAAAGAGATATTATTAAGCTTGTTCAGATAAACAGGATCTGTAAGATCATCAACAATATATCTTATGTTATTGCTTAACTCAGAACCCAGAGAATCTTTTAATTTCTCAAGAGCAGTATTGCTGATATCGGCAGCAAGTATACCTGTAAAGCCTTCAGTGGCAAGATATTTTACTATGGTTGAAGTGCCGGCACCTGCAATTAAAATACTTTCATTCTTTGTAATTTTACAGGAATTGAGCATTTTAACAGCCGGAGCCGGAAATTCTTCATACCAGCTTAATTTTTCATCTTCAGTTTCGGAATAAACTTTATCCCAATGTTCTTTAACAGAGCTCAATTATTTATTCGGCT
Source organism: uncultured Ignavibacteriales bacterium (assembly GCA_964577645.1). GTDB lineage: Bacteria > Bacteroidota > Ignavibacteria > Tepidaquicellales > OLB5 > OLB5. The sequence goes on from CAZOAP010000068.1 coordinate 7,131, forward strand.
GTGGTGTAAGCCTTAAATATGGTTTTACTTTTTTAAAGCCTTTTGGGAACTTTGTCTTTGCATCTTCATCAGATATTGAATTAACTATAATACAGTCATCTCCGTCTTTCCAGTTAACAGGTGTTGCAACACCGTATGATGATGTCAGCTGCAATGAATCAATAGCGCGTAGAATTTCATTAAAATCCCTGCCTGTTGATGCAGGATAGGTGAGTGTTAGTTTAACTTTTTTATCCGGACCAATAACAAAAACAGAACGTACTGTGAATTTATCATCAGCATTGGGATGTATCATATCATAAAGAGTTGCTACATTCTTATCATCATCGGCTATCATAGGGAAGTTCATAGTTGTGTTCTGTGTTTCGTTGATATCACTTATCCATTTCATATGGTCTTCCAGCGGATCAACGCTTAAGCCGATAACTTTAACATTACGTTTATCAAACTCACCTTTTAGTTTTGATACCATACCAAGCTCAGTTGTACATACAGGTGTAAAATCAGCCGGGTGAGAAAATAGAACTCCCCACTTTCCCTCTAACCAGTTGTGAAAAGATATTTCTCCTTCAGTGGTTTTGGCTTTAAAATCAGGGGCTGTATCGCCTAATCTAATTGACATAATAATTATTAATTTAGAAGTTTATAATAGAAAATGTGACTTATTTAGTGTAAAATAACAATTTATAAGGCAATATTTAATGTAAAATAACAGTGCTAAATGGCATTATGTAAGTCATCTCATATACATGTACAGATAATAAAAACATCAGCATATCAATCAGGACAAAAATATATTATTTTTGAGCTATACAGTTTGTCTAAAATATCTTTAATTAAATCAGCACAGGTGATGTTATGGGTCTTCCGTTAAGAACTTTAGCCCTGGTCTTTTTTATTCTGGCAAACCTCCATCCAATATCCCAGCAGATCAAACAAATTAACAGCGGTAATATTACTGATTCTTCGTACAGCTTAAAACATGAATACATTAAGCTGACGATAAGGAACGCTCCTGTATTAACAGTTCAGTTTACCATGGATTATGACTATGGTGTATTTGAGCTTTCTGCAAATGATAACGGTGACCTTAACGCTGATGAATTTATAACGGGTAAAAATTTCGGGGTAAGGCATGGAATTGGAGCTAACCTGACAGCTAAATACCCGCTTCATAAAAGCGGTAATATGAGATTAACATCAACATTAATGTATAACCGCTTCACAAGCAAGTTCAATAAAGTGCTGGTAAATGATAAGGAACAGGATTTTGTGAAGTATGATGTTTACTCACTGGCTTTTGGAATTGAAGATAATTTTAATCCCGGTTTAAAGATACGAGCATTTACTGGCATCGGAATACTTGGCAGCATTATTTCAGGCAGGGCAAGAATTAGCAGCATTGATGCTGCTTCAGAATACAGTATTACACCTGCCTTCAGAATGGGACTGAACATTTATTCAGGGTTTGAATACCTGCTGACAAAGAATATGGGACTTAGCTTCGGGCTTAAGTTCACGCATGCTAACCTGTGGCTTAAAAAAAGCAGTAGATCTGTTGATCCCGGTGAGCTGAACCTGAATGACCAGAAAGTATATAACGATGAGTTATTTTCTGGTTACAGACAATTTGCATGGGGATCATTTGAAATTGGATTTAACTACTATCTTGGAGTAAAAGAAAAAGAATATTATTACAGGAAATATTAGTGTTGTAAAGCTTACATCTTTTTCAGGTCTGTGAACTGGTATCCCATCTTAAGGATATTCTCTGTCTTTGTTTCATTGGGAACAAGCTCTATTATATATCCTTTAACATTTTTCTGAACGTTGATCACATCATCAACATCAAACGCAGTGATAACATGTTTATCATCAAGGTGAGATCTTGTTGGCTCACCCAGTACCTGCCCTTCTGAAAAATCAGGGTCACGTTTCAGTTTTTCGAGTATACTGTCATTTTCGCCTGTTAGCACAAAGGGGATCAGGTTATGAAATTCAGCGAACTTACCTTCTTTATAAAATCCGATATTTCCGATTACAAGCATAGGGTAAGCAGATTCTGCAGGTGTACCTTCAGTGATCTTTATATCATAGCCATCAACATGTTTTAATATCATGTATCCATCTACATGAGTTGTACCAGTCCAGGATCTTTTCATTTCATTTTTCAGTGATTTTAGATCATCACTAACTCCTATGAACAGGTTGTGTGCTTCAAGCAGATCACCTTTATTATAACCACCTAATAATACAATAAATAATTGTAAGTTTTCCATGATGAGATCAATTTTAAAAATTTTACAAAAAAGCCTCAAAACTGTTAGATTTTGAGGCTTTTAGCGCTCCCAACGGGATTCGAACCCGTGTTTCCACTGTGAAAGAGTGATGACCTAACCCCTAGTCGATGGGAGCGATTTTTCAATAGAATTACAAAAATAAGTAAAAATTTAGATAGTTAAAAGGGGCGAAATTATGTCAAATATCAAATTTCCAATTACAAATAACATATGTTTAAAAATTTTAAAATAGAATGATGCAGAAAAACTATTTTTGCAAATTATTTATGGAAATCAACAGTTTATCGTAAGTTTTTCCCATTTCTTCTGAAATTACCTTAACATCATTCAGTACAGGCATAAAATTGGTATCACCGTTCCAGCGGGGGACGATATGAAAATGTATGTGATCTTCAATTCCTGCACCCGCGACCCTGCCCAAATTTGCTCCGATGTTAAAACCATGCGGTTTAATTGCATCGGTCAATGCCTTAATTCCAAGGTCAAGCAGTGAGAACATTTCAAGCCTTGTATCTGAATCAAGTTCATCAAGTGACCTTGCTTCATTATAAGGTACTATCATCAAATGGCCGCTGTTGTAGGGATATAAATTCATAATGATAAAAGCTGTTTTACCGCGGTAGAGCAGGTAGTTCTTCCTGTCATCATTTTCATTCAGTATACGCGTAAACAATGAACCGGGAAGAGCTTCTTTCTGCTCTTCTTTGAATGTTTCAATATATTGTGAGCGCCATGGCGACCAGAGTTTTTCCATATTTTTTTATTTCATTCTGAACCATATTCAGAATCTGATTAATTAGTAATTATATAGACCCTGAAACGAGTTCAGGTGATGAGTAAATAAAAACCCCGAACATTTAGCCCAGGGTTTTTAAAATTACTTTTAGGATTATTAAATCTGATAAATCTTATATACTAACTTAATGTGCTTCATCCTGTTCCTTTTGGGCTTCGGCAACTATCTTAGCTTCAATTTCCTTCGGTACTTCTTCATAGTGATCAAATTTACGCTTGAATATACCTCTGCCCTGTGTAATTGAGCGGAGCTTTGTAGCATAATCATGCATTTCAGAAAGCGGAACATTGGCTTTAATTACCTGCATCTTGCCGTTGTTATCCATACCTGAAATTTTCCCGCGGCGTGATGAAATATCACCCATTACATCACCCATAAATATTTCGGGTACTGTAACTTCAATTTCATATATTGGCTCAAGCAGTATCGGCTTGGCATCAAGGAATCCTTTTTTAAATGCCTGTGCACCTGCAATTTTAAATGCCATTTCTGATGAATCAACATCATGATATGAACCAAAATGTACTGTGACTTTTACATCAACAACCGGGTAGTGTGCAACCGGACCCTTTACAAGGGCTTCAATAACACCTTTTTCCACCGCAGGTATGAATTTAGTTGGTATAGCGCCGCCAACAACTTCATTGGCAAATACAAATCCGGCACCGCGTTTTTGCGGCTCAAGCCTTAAATGAACATGACCGTACTGTCCATGCCCGCCTGATTGTTTTTTATGTTTATACTCAACATCTTCAACTTTACCTTTTATGGTTTCCCTGAACGGGATTCTTGGAGGCACTATGTTAACATCAACTCCGTATTTTTCTTTAAGCCTTGCTATAATTATTGCTAAATGAAGCTCACCCTGTCCGGAAATGATCGTTTGGCCAAGCTCAGGATCAAAATGGAAAAGGAATGTAGGATCTTCTTCATGTAAATGTGATAGACCTGATGCTATCTTATCTTCATCACCTTTTTGCTTTGAAGTTAATGCCTGCTCAATTAAAGGGTCAGGGAAAATTATAGGATCTATCATTACATTCAGGTTCTTGCCTGTGAGTGTATTGTTTACGTGTGTATCTTTAAGCTTTACAACTGCGCCGATATCACCTGTAACAGCAGTTGTAAGATCTTTCCTGTTCTTGCCGTTCATCTGGAAGATCTGTGTTAGGCGCTCAACTTTATTTTTATCCTGGTTAGTCAGGTCAACACCCGCATTTACACTGCCTGAGAGTACACGGAAAAATGACATTTCGCCAACATGCGGTTCTGAAAGTGTTTTAAAAACAAATATAGCAGGTGCCCCGGCCGGATCCGGTGCTACTTCAACGTAATCATCGCTTCCGGTTTTCTTTGCCATAAAAGGTGCTGCATCAACAGGTGAGGGGCAGTACTTGCATATGAACTCCACCAGTGATTTTGTGCCAACACCTGTTGCTGCCGATGTGCATAAAACCGGTAATATCTTTTTAGCTTTAATTTCGCGTGAAAGACCTTCAATAAGCTCTTCTTCTGTCAGCGTACCGCCTTCATCAAAGAAACGGCTCATTAATTCCTCGTCTTCTTCAGCAACAATTTCAATTAATTCCTGGTGAAGCTGGTTTGCTTTTTCCTTCAATGCATCAGGTATATCATGCTCTGTGTAATCACCTTTACCGTCAGTTGAAAATTTAAGAAGCTTCATTTTCAGGACATCGACAATGCTGTCAAACCCGAATCCCTGGTTTACCGGGAACTGCAGCTCAGCAACATGTGAGCCGTAATTTTCACGAAGCTGGTTCAATGCGGTATCAAAATCAGCCTTTTCGTAATCAAGCTTGCTTACAACAAAGCATACTTCTATGCCGTACTCCCTGGCATAATTCATGGCAATTTCAGTGCTTACTTCAACACCTTCGCTTGCGTTAACTACTATTAATGCAGTATCCATGATCCTCATGGAGGATTTCACTGAACCGGTAAAATCTGTGTAACCGGGAGTATCAATAATATTAAGCTTGTAATCATCCCAGTTAGTGTTTAAAACCGAGGAGTTGATTGAAATTTTCCTGTTAATCTCATCCTTGCTGTAATCTGAAGTGGTAGACCCTTCTTCAATTTTTCCCAATCGGTTAACAGCTCCTGTGGTGTATAAAATGGATTCTGCGAGAATTGTTTTTCCGGAACCGCCGTGCCCTGCAATTACGACGTTCCTTATTTTGTCCGGTGTAGTGTTACCCAAAATATCCTGCCCCTTCTAATTAATAGTAGAAATTTACCGCGTTGAAGTTTGACGGCAAATTATAGTAGTTTAAACTGATAGAAATTTCAGTGAAATATTAAAACAGGTTAAAGAAATTTATATATTAATACAGGTCTTCATCAGTTTCATGAGTACGTATCTTTTTATTCTTGTAAGATCCGTTCCTTGATCCTGTAATGACACTTAAAAATGACTTTATCCCTTTTGATACTGCATTTACCATGTTTAAGGCATCAAAAACATTTGTTTCTACCTCTTTTTGCACCTTTTGCTCAAAATTAACCATAGAATCGGTTGTATCTTTTACAGTATCAACTATTCCGTTTATTTTTGCTGATTGAATTTTGAGATTTGAAGAGATCTCCTTAATATCGTTTGAAATTAAAAGAGAATTTTCTATTAAAGGTTCTGTTTTGGTTGTAATGTTATCTACTTTGCTCTCGATGTTATCAATTGCACTGTTGATATTATCAACAGCGCTGACAATACGTTTTATTGCACGAATAAGATATATTACCAGCGCTATTAATGCAACATACAGCGCAATTACGGCAATGCCAGAGATGAATTGTATTTCCTGCATTTAATGCCTCTTAATTTAAATGATGCGCTGTTTAAAGTTTGTTGCGTTCTTCTTTATATGCATCAACACCGGCTTTTATTGCATCTTTCACCTTTGCTGATTCATCAACTATCTTGCTTTTTGCAACTTCGTATGAATTAGAAGTTTTTTCCTTTGCAACATTTAAGATATTGTTTGCATCATCAAGCAGGTTGCCTGCTTTTTTCTTTGCGTCAGAAATCAATTCCTCTGAACGTTTTTTGCCTTCGTTGATAATATCCTGGGCTTTGTGTTTTGCAATATCAAGATATTCCTCGGCATCATCCAGCATTTCATCCTTTTTGTTCCTGATATCCTGACGAAGTTCTTTACCGCTTTTTGGCGCATATAAAAGTGCCAAAACGCCGCCAACAATTCCGCCGGCTAAGAATCCAAGGAACAGACCTTTTGCTACGCCTCTTTCTTCTGACATAGTGTAATCCTCCAATTTAAGTTTTTTACCCATAATAGTTTGGGGTAGTGTTTAATAGTTTTCTAATGTATGAAAAATAGCAAAATACGGGGCTATTTTCAATGTAAAATCAATTACTATTTTCAATAATTTAAACTGAATATTTAAACAAAAAGTTCGGAATTATTGAAAAATAAAGAATTATTAGCCAGTTTAATATAATTTACCAAGCAGCCAGCTGCTTAGTGCAACATCCTTAGCAGTGGTTAATTCAAATTTTACCTTTGAGTTCTTTTCAGAGTCAAAATGTATGTTAAGTTTTGTAATTGCTGATAAATATTTAAGAAAATTCATATAC
>CAZOAP010000069.1:0-2900 GCA_964577645.1 uncultured Ignavibacteriales bacterium
AAGAGCAGGTGAAAAGAAATTGAAGCAGAACCTTCTTTATACTGCGCGCCGTGATCTTCAAAATATTTAAGCCACAAGCCAACCACAGCAAACACAAACCAGCCGTTATACTGGAAGTGCAGATAGAAATATATAACCTGTTTATAAAGATCAGTACCGCCGAGTCCCTGTATTACCACTACAACCAATCCCCACGGACCCAAAGATGAAAGGAACAGGAAGAACAGTGCAGCATAAATGAATTTCAGCGAAAGTGTTTCCTTTTTAATTACAGAAATATCCTTAAGCACAAATAATATGAATGCATATGAACATAAAATATGCATTGTTGAAAATGTTATAGAGTATGCCGCATATCCCTGCCATGCAAACGTGAAGAGCATTCCGATTATTGATACCTGCGTTATCCAAAACAGGATATTGTACTTTTTCTGTTTTTCGGGATCTTTCACATATGTATAAACAATAGCTATATATAAAGCATTGTACAGCCAGCCTAGAATGGCGAAATGTGAGTGTGAGTGCAGGGTATTTTCAAAGTTAAGCAGCTCTACAGGATAAACGAACTTCATCCTTAAGAATGTACCTATTGCAGCAACAATAACAAAATAGAATAGTGAGAGCCTTATTTTGGAAGTGAAATTAAAAATTACGCCTTTGTTTGGTTTTTGGATTTATTACTGCACTAAAATACGCAACTTTTTCATTAAATACATTTTTAGGAAAAATGAATTTGTCTAATTATTGCATGATAAGGTTTGATTGGCAGGTTTTCTGCGAGGAGCTTTAGCGACGAAGCAGTCTTAATATATAATTAATCCAGAGATTGCTTCCTTCATGACACTCCGCGTTTTCTAGTCTTGGCGCTTCGCTTGCAAATGAACTAATTCAGCACCTTCATTTCAACCCTGCGGTTCTTTGCCATACCTTCTTCTGTGTTGTTATCGCCAATCGGGACAGCTTCACCATAACCTTTGGCAATAAGCCTTGAGGGGTCAATACCTTTGGATGACAAATAGCTTACAACACTTTCCGCACGTTTTTGCGAAAGGCTCAAATTGTAATCTTCACTGCCCTTTGAATCAGTATGTGCAGCAATTTCTATTTTTACATTCGGATTATCCGTAAGGAATTTTACAACTCTTCCGAGCTCAGTAAATGATTCCGGTTTAAGATCAGATTTATCAAAATCGAAATAAATATTATTTAATACTATCAATGTGTTTTGCAGTGACTGTAACGATTGCATTATAATATCAACGGTCAGCTCGCTGAAATCACTTTGTGAAACAAGATCAATATTATTTGATACAGAATAATACCCGGGATGTTCAGCGAAATAGCTGTAGTTCCTCCCATTTGGGAGTGTAATGATATAATTTCCTGTTTCAGGGTCACTGGTAAGTGAGCCAGCGTTCATATTAGAGCTTAGATCAAACCACAGCAGCTTCGCATCAACAGGATTTGAATTTTCATCAGTGACCCTGCCCTTTATTGTCACAACGTTTTTCTCAGGCATTGCTTCCTTTGGCAATGTAACGCGGTAAATATCATAACCGCCTTTGCCGCCCTCGCGGTCACTGGAAAAATATGCATACCTCCCATCAGTTGAAATTTTATATGCAACATCATATCCCGCAGTGTTTATCTCTTTGCCAAGATTTACCGGTTCACTCCACTCAGTCCACGAGGTATCACTTAACCTCACAGACTTAAATACATCAAGGCTTCCCAGTCCCGGATGCCCGTCACTTGAAAAATATAATGTTTTGCCATCGGGGTGGAGGAACGGAGAGCGCTCAGCATAGGGAGTATTTATTGCAGGGCCTATATTTATTGGCTTTCCCCAGCCTGAATCATTCTTAACAGATACCCAAATATCAGTATTACCTTCATACTCACCGTGGTAGAACTGTCCGCCTTTTACAAAATCACCTACTCCGCCTTTCCTGTCTGAAGTGAAGAAGAAAGCCTTGCCGTCAGCGGTCAGGTAGCCGTCACAATCCCAGTACTGGGAGTTAACTGGTTTTGGGAACGGTTTAATTTCACTCCATCCGTTTGCGGTTTTTTGCGCATAGAAATTATCTCCCCCGCCGATGTGGCCTTTATAGCTGCCGAAAAGAACAATTGTATTTCCGTCAGCAGAGATGCTGTTTATAGCATCATTTTCTATTGTGCTGAAAGGTGAGCCAAGGTTTTGTGGTTTTATCCATGTATCGCTTATTAACTGTGAGTAATAAATGTCTTCACCGCCTTTTTTCCCTTCCGCAAATGTAAAGTACATCGTTTTGCCGTCGATTGTAAGTACTGGAAAGTACTCGCTCTTAGTTGTATTTATTGTTTCAAGATTTGTAACTTCAAGGTTTTGCACAGGCGCATTGAGAAGCTCAATTATCTTATCGGTTCTTGTAACATCATCTATGAACCACTCGCGGTAATCAAGATAAATTTTTATTGCGGCATTCCAGTCTTTTTTATCAATATAGGGTTTTGCCAGCATTTGTACAGCTACAAAGGCATCTTCGTTTGGTGCGGTTAAATATATATATTGTTTAAGCTCTTCTGGGGTCTTTATGGTTTCAAGATCACGCTGGGCAAATATATAGTAAGTGTTTAGTGAAAGTACAAGCAGTATTAAAATATTCCGTTTCATAATTATCAATAACAACGGTTATATTTAAAGAATTTCAGTATTTTTTTTATTTCCGCAGCCTGAACTCAACTCTGCGGTTAAGCGCCCTACCCTCTTCTGTGTTATTGGGGGCAACGGGCTGTGTTTCACCAAATCCCTGCGGTATGAGCTTGGTTGCATCAATACCAATGCCAACAAGATAATTTACAACAGATGTCGCCCGTTTTTCAGAAAGCTCCTGGTTAAAATGGTCACTGCCAACATCATC
>CAZOAP010000069.1:2910-13792 GCA_964577645.1 uncultured Ignavibacteriales bacterium
GTATGCGCATTTATTTCAACCATAACTTCGGGGTTTGCGTGCATGAACCTGTAGAGCAGGTTCAGTGCTTCATGTGATTCTTCTTTCAGATCAAACTTGCCGGAGTCAAAGAAAATATTTTCAATCTTAATTGCCTTACCGGAATTTTTAAGCTCTTCAACTGATATAACGCTCATGTTTGTGCTTATCTGCTCAAATGCTTTTGCAGCAGTAAGATCAAGATAGTTCACAACCGAATAAAATCCTTTCACTTCAGCGTAATAGGCGTAATATCTTCCTGTGGGAAGCGCTATGAAGTATTCACCCGTAACGGGATCGGTTTTTGCAACACCAACTTCCTTTTTAAGCTCAACATCTTCCCATTTAATTGTTGCATCCACGGGATTCCCGTTCTCATCAAGTACTTTTCCGTTAATCGTTACAACATCGCTTACCGGCTGAACTTCTTCGGGCAGGTCAACAAAATAAATATCCTCTTCACCAAATCCAATATCGTTAACTGTGGAAAAATATGCTTTCTTTCCGTCTGTTGATATTTTAAATCCCCAATCCTCATTGGGTGTATTTATTTCTTTCCCAAGATTAACCGGTTCGCTCCACTGGGTCCATGATGTATCATTTAGCCTTACCACTTTGAACACATCAGATTTCCCCAGCCCAGGATGTCCGTCAGAAGAAAAGTACAGTGTTTTACCGTCCGGGTGCAGGAACGGTGTACGTTCTGTGAATGGAGTATTAATTACATCACCAAGATTTATCGCTGTCTTGCCCCATGAACCATCGGGTTCTTTAAGCACAACATAAAGATCAGTGTTGCCCCAGTACATTCCGTGGTAGTAATCACCCTTTGGCTTATAATCACCAACACCACCTGGTCTTTCAGATGAGAATATTATTGCTTTGCCGTCAGCGGTCAGGTATGCATCGGCATCCCACCACTTGGAGTTTATCGGTTCGGGATACTGCTGCACTTCAGTAAAGCCGTTCTTTGTTTTTTCTGTGTAGAAGTTATCACCACGCCCGAGCGCGTTCAGGTAATTGCCAAAGAGCACAAGTATATTTCCGTCAGCGGATATACTGTTTATATATTCATTGCTTTCTGTATTAATCTTGCCTATAAGTGGTTTTGATATTATCCAGCGGTCATTAACATACTGTGAGATAAATATATCCTCTCCGCCGATATTATCTTCTCTATCACGGCCAGTGAAATAAAGCTTTTTCATGTCCGGTGATATTACAGGGCTGTACTCCCGCCCGAGTGAGTTGATATTACCACCCATGTTGGTCAGCCTGATATTCTTATCAGGAGCATTGATAATTTCAAGTATCTTATCAAACCGCGCTTCATACCCCGGAAATTTGGACCTGTATTCTTCATAATACTTTGCAGCTTTCTTCCAGTCATGCTTAAACACCGATGGTGCTGCAAGATACTGCAGTGCTATGAATGCATCTTCACCGGGTGCATACAGCTTTACAATATTTGTATAATATTCCGGTGTTTCGCCGTCATCTACCTGAATTTTTTGAGATATAATTGTTAAGGGAAGTAAAGTAATGATAATTAAAGAAAAGAAAAAAATCTTAAGTAAGCCAGAGTATTTTGGCATTAGTCTGAAAAAGCTAATATTTTCAATTAGTGATCTGATAGCTTTTCTAACTTACTTATATAAATTAGTACAAATTATCTAATTTTTTGGAAATTAGCAAGATTAATGTAACGGTTATAGGCTAACCAATTAAAAAAATCACTTATTTATGTTGAAATCAAAAACACAAATAAGTATATTTTGATAAGTTAATAATTTATAAATTAAAACCTTCATCATGAAACCTAATAAATTACTAATTATATTTTCACTTTTCTTTCTATTGTCTTCTTACTCAGATATTTTTTCACAAGGTACACAGCAGAGTTTTTGCAGATCAGGTATAAATATCCCAATAGGCAGTTTAATTACTGTTTATGATTCAATAACTGTATCTCTTGGCAGCGGTTGTACTGTTCAGGATGTTAATTTAAAAATAACAAACATCACTCATACTTGGGATGCAGATCTAAGGATATATTTACGTAAATCAACAACAGGTTCTTTGCTTGTAGATCATGTTGGCGGTTCAGGTGATAATTTTGTGAATACAATTCTGGATGATTCTGCAACAACTCCTATAGCTTCCGGTTTTGCACCGTTTACAGGGTCATACAGACCCTCGAACCCGTTATTACCTTTTACCGGATTAATTACTGACGGCGTCTGGAAAATTGCTTTGACGGATACTGCCAGTGGTGATACAGGGGTTTTAACAGGATGGTGCTTAATTCTAACGTATACCTGTCCAACAGGTATTCAACAGACAGTGGAAATACCCAACACATACAGGTTATACCAAAACTATCCCAATCCGTTTAATCCGGTAACTAAGATAAAATATGGGGTTCCGCAAAACGGATATATAAAATTAACTGTATATGATGAATTAGGCAAAGAAGTCCAGGTTGTTGATGAAGGTTATAAGGAAGCCAATATTTATGAAGCAGTTTTTGATGCGACAAATCTGCCAAGCGGTATTTATTATTATATGCTTGAATCTGATAGTTTTACCGATACTAAAAAAATGGTAATAATTAAATAATAAATTATATGAATACAAAAAAGTACATCTTACTGCTTTTTGTTATTTTCACTACTTTCTTCAAAGCAGAAATATATTCGCAACAGTATATAAACCAGTGCCGTAATTCACTTTCAGTACAAATTCTAGATAATTCAACATCAATTGATTCAATGTTTATAAATATACCCGGAGGAAACAAAATTGTTGATGTAAATCTGCTGCTTGATACAATTCTCCACACATGGGTGAGTGATCTTAGGATTTACATTCAAAGAGGGAATATTGGGGTAAAAGTCATTAATAATATAGGAGGGTCAGCAGATAACTTTATTGGGTCTTTGCTTGATGATTCAGCTTCAGGTCCTCCGCCGCCACCGCCATTTACAGGTACATTCCGGCCTTATGATTCTCTTTCAAGATTTAATAATTATATGCCTGGAGCCGGGTATTGGAAATTAGTTATAACAGATTCTGCAATAGGAGATACTGGTGTTCTTAAAGCCTGGTGTTTGAGAATAGTACATACAAATGTAAACGGCATTTTACAAACTGTTGAGATCCCGAACACATACAGGCTTTACCAAAACTACCCAAATCCATTTAATCCGGTAACTAAAATCAAATATGGTGTGCCGCAAAACGGATATATAAAACTAACTGTTTATGATGAATTAGGCAAAGAGGTTCAGGTTGTGGACGAAGGTTATAAGGAAGCCAATACATATGAAGCAGTTTTTGATGCTACAAATCTGCCAAGCGGAGTGTATTATTATAAGTTAGAGACAGATGGGTTTACCGATACAAAGAAAATGGTAATTATAAAATAAATAATTATGAAAAATAAAATCTTACTGATTTGCTGCTGTATTTTTGTAATTAATTCATTTAGCTTAAAAATATATTCTCAGAGTGTACAGCAGAGTTTTTGCAGAACAGGAATAAATGTACCTATTCAAAATTCTTCAACAGCTATTGATTCAATTGTTATATTTTTAGGTAATGGCTGTATTGTACATGATGTTAATTTTAAAATTACGAATATCACCCATACATGGGTTTCGGATATTAGGCTCTATCTGAGGAAATCAGGTGTCGGATCTTTATTAGTTGATCATGTTGGCGGTTCAGGTGATAATTTTATAAATACAATTCTCGATGATTCTGCTTTAATCCCTTTAGCTTCTGGTACTGCACCTTTTACAGGAACTTACATTCCCTCAAATCCTCTGTTACCATTTAACGGATTATTAACTGACGGTGTTTGGAAGATTGCTATAACTGATACTGCGACAGGAGATACAGGGAGTTTATACGGATGGTGTTTAATTTTAACATACACCTGCCCAACAGGTATACAGCAGACAGTAGAGATCCCAAACACATACAGGTTATACCAAAACTACCCAAATCCATTTAATCCGGTTACTAAAATAAAATACGGAGTTCCGAAGAACGGATATATAAAACTGACTGTATATGATGAATTAGGAAAAGAAGTTCAGATAGTTGACGAAGGTTACAAAGAAGCCAATACATATGAAGCAGTTTTTGATGCTACTAACCTTCCAAGCGGGGTGTATTATTATAAGCTGGAATCAGATGGTTATACCGATACAAAGAAAATGGTGATATTAAAATAGATTTAAGTTTTACGATAAGACTTCGAAAGTCTTTAAGACTTTTGAAGTCTTATAATGTTAATAATTTTTAATTATTTTCTAAACTCATACAAAGCTATACCGGCAGCAATTGCTACGTTAAGTGATTCAGAGCCTGAATAACCTTCTATTTTCACTTTCTCAAAATCTGCATTCTGCAATTCCTCTGAAATACCATGTGCTTCACTGCCGAAAACAATCACTGATTTATGAGATTTATCAGATTTGAAGATTTGAGATAAAGTTTGTTTTGCATCAAGAGTAAAAAGATAAACTGTATATCCTTTACCCTGCAATTTCTTTAATTCGTTAACAAGGTCAACATCTTCAAAAATCTGGGTATGGAAAATTCCGCCCTGAGTTGCGCGTATTACTTTTGGATTGTACGGGTCAGCTGAATTACTGCTGAGCAGAATTTCAGGTACACCGAACCAGTATGCTGTGCGTATAATTGTACCAAGGTTTCCCGGGTCGTTAATTTTATCTAGTGCAAGTATAATTCCCGGTTCTTTTCCCCCCTGTTTCACCTTAGGATGTTTTACAACGCCAACTATTCCCTGCGATGACTCGGTATCAGTAAGCTTATTGAATAATTTCTCAGGCAGGGGTTCAACAATAGTTTTATTCTTAGCAATTTTTTCTAAAATTGCAGTATGACTTTGTAAATTCACATCGCTGCGTAATATAATATATTCAAGCTCATGCTCTGAATTAAGGCACTCCTCTATCAGATGAAATCCCTCGATGAGATACTTACCGTATTCTTCGCGGTATTTCTTTTGCTTTAAGGATGCATATAGCTTTATTTCGTTTGAGCTCAGCAATATATTTTAATCAGCGGTATTATTATTTTTCGTAAATATAGATCTTATTATACTTTGGCACAAAGAAATTCTTTCCTTTAAATCCTTTTTCCATCAGCAGCTTTTGCATGTACGTCATCACAAAGCCGTGGCAGACAATAAGCACATCGCAATTATCATTTTTGAGTACACCTTCAAGAAATGCAGATACTTTCGCTTCAAACTCATTTGTGATGTAATTGCTTTGTGTTGAACGTATCTTAAGCATAATACCCCACAGCAAAAAAGGCTTTCTTCGCGTACCTTTAAGTACGGGCAGCACGTCAAGCTCTTTCAGGTCATCAATTACGGTAATATCGCCTTTATAAACTGCTTTGCTTGTAACGGATGCTCTGTGTAAAGGGCTGGCATAACACTTTTTCCATTCAACACCGCACAGGTCAACATCCTTTACCAGTACATCTGCAGTTCCGTATTTTTCATACCAGTTAAAAACTTCACCATATGTAACCAGCAGACTGCGGGGATATTTGAGATTAACTTTAAAATGTCTTAATAAGCCTATTTTCAACTGTGGTTTATGGTATGTTTACTTGCCAATGAGCTTCAGGAACTCTGCACGGGTCTTTTCATCTGACTTGAACCTGCCCAGCATACATGAAGCTGTTGCAATGGAATTCTGCTTTTCAACACCGCGCATCATCATGCATAAATGGCTGGCTTCAGTAACAACGGCAACACCTTTTGGCTCAAGAATTTTATTTATCATATCGCCAATTTCACGGGTCATTCGCTCCTGCACCTGCAGACGGCGTGAGTACATTTCAACCAGCCTTGGCAGCTTGCTTAAGCCTACAATTTTGCCATGCGGAATATATGCAATGTGGCACTTGCCGAAAAACGGAAGCATATGATGCTCACACAGGCTGAAGAAATCGATATTCTTTACAATGACCATTTCATCATAATGCTCGTTGAATATAGCATTGTTCAGAAGCTTCTCAACATCTTCATCATATCCTTTTGTCAGGAATTTATATGCTTTTGCAACACGGTTTGGCGTTCTAAGCAGTCCTTCCCTTTTGGGATCCTCGCCAATTTCATTCAGTATGCTTGTAACACTTTCTTCCAGCTTCTTTAATGAATCACCATTATAGTTTACACTGATGAGATTATTATCATCATCTTCTTTGATGCGGTTATTTTTTTTCTTATCAGGCATATTTGCTTATTTCTTTTTTTAATATGTCACCCCTTCGGGGTTTTACAACATAAATTAATTTTTCTAAAATAATTTCACTCCTTAGGAGTTGATTATCCTGAAAATACTTTTTACATCTTACCTTTATACTCAACTGAGTTGTTTATCGTCTCTCTTATTCTTATTGAATAAAGTTTTCTAAGTGGTGTATTTATCTTTGCTTCTATCTGGTTCCAGAATGTAAATGCAATATTCTCTGTCGAGGGCAGCACACCTTTCATGAAATCAACATCCATGTTCAGGTTCTTGTGATCTACCTTATCGATTATTTCCTTTTCCACAAGCAGCTTAAGCTGGGTCAGATCCATTACATAGCCAAGCTCAGGATCAATTTCACCGGAGACTGTTACATCCATTTCGTAATTATGTCCGTGCCCGTTTGGATTGGAACACTTTCCGTAAATCTTAAAATTCTCTTCATCGCTCAATTTTGGGTTAAATACCCGGTGAGATGCGCTGAAATGAAATTTTCTTGTAATAAATAGCAATTTATTGTTTTTTTAGCTGTTTTATTGTACTTGTGTAATGATAAATAACGCTCAATATTAACAATAAGTTCATTAAGATTAAATTCACAATGAAATAGTACATAAACTCACCAATAATTGCAGATAGGCATATCAGAAAAATATGTGTACCTATGGATAGTGAGCTTGCAAGAGTCAGGAAAGGTTTATTCTGATACCATAATTGAGTTAATGGAGTGTTTTGTCCCGCCAGGTCGGGATTTCGCATTTCGACAGAGCGAATGCTCAAAGTGTGTTGAGTAAGCTTATCAAACAAAATTTTATCTATTTTAAAAAATAATTTATCCTGCCAGCCGTAAATGAGCATAAATATCTTCTGAAGGAAGATTGTCCACTTATCCTGTTTTACTTTATCATCTTCTGTAACATCTTCAAGTATCCTGTTCACGGTTTGCTTTCCTGAAAGCTTTATGAATGATACCTGGTAGAAAATAAAATAAGAGCATTGCAGCATTGAAAATATCATTGCGGCAAATCCTGCAGCAATTATTATTGTTGAATGATGAATTTGGTATGTATGATATGTAATAGCAGTAAAAGAGGCAAGTGTTACAATAAAATCTGATATGGAGTCATAAAACCTTCCGCGGCGCGAGTCGAGTCCTTTTGCCCTTGCCAGCGAGCCGTCAACTTTATCCAGCACATTCTTGTAGAATAAAAGTATTGCCCCTGTTACAGCATAAAGTTTTACGGGCTGAATAATAAGGTACGATGCAGCAATACCGAATATCATTGAAAGCAGTATTACCTGGTGAGGAGTGACCTTTGTGTAATAGAAAAATTTTGTAAGCTGTTTTGATGTTACAAACAAATACTGCTGAAGGTTCAGGAAATTATTTTCAGGAAGTGTTTTAAGGGTCTTTTCGTATGAGAATTTATCAGTCAATTATTATTAATTAAAATTTTAACTGAATATTATATTTTATGGATATTATCCTCAGTATAAATGCCGAAGCTATGCATGATATCAGGGGAACAAGTGAATCAACCGGAAAATAATTTGCAAGTATCACAAAAATAAGCGAGCCAATAAATGAGCATGTAGCATAAAGCTGTGACTGCTTGAAAAATACCGGTACTTCATTGCAAATCACATCACGCATTACCCCACCAAATACTCCGGTAATAACACCTATTAATACAGCGTTGAACCAGTACACTCCACCGCTCAGCGCAAATGAGGTACCCAGTGCGCTGAATAGCCCTAAACCAAGTGCATCAAGTACACCAAGCAGCATAACAACGGGAGCCGAGAAGCTCTCCTTTTTCCTTAGAATAAAGATTGAAAGCACTGAAAGCACAAGAATAAATATAGGGTAATTATAGTTCTGCATCCAGAATAAGGGATAGTGTGCAATTAATAGATCACGCAGCGTACCGCCGCCGAATGCTGTAACCATTGCAACGGAATATGTGCCGATAATATCCATTTGTTTCCTGCGGGCTTCTATTATTCCCGTAATAGCAAATGCAAAAATACCGAGTATCTCAATGGTTTTAAGTAAAGCTTCCATTTACAATTAGTAATTAATAATGAGTCTGCACTGACAGATTTCGCATCACAAACTGATGCTCAATAATGAGCAATTATTTTTTGGATACAATTGATTATTTTTATTGTTCATTACTAATTACTCATTGTTTATTGAAGATCGTACTCCCGGAAGGACTCGAACCCTCACCGGCAGGACCGGAACCTGACGTGCTATCCATTACACTACGGGAGCAATATTATATTAGCCGGTTACAAATTTAACTAAAAGTTTCCATTGTATGCAGGGAATAATAAGTAATACTGTGTAAGAATAATTTCAGTATTTTAAATATCACATTTAAAGATTGTTAGTTATATTATATAAATCAAAACGTATAAAATTGAAACGGTCCGGACATTTTATAATATTTCTTATCACTTCCCTTTTATTTATTTCATGCAGCAAAAAGAAGGAAGATCTAACTGATACTCACAACAATAAACGCCTGCGCGATGCAATGGTAAGCTACATGTCTGAACCGATGTTCCGCAATAAAGATTTTGTTCAGCAGATAACCGGTACCGAGGCTGACCTGAAGCTTTATGATATGGACGAGCAGACGCTGTACTTCAGCATAAATAAAAGTGATTTTGACAGCAATACAACACTGAACAAATTAACTATAGATAAGAACGCTGTTGATTTTGGCTTTGAGCAAAATGGCGATGTATTTTTGGGAGCTTACACGCTGAAAGGTACCACCAGGTTACTCTTCCGCTTCCCCAAAAATGATTTTAAACCTGATAGTACCCGGCCAATTGTAATAAAGCTTAAAAACGGTTTGACATATACATTAAGCATGAATGAGCTTGCAGATTTTGCTGATGACAGAAGCATATACGGCGGCAAAACAGATTCCGAGATCAAAACCAATAAATATATGGCTAATCACGGTGCTTTTGTAAGCGTGCAAAATGAACCTAGCCTGAGGCGCTTTGTTAATATGATCATCACAGATAAAAGCAATAAAACACTTGCTGCTCAGCAATTGCTGGATTTTGTGACAGGTAATATTGAGTTCAGCGAAAATGAAGCTTATGGCGGCTATGAAGTATTGAAGCGGCCGAACGAAGTATTAATGACAGGGAGATCTGACTGCAGCGGCTTGACAATTCTTTATGCATCGCTGCTTGAAGCTGCAGGAATAAATTACCGGCTTGTCTACTTCCCCGGGCATATTGCAGTGGCTGTTGAAGGGAAATTCCCTAACACAAATAAATTAAAAATTAAGTATGAAGATATTGAATATTCACTTGCTGAAACAACTGTAAAAGGATTTTCCATAGGAAATACAGTTCTGCTGCAAAAAGATATTACAGATGAGGTGAAGTTTATTCAGAAACCCGGAAAAGATTCAAAGATTATTGATTTTAAAACAGGGAAATCAATTAGTAATGAGTAATGAGTAATGAACAATAAATCTGCCTTTGCCATATTTCAAATAAAAATGAAAATTTTTATGATATTCCTCACCCTGAGCCTGTCGAAGGGTTTAATATCCTTTCTCTTACTTTCTTAGGAAGTTTTGCAAATACAAGCTCATAGGATTTATTTATAAGCTCTTTCAGCTCATTGGTTTTTATTCTGCAAGATCTTTGTATAGAAATCCATTTATTCCTTGCCAGATATGGCGCGGGGATAATTCCTTCCTGCTCGATAAGCTCTTCAAATTTTTCTGGGTCACTTTTTAGTGACATGATATTTTCAGCGGTATTATCAATAGAAGCCAGAACAAACATTTTTCCGCCGACTTTAAATAAAAGGTGATTTTCCCACTGAATTTCTTCATAAGCTCCTTTAAAGCTTAAACAATATTCACGGAGCCACTCAATGTTCATTACTGTTGTTGTGATTGTTCTTACTGTGTGGTGATTTATGTGTAAGATAAATTGATACAGCTATCAGCAAAATACCTATACTCAGATACAAGAGATTTATCATTTCGCCGTAGTGGAAATTTATTGCATACTTAAAGAAAGTAACTATCAATACCATGATAACAACTTTTGCAATTTTCTCCTTAAGTGCATCAAGATCGTGGATAATAAGTACCTTTGATGAAGTTTCATCATTTTCAGCAACATCAATTTTGCTGATGAAAAGTTCATATAACCCAATACCGAAGATAAGAAATACTGTGCCTATAAGATAATCATCAATTGCACTTACAAGATGTGATACAGCATTTTTGCCAAACTCCTCATAAGCTTCATGGCTCTGGAATGCACTGAAGAAATCAATACTGACCCCGATAACTTCCAGTGTGCCCATAACTATCATTATTAATGCAGAAAAGATTGCAGATATAACTGCAAAGAACACCATATAGCGGCTTTTCCACAGAATTTTTTCAATAAGCTGCATCAAACAAGTACCCTCAATTTTCTTTAATTTTTACTATTTTTGCAATATTAAGGCAAAGATAATAAAAAACTTAAATTATTGAAATTTATTAAGGTTTTTCCTTAAAATTAAGTAA
>CAZOAP010000070.1:0-13639 GCA_964577645.1 uncultured Ignavibacteriales bacterium
GAAAGGCTGCTTAAGCGACCGTTTCGCCCGCTGACAAACGAAGAATCAATGAGCCGTGACCTGAGTGAGATTGAAAAGCTTGATAAAGGGGGTCCGATAGCATTTGCTGATTATATGATACTGAATGACGGCACACTTGATGAAATGAATGAAGAATTGAAGAAGTATGTTTAATTTTATTATACACAGACAGGCCTAAAGACACACAATTGTCTGCGGTGCTTTTTAAAAAGCAAGTATGGATTCCCGCATTCGCGGGAATGACAAAAATAAAGAATGGATTCCCGCCTTCGCGGGAATAATACTGAATGAAAAGACAGGATTACATTTCGTGGGATGAGTATTTTATGGGTATTGCGTTGCTTTCTGCAAAGCGGAGCAAGGACCCCAGCACACAGGTAGGTGCATGTATTGTTAACCAGTACAACAAAATTGTCGGTATCGGTTACAATGGTTTTCCCATAGGCTGTGATGATGACGCTTTGCCATGGGGCAAAACTTCAGAAGATACCAATGATACTAAATACCCGTATGTTGTTCATGCAGAAGCGAATGCAATACTGAATTCAACCAAAGACCTGCACGGCTCAAGGGTTTATGTTGCTTTATTCCCGTGCAATGAATGCACAAAGCTGATAATACAATCAGGTATAAAGGAAATTATTTACCTCTCGGATAAATACAAAGATACCGACAGCGTAAAGGCATCAAAGAAAATGCTTGATATGGCCGGAGTTACTTACAGGCAGCTTGATCTTGGCGGTAAAAAAATTGAAATAGATTTTTCAATAATATAGCAATTAATTTATTATTTCAGCCGGTATGGACAAGAAAAAAGTTACAATGGAAGATGCAAAGAAAGCCGGCGGGAAAAAATACAGGGATAAAGTACAAAAAGTTTTAGCTGAATACGAAAAATTACCCGACAAAGAAAAACACCAGTCACATTTATATTACGGATACGGCAAAGGCAAAACCACTGCCGCTATGGGCCTGGCATTCCGTGCGCTTGGTGCGGGAATGGCTGTTGCAATTGTTGAGTTTGATAAAGGTCATGACCAGACAAAAGAACACTACTATGAGCGCAGGATATTCTTTAAGCTTAAGGAGCTTGGCTACCCGGTTGAAATATATTCAAGCGGATGCGAAAGAATGAACGAAGACGGTACTTTCAGATTCAAAAATGCCGAAGAAGATTTTGAAGAAGCTAAAAGAGCTCTTGGCATTGTACGAGATCTGATCGTAAACGGCAAACAGGATGTTTTAGTACTTGATGAATTTGTTGCCGCTGCAAATTATCACTTAATTGAGGAAAAAGATGTTTTCGATATACTTGACCTGTATGATAAGAACAGAAGGTTTGAGCTGATATTAACCGGTCATAAATTATTCGATGGACTTGAAGACAGAATTGACCTGATAACAGAGAACAGGAAAGTTAAACATTATTTTGAAAAAGGCATCCAGGCCAGAAAAGGGATAGAATACTAGAAAGCAAAAGTAAAAAGGCAAAAGTAAAAAATGAAACTTCTTAAAAATTCATTGATAATATTTCTCATAATATCCCTTGCAGTAATATTCAACTCATGCGGTGATTCATCAGGACCTACAGTAACAAATACAGGCGGGAATTCATTAAACGGAGCTTATATTTTATATTACTCTCCTTCCACGGGAACAGATTATGCATATTATGATGCAGCCAAAGATTCCGTTACAGATTTTGTATATACAACAAATAACCCCGGTTTAAAATTGAATGTTAATCCCGGTGAAATGAAGCTGAATTCCGACAGGAAGCTTTATGTTACAACCCTTGGTACCCCGGGTCATAACGGAACGATATATAAAATTGATCCTGAAACAAATGGTGTAACGGATTCACTGCGGTTCGGGTCAAGCCCTGATGGCTTTGCAATAAACAATACCAGGATCGTTGTCGGCAATTCAGGAAGTACGAACATTACAGTACTTGACCTGGATTTTAATATCATAAAGGATACAGTAGAGGTTGGCAGCAACCCGGCAAACGTTCTATACGCATTTAATAAATATATTGTTACAAGAAATTCGTTAAACAATGAACCTTCGGCGGCATTTGTAAATGAAATAAACTACAGCGTTACTAAGCTGTTCTATCCTTTTGTGCCCGTAAGCGCAATATATAATGTTAACGGTATATTTATATCGACTAGCTTAAATAACAATGTTTACAGGGTTGACCAGGAATCATTTACTACAATTGATTCATTTGCAGTGCCATCCATTTTTTCAGGTATTACAGAATTAATATTTAAAACACAGAACAGCTTTTATGCTGTGGCCGGAGGCAGGGAAGTATGGCTTGCCACATCTTCTTCGGGTACATTTACTTTTACTATGATAATGCAGGCTTCTTTGGGTCTTGCTATAAGGACTGCTGCATATGAACCAAATACAAATGAGCTTTACCTGACAAGTGAATCCGGTTCCGGCGGCAATACCCTTTATATCCTGAACGGTGATAACGGTAATATTAAGCGCTTGAAATCATTTGTTGGCAGCAATACTCAAAGTATCGTATTTAAGTATTTTTAGAGGTTATGATATCTTTATTCCTGTAAACTATCATACCAATTATTATAGTAATTACACTCATAATCAGCCCTCCGGCAATATCTACCACGTAATGATACCTTAAATATATTGTTGCTGCTATCATACAGAATAAGTACGGCAGGTAAAAATAAAATGACTTTGAGCGGAACTTCCATGAGAGGTATGTGATAAGGAACGCTGTTATAGTATGCAGGCTGGGCATTGCATCGCGCTGAACAAAATCCTGCGGATTTTTAACCCCCGGCGGTATTGACTCACCAAAATTAAGGAACATCCTTACATATTCAGTTAAAAATACACCCGGAAGCTCCTTATTTATAGCATAAAAATCATGCAGATGAAAACGCGGCCCGTTAGCGGGAAATATCAAATACAAAATGTAGCTAACAAAAAAACTGAAGAATAAAATGAATATTGTATACTTGAACTCCTTGTACCTGTGCCACAGGTAAAGCTCCAGTCCAAATACAACGATCATAGGATAGTAATAGACATATACTAACTGAAGGAATTCGGTTAAAAAAGGATTTTGATACTTATACACCCATTGTGTTGGGTTCACCCCAAACAGACCAAAATCAAGCCTCATAAATACAGGATCCCAGTCAGGCAGCTTTAATGCATAACCTATAATATATACCTGCTTAAAAATAAACAGGATTGCAGCAATGCCGTACCAGTACCTTGCCAGCTTTAATGGCGAGGAGTTGCTTAATTTTTCATCACCGTATTTTTCGGCAAGTGTTTCGTACTTATACACCAGCCTGTAAATTCCCCAGATAAAAAATAAATTTACAATTACCAGCACAAGCCAGTATCCTATCTTAAAATTGAAATAAAGGTAAATAAAACACAGTACCAGGAGCATTGCCTGTGTTACAATATCAGCGGGTGAAAGATATTTAAAGAATTTTCTGATAAGCTTCCTGTATTGAGTTTATGAAAGCCATTTTAGCAAAAGAGTTGCAAGAGAAAGGAAAATTGAAATACCAACTACATCCTGGAATGCGGTTTCAAACGGACCCGCAGTAAGGGCTGGATCGAATCCAAGCTTTTTTGATATCATCGGGAAAGATGCCCCTACAAACCCTGAAATATTTATGGAAATGAACATTGAAAATCCAACCAACAGACCAAGGACCAGGTTCTTATCCCAAAGTGCTGCTATACTGCCTATAACTAATCCGCAAACCGCGCCGATTATCAGGCTTGTCTGGACAGAGCGGCGTATTGGAACCCACCATTTTGCAAGCGAAGCATGTCCGGTTGCCAGTGCGCGTACAGTAATAGCCGCAGCCTGCAGGCCTGTATTGCCTGAAATAGCTGAAATTATAGGCATAAATGATGCAAGCAGGATTATCTTTGTTAATGTTTCATCATAGTAATGTATAACCACACCGGCAAGGAACTCAATACCCAGTGTGATAAGTACCCATGGAAGGCGCAGCCATGCTATCTGGAAAGGGGACTTGCTTTCCAATTCCTCTGCATCAGAACCCACAATTTTAGCAACATCTTCCGAAAATTCCTCTTCCATAATTTCGGCAATATCATCAAAGGAAACCTTACCTACCACTCTTTGCTGCTTATCTATTACAGGTACAGATACAAGGTCGTATTTTCTCATAATGCCCGCAACTTCTTCCCTGTCAGTATCCACATCAACTGAAATAACTTCAGTTGACATAATATCAGCCATTATCACAGAAGGAGTATCAAGCGCAACTATTATTTTCTTAAGGGAAACAATTCCCTGCAGCCTTCCCATTTCATCGGTTACCCAAATATGGTATAAGTGCTCGTTATCAGGTGCTTCTTCGCGGATAATATCAACAGCGCGGTGTATGGGGTCAGAGGCTTTTACAATTACAAACTCCTTCTGCATGATACCGCCAGCGGTATCTTCATCGTAGCTTAAGAGTTCTTTAACTTCGCTGGAGTCTTCGGCCTCCATCTGCTGCAGCACATCTTCAGCCTTATCTTCTTCAAGATCACCGATAATATCGGTAGCATCATCGGAATCCATTTCTCCAAGGATCTCTGATATCTCGCCGGTTGAAAGATGCTCAAGGATAAAATCCTTCTGGTGGTCGTTAAGCTCAATTAAAACCTCTGCCTGGGTTTCATCATCAAGCAGCTTAAATAACTCCAGTCCTTCTTCGTCATTTAAGTTATCTATTATCTGCGCAATATCTGCAGGATAAATATCAGCAAGTATATTCTTTAAAAGGGTATCAGAACCGCTTGCGATTAGATCGGATATATCGCCGGTCAGCTGCTGGTCAACTTCTATTACTGCTCTATGCTGTTTTTTATCCGGCATTAAATTTTAATTTATTTATTCTGTTAATAGTTAAACCTTGCATATGCCTTTTGCTGCATGAAGTCATGTGCCAGTTTGCCCTCTGAATCGCGGAATTTTAAAAATGCATTATATCCTATCATTGCAGCATTATCAGTTGAATATATTTTATCAGGGAAAAATATCCTGTAACCTGTTTTTTCATATTCTTTAAACTGTGCCTTTAATGCTGAGTTTGCCGAAACACCGCCTGATACTGCAATAATTTTAATATTATTATCCTTTGCAGCCTGCATGGTCTTTTCTACCAGTGAGCCTGTTACCGCTTTCTGGAATGAAGCTGCAATATCATTTAAGGGAATTTCCTTTAAAGCGGGTTCGTAATTTTTTTTCAGGTAATAGAGCACAGATGTTTTAATTCCGCTGAATGAAAAATCATAAGGCGAACCTTTTATATTTGATTTTGGGAATTTGTGAAAATCAGGATTGCCCTGTGATGCAAGCTTATCAATTAACGGACCGCCTGGATACTCCAGCCCAAGCATCTTTGCAACCTTATCAAATGCTTCGCCGGCTGCATCATCATGTGTATTGCCAAGGACTTTGTAGGAATCACTACCGGTTACCAGGAATAATATTGTATGCCCGCCTGAAACAACAAGAGAAATAAATGGATACTCAATTTCGCTGCTGCCTATAAAACATGAAAACATGTGAGACTCAATATGATCAATTCCCATGAACGGTTTACCCAACGCCAGTGCAAATCCTTTTGCATAATTGTATCCAACAAGCAGTGAGCCAATAAGACCCGGACCCCGGGTTGCGGCAACAAGTGAGATCTCAGACCTGCTGATCCCCGAATCATTTAAAGCCTGTTCAGCAATTTGAGATATAATTTTAACATGTGCCCGGCTGGCTAGCTCAGGTACTATTCCGCCATACTCCTTATGGAAATATTGCGATGAAATTATGTTTGAAAGAACCTTACCATCCATTAAAACAGAAGCGGATGTTTCATCACAGGAGGATTCAATGGCGAAAGTTATAATTGACATCTACAAAAATATCATTTTTAATGAATTTTAGCAATTCTACAGTAAAACACACCGTATTAATTAACTGATTATCGGCATATATACCGTTTTCATGGTATTGAGAACAGTAACGGATAACCCTAATTTAGTACACCCAAAAGAAAAGAAGTTTGAAATTATGAAAAAAATGCTTATTATTGTATCCGGGGGTATGCGCAATTATTATTTAGTCACTAATGGCTTTGCAGTAAAGTAAAACTTTAATCAAAGTTAATTTACAAACATTTAAGAATATTATGCTAAAGAAAATACTCCCGATCTTTCTGCTGATAGCTATAGCTACTGGTATCAGCTTCTCCCAAAATCTTGCAGATTCCGGGTATTATTATCAAAAATTAGGTTTTAAAGATAAAGCTGCCGGTTTTTTTGAAGAATTTATTATTCAAAATCCTTCAAATTACCAGGTACGGCTTGATCTCGGTTTCCTGTACATGGATACCAAACAGACATCAAAAGCAAGGGAGCAGTTTGATTATGTGAGCAAAAACTCAACTAATGAAAATGAGCTTCAGATGGCTAAACAGATGGTAATTAATATTGACGGTACAAACACCAACAATAACAATAACCAGCAGGTAGTTACTTCGTATGTATCATATGCCGATTCAGGTTACTATTATTATAAGAACGGTAATAAAACCAAGGCTGCGCAGTATTTTGAGCTTCACTTAAAGGAAAAGCCCACTGATACAAAAACAAGAATGCAGCTTGCCTATATTTACTATGACCAGAAGAAATACAGCAATTCACTGAAACACTTTGATTATGTTGGCAGCCATACTACAGATCCGCAGGAAAAGGAACAGTCAAAATCCGCTTCACTTGTATTAAGAGAAGAGCTTGCAGGTACATCAAAACGTTCAATAGATCTTTACTTCTATAATTACTACGATTCATTCCAGGAAAACTATATTGCCAACTTAGTAGGCCATGTAAATTTTAGGCTTGGACCCGGTTTCTATGCAGGTCCTTACCTTGATGTTTACACAGATTCACGCTCAACCAAAGCGCTTGTATATAACGATAGGTTCGTAGAGCTTGGTCTGTTTTTCAGGTACTATATTATGAAGAACCTGTTCTTTGAAGGCAGGCTTGGCTTTACAAGGCAGATAGATCTTGATTCAAATAAAATAAATATTAAGCCAATGCTGGTTTACTTTAACCGTTTTGGCGATGCAAAAGTATATGTATCAAGCAAATCAAGCTCTAAAACAAGCATGTACCTTGATATTTATTACGCTGCAATGTATGACTATAAATATAAGAATGCATTCCTTCAGGGAATGCTCCAGCAGGTCTTAAGGTTCCACACGGGCGGCTATTCATATGTTGAAAACTACCTGTTTGAATCGGGTCAGTTTGACGGCAGGAAGCTGGATTACAACAATTACTTTGAAGTTGGTACGGGAATTAGGTTCAAGCCAAATGTTATGACTTTCCCTGTGCTGTTTTTGGAGCCGACATACAAAGTATATTTCTTTGGTGATAAAAAGAATTCGTTCCAGATAAAAGCGGGCTTTGTATTCAATTTCAGGGCAGCGCTGTAACAGGCATTTATATTTTCACAAACTGCAGGGTGTTAGTATATGACTGCAGTGCTTTAAAAGGGTAAATAATAATTAGAGGATAAAATTTAATATAACTATATGCAAGAAGTTTTCACAGTATTACTCTGGATCTGTTCAATCCTGCTGATTATCAGCGGTATTGACGATGTGCTGGTTGACCTGCTCTACTGGTTCAACCGCTGGAAGTATAACAGGAGCCTGCCAAATGTTGATGAGGTGCTGGCAGCCAATGAAAACAACATTGCTCTTGTAATTTGCGCATGGCGGGAATATAAAGTTATCGGCAGAACACTGACCTATGCATTAAGCAAGTTAAGGTACAGCAATTTTACAATATTTGTAGGTATCTACCCAAATGATACCAAGACACTTGAAGTTGTTAAAAGGATCGCACAGAAGAACAATAAAGTTGTTATATGCGTAAACTCTCATGACGGGCCGACTACAAAAGCTGATAACCTGAATAATGTATATGAATCAATAAAAAGATTTGAGAACGATAACGGCAAAAGTTTTGATATTATCTCAATTCACGACAGTGAAGATTTTATACACCCGTTAACACTTAAGATAGATAACTTCCTTATCATGCACCAGGGCGTTGATGCAGTGCAGATACCTGTTGTGCCTATTAAGGATGACAGGGGCAAGTTCATTCACCGTACATACTGTGATGCGTTTGCGGAAGTGCACTCAAAAGATCTGATTGTAAGACAGGCGTTAAAGGTATTCATTCCCTTTGCAGGAACAGGTATGTCATTCCGCAGGGAAATATTCCTGAATCTTGACTCACATTATCCGCAGGTTTTCAATGAGGCTAACTTAACAGAAGATTACGAGCTTGGTTTAAGATTATTTAAAATGGGCTATAAAACTGCCTACATAAATCTTTTAATTGATAAGAATAACCCCAATTCGCGGGTAGCAACAGGCGAATACTTCCCGAATACTTTCTGGGCTGCGGTAAAACAGCGTTCAAGATGGACAGCGGGAATATGCTTCCAGAACTGGAAGATGCATAAATGGGGCGGCAACTTAAAGACAAAGTATTTCTTAATGCGAGACAGGAAAACCATATTCAGTAACTTTATGGTGCTATTAAGCAATCTTGTGTTCGCAATGTTCCTGCTATACCTGCTTGGCTTTGGCCTGGGTATAAGGGTATTTGAATCAGCGGTGGAACAGAACACAGCGTTATGGTTCTTCCTCTGGGCATGCTTCT
Organism: uncultured Ignavibacteriales bacterium; assembly: GCA_964577645.1. Taxonomy (GTDB): domain Bacteria; phylum Bacteroidota; class Ignavibacteria; order Tepidaquicellales; family OLB5; genus OLB5. Next base: position 8,788 of record CAZOAP010000070.1, read on the forward strand.
TCTTTATGGTATGGCGCCTTGTGCACAGGTTCATATTTACATACAGCTGGTACGGCTTGAAGTATGCGTTCTTCAGTTTAATAAGGCTGAACTTTGATAACCTGATAAACTTCTTCGCAACATTCAGGGCATTAAAAGTATTTATGAATATGAAGAACAAAATTGTTTGGGAATCAACGGATCATTATTGAGCAAATAGCATCACGCTTCATAATGTATTTAATATAGGTTTTATACCATGGTAATTTAGGGACGGTCTGAACATAGGTCGTCCTTTTTTTTATATGTTTTTCAGACATTATCTATTATATTAACTAAATCAAATTCCACGCCATTTGAAGAACCTGCTTAAAATAACTTTTACACTGATATTTACAACAATATTATTGCCTGGATTTGCTGTGCCTGTAAATTATTATAAAATTTTGCTATACTTATATTAATAAATATAGTTATATGCACCCTGAAACCCAAAATAACGATTTACAAAACCCTTCAAAAGAGCCTGAAACTGCAAACACAACAGGCACTGCACTCAATACACTAAGCACTGCAGTATTTTACCTTGCCATTTTATTTTTCATTATCGGTTTTAATTTCAGTGATGTTATGGTTGGTAATTGGTACCAGCAGTTTATGCCATCAAATTTAGGCAGCCAGCAAATCAATGATATTACTTTTCTTGATAGCTTAACTGGTTTTGCTGTAGCTTCAAGAAATGTTAATCCTGATACCAGCAGTATATTACGAACAACGAATGGCGGAAATAATTGGCAGATAATACAAACATTGAGTCCAAGACGGTTCAGCAAAATTAATTTTATAAATAATTCAATAGGTTTTATAAGCGGCGGCAGCGGGACAGGAACTCCATATTTATATAAAACAATTGATGGCGGAAACAGCTGGAATGTTGTAATAGGTGCAACTTTAGGTACAGCATATTGGAATGATATGAGTGTTTTGAACGAAGATACAATTTGGTTAGTGGATGGGAACAGTATTAATGGGGGAGTATTTCTCACAGCCAACAGTGGAACAAACTGGTCACAGCAATTAAATATAGGTTCAAATAATCCCGATAAAATTTATATGTATAATGCGAGGATAGGGTTTATAAGCCGAACAAATTCACCACAATTAAGGAAGACAACTAATGGCGGCGTTAACTGGAATTTGCTTTCAGGTACCGGAACAGGAGCATTTTCTGATATTTATTTTATTGATAGTTTAACCGGCTGGAAAGCAAAAGCTGTTGGAGGCGGTGGATGGCTAATGGGCAAATCTACTGACGGGGGTATAAACTGGGTTGAACAAAATTTACCAAGCGGTGGAAATATAGTTCAAACACAAATACGAACTTTTATTAATATCAATAAAGATACTATTTGGGGAGTTGGTAGTGCATTGTTGTTAAATTCTCAATTCAGAGGAATATTAACATATACCAGTACTGGAGGCGATAATTGGTTGTTTCAATTACCAGATACATCCATTCATATCGGTGAATATAATTATATAGATTTTGCAAACAAGTTTAATGGTTGGGCATATAGAAATACTGTGACTGGAATACATACTACCAACGGTGGAGATACAACATTTTACCTCGGCTTACAGCAAACCAGCAGTAATATACCAAAAGAGTTTGAGCTGAAACAGAATTACCCAAATCCATTTAACCCAAGGACAGTGATTCCGTATAAATTTAAAAAGTCAGCATTTGTAAGATTGATTGCATACGAAATTACCGGTAAAGAAACACAAATAATGGTAAACCAGAACCAGCAGGCAGGCGAGTATGAAGTAGATTTTATCGGCAAGTTTGCTATCAGCAGCGGTATTTATTTTTACAGAATAGAAGTAACAGATGACAAATCAAAGCAATTATATACTGAAACAAAGAAGATGGTACTTATAAAATAATCAAATATCCTGTAAATTATTATAAAATATTGCTATACTTATAAAAATTAATATAGTTATATGAACCCTGAAGATAACAAAAATATCGCTGATTTAACAAAACAGCCCAACTCAACAGACTCCGCACTTAATTCTCTCAGCTCTGCAATATTTTACCTTGCCATTTTATTTTTCATCATCGGTTTTAATTTCAGTGATGTTATGGTTGGCAACTGGTACCAGCAGTTTATGCCATCTAATTTACCGAATTTTCAGATTTCAGATATTACCTTTCTTGATAGTTTAACAGGATTTGCAGTAACAGGTAATTCGGCACCTAATGATAGTTCGGGATACATCCTAAAAACCACCAACAGAGGCGATAGCTGGCAGTTGCAATTAGCTGAATACAGGGATTTCAGCAGAGTAAAATTTATTAATCAAAATACCGGCTTTGTAAGCGGTGGTTATAATACAGGAGCCAGACTTTATAAAACCACTAATGCCGGAACCAATTGGTTATTAATGAATGGACCCGGGGGACAAATTTTTTATGATGATATTAGTGTTTTAAGTGAAGATACTATTTGGATAGCAATAAGCCAAACTGCAACAGGAGGTGTGTTCCTTACAACAAACGGGGGAGTTAGCTGGCAGCAGCAGGTGAATCTGGGAGGAAATAATCCGGATAAAATTTATATGTATAATGCGAGGATAGGGTTTATAAGCCGAACAAACTCACCGCAATTAAGGAAGACAACTAATGGCGGCGTTAACTGGAATTTGCTTTCAGGTACCGGAACAGGAGCATTTTCTGATATTTATTTTATTGATAGTTTAACCGGCTGGAAAGCAAAAGCTGTTGGAGGCGGTGGATGGCTAATGGGCAAATCTACAGATGGCGGTATAAACTGGATTGAGCAATTTTTACCATCCGGAGGGAACATCATCTCACAGGGTACACAACATTTTTCAAATATTAATAAAGATACTATATGGAGCGCAAATGGTGTATACAGATTTCCCAATAATCAATTAAGAGAAATACTGTACAAAACTTTAAACGGTGGCGATACATGGTTTTATCAGATACCAGATACATCAATTATTATGCATTATGAACATTCTACATTTATTAACAAGTTAAATGGTTGGTTTTATGATAATAGTTCGCCTACCGGTATTCACACTACCAATGGCGGCGATACAACATTCTATTTACCAGTAAAACAGATCAGTAATGAGGTACCTAAAGATTTCTCATTAAAGCAAAATTTTCCAAATCCGTTTAATTCAATGACAAAGCTCAAATTCCAAATGTCAAAACAGGGTTATGCGGAGATAAAGCTCTTTGATGTTACCGGCAGAGAAGTATCAGTAATTTTAAATGAGAGTTTAAATACAGGAGAGTATGAGATAATTTTCAACTTAAATTATCTTTCAAGCGGAGTTTATTTTTATTCTCTAACAGTTGAAGGAATATTAATAGACACAAAAAGAATGATTCTGATCAAATAACAAAAAGCAAATAACAAAAAGCAAATAACAAAAAGCATATTACGGAAAGAATTTAATAAATAATAAAAAAAACAGCTTCAACCGGTTAAACTTAATTAACCGGTAACTAAAACAATATAACCATGAAGACAAAACTTACCGCAAAGATCAGGCTAAGGCTGATAATTGCTGTTTTACTTGGGTTTTTAACACTTGCATTTGCTTACAGAAACTCTTTTCATTTTACTGAAGATGCTTCTGCCGAAGAAAACATTATTAAGTTAAGCGCTTACCCGCCTACCCCTGTTAATAACAATATATCCACGGATTTTTTAATCGGAGCAATGACAGACGGCTGGCAGACAGATGGACAGCCAAACGGTTACAGTAAGCTGCGGGATACACTTGGCTTTAACCTTTGGCACCGCTATATATCAGGCGGAATGTCAAACGGGCAGTTTTACCTGCACGGCTGGACCGCAAGCGATGAATATGACGCGCCAATTAATAACTACAGGACGGAAATACAAAATATACTTGGCTCCAACGAGAATAACGGTATGTTAACTCTTATGGAAAGGCCCAAAATAGAACGTCTGGCTTTTGGACAGAGAAGCGATTACCAGTGCGAGGCAACTAATATAGACCCAATGCTTTGGTTTTATTCTTATAAAGATCATCCTAAAGGAACTGATGTTTTAGATGACGACCCTAACTATGGTGAGAGTAACTGGGTAAGATATTGTACTACCAATAACTCAAATGACGGACCTGGTTTTGCGGGATATGTAGTAACAGGTTTAAAAGCAAATCGTGAACAGGTTAACTCAAATGAAAGTACTGCCGGTGATAAAGCTTATTCATGGATAATCAAACCAAAGATAAGGGCTGATATGAATTATATAAATAACCCGTCAAATTACGATAATCCGATTTGCAGAATTGAGGTTTTAAATTATGATGGAACTTTAATAAAAAATGTTGAATTAAAAAGCAGACATTTTAAACCATCTTTTTCTACAAATTACGACGGAAAATATAAAGAAGAACAATTCAGGTTTGAAGGTACTGATCCTACTCTTACCATCCCTGTATCAGAATGGGAAAACATAAACCCAAGACTGCCGAACGGGACATACCGAAGCTACTTTGCGCCTGATGGCGAGTGTAAAGTTGATTACAAAGTTTACTGGTACGGCAACTGTGATATGTGGATAGATTACGTTAGGTTAGATAACGATGTAGCAGATGAATTATTTAAAGGTGTTTATGATAATACCTGGATATCCTGGGAAGCCAATGATATTGGACAGCATGGCAATTCGCCGTTAAAATTTTACATTGAAGAGTTTGAGTTCAATAATTTACCGTGTATGGCTTATGTAAGCCGTAAGCTGAGAGATGTTGACCCCAGGCTGGGTTTAATGTGCGACCTGAATTATACCAATTA
>CAZOAP010000071.1:0-13629 GCA_964577645.1 uncultured Ignavibacteriales bacterium
AGAGCGGCTGGTGGTGTGTCATATCACCAAGCATTACTGCCCGGTGTGTCTGGAGGAGCTCAGCAATAATATACTCAGGTCCATTTTGCTGTGCAAAAATAAAAGATGTAATAAAATATAAGATTAGTGTTATTTTTTTCATTACATATCATACAAAAATAACACAATATTTAAGGAATTGTAGCATAAAAAAACAGCTTTAAAGTACTAAAAATAAGAAAATTCCGAAATCGTAAATCCGAAATCCGCAATCTTTAATCTGATAAATCTGATGAATCCGCTTAATCTGCGATCACATTCTTTCCGGAGCACTTATACCGATTATATCAAATCCGTTCTTCAGCACTATCCTTGCAGCTTCACAAAGCTTTAATCTTGCGTATGATAGCTCCTTAGCTTCTGCATCAATTACACGGTTGTTGTGGTAGAACCTGTGGTAATTTTCAGCTACCTCGTTCAGGTAAGTTATCACCTTATGCGGCTCAAATGTCGCTGCGGCTGATGCTACCGTTTCAGGGAAAACTGAAAGTATCTTCATAAGGCTTATCGCCTCGGGTGTACCAAGCAGGATGTAATTGATATCTGATGCAGAACTGTAATCCGGAAAAACTTCAACTGCATTGCGCAGGATACTGCAGATCCTTGCATGTGCGTACTGCAGGTAAAACACGGGATTTTTATCTGACTGTTCACGGGCAAGCGCAATATCAAACTCTAAATGTGTATTGGCGCTTCTCATCACAAAAAAGAACTGCGTAACATCTACGCCGATATCTTCAATCAGGTCGTTTAGTGTGTATACATTATCCGCGCGCTTGCTCATTTTAACAGGTTTGCCGTCCTGCACAAAGGTTACCATCTGGTGAATAATTACTTTTATCTTTGATGTATCGTAGCCAAGCCCTTCCATTCCCGCAAGCACTTCTTTGTAAGTATCACCATGATCAGCCCCGAAGATATCTATCATCAGGTCATACCCGCGTTTGATCTTATCTATATGGTAAGCCATATCAGGCAGTCTGTAGGTAGGCTCCCCGGTCGCTTTTACTATTACTTTATCAGCGGCATCTTTTTTATTCTTAAGCAGCTCGCTTGTCTTCAGCCAAATTGCGCCGTCCTTTTCATATGATAAGCCGCGTGCTTTAAACTCTTCCAGTGTTTCCTTTATTTTGCCTGTTTCGTATAAAGTACTCTCATTAAAAAATATATCGTGAACAATACCGAAGTTATGCAGTGTCTGTCTAATTGATTTAAAGCACCAGTTCTCGCCTGCTTCCCTGAAAATTTTATCGTCAGCATCAATTAATGAATCACCGTGCTCTTTTTCAAGTATAGCTGCAATTTCCTTTACATAATCACCTGCATAGCCATCTTCCGGGAATTCATATTCAGGCTCAAATATCTGCCTGTACCTTGCGTAAACCGACTTTGCAAGGTTTTCCATCTGTTTGCCTGCATTATTATAGTAATATTCACGGGTAACATTGTAGCCAGTCCACTCAAGCAGGTTTGCAATTGCTTTACCAAGTGCTGTCTGCCTTCCGTGTCCCGTATGCAGCTCACCGGTTGGATTTGCGCTCACCCATTCAATATCAGCAGTCTTCCCCGCATTATCATTTTGCCTGCCGTAGTTACCTTTAAGCTCATTTATTTCAGCAAGCACGGCGGTGTAATATTTATCAGCTATAAAAAGATTAATGAAACCCGGGCCAGCAACTGAAGCCTTTGTAATATATTCATCCGGTAAGCTGAGCGATGTAATTATACCCTCAGCAAATTCTTTTGGATTTTTACCAAGCTTCTTGGCAAATATCATTGCGGCATTGCATGATATATCACCATGAGCCGTATCCCTGGGTCTTTCAAGTATTACCTTTGGTTCAGCCACACCAAGCGAGCTTAGTACATTAGTTATCTTATCCGTTACGTACTGTTTTATATCCAATTTTTTACTGATTAATACTTATAATATTTGTAACTTCAAAAGTCTGTCAGACTTTTGAAGTATTATGATCAAACCTTATTTAAATTAAGAAGGGTTCAATTATGAACCCTTACTTTGAAAATCAGTTGCTGAAACAAGTTCAGCATGACAAATTGTTATGCTGTTACTTCTTCAGCCTGGCCAACAAGCGCGCCGCGTGAGCCAACAACTTCATAGCTCATACCTGCAAGCTCAGGAACTTTAGCTGCTATATCATCAAATACTTCTTCGGTATTATCGTACCCAAAATCATTGCCAAGTACTTTTGCCAGCTGAAGTATTACCTTCCATGCCGGGCGTGAGTTATACCTTGTGCCTTTTGTCCACCTGTCATTATGAGAGCCGAACTTATCAAGCCTGCTTACTGCAAAATCACCGGGCAGCCTTTCCTGCTCTAGCGTTGCTACTGCGGGCTTTATTCTCTGTACACGGTTCTGAAAATTAATAAATGTTCCGTTTATTTCTGCATAAGTTGATGACGGCAGTATGACTGTCGCCATATGGCTTTTTTCAAAGAAATTACTTATCTGAAGAACTGCAATTTCTATTGCTTTTGAAATATCCTCTGTTCTTTCAAGCCTGCCTAAGCTGTCATTCATAATATAAACCATCTTTACCTGTTTGCTTAATATCTTATCTATGAACTTAGTATCAATTGGCTGAATGCCAAGCAGCTTTAAACCTGCAGCATTGGGTGTTTTATCAGCCCTTAACAGCAGCTTATCATCTTCACCTTCAATATGCGGAATGTATGTTATGTTTTCTGTGCCGACTATTTCTTTAGCAAATCTCTGCAGTACAAAATTATCTTCAAGTGTGGAGTATGGTGAAGCAATAAATGCTATTTCTTCAGCTTTGTAATTTTTAATTTCAGAAATTACCCTGGCAATTGCGTCATCCCAGTCACAGCCTTTCAATCCTGCTGCATCCTGTGAACCGCTTTCATCTCTCATCATCGGCATTTTAACACGGGTGGTTTCATCATTAACAAATTTAAATGTATTCAGCCTTCCGTAATCGCACATCCAGTACTGGTTCACATCCATGTTTTCCCTGGGTGTCAGCCTTAATATCTGGTTATCCCTTACCCAGGTTTCCATGTTGCACCCTCTTGCGCATCCTGTGCAGATGCTATCTGTGTGAGACATATCCCATACCCTTGCATGGAAACGGAAATCACGTGAGGTGAGCGCGCCAACGGGGCAAAGCTCAATTACATTCATAGCATACGGGTTATCAAGCTGTTTACCGGGGAAAGTTTCAATTGTAACTTTCTGTCCCCTGCTTACAAATGTCAGCTGCGGGTCGCCTACTACTTCTTCACAATACCTTATACACCTTGAGCAGCTTATACATCTTTCCTGATCAAACATCACGTTTGGTCCAAGCTCAACTCTTTTATCTTTATGTCCTTTTTCTTCATCAAACCTTGATTTGCCTATGCTGTATTTATATGCATAATCCTGCAGCTTGCACTCACCTGCTTCATCGCATATAGGACAGTCAAGCGGATGGTTGATCAACAGGAATTCCATTACAGCATTGCGCATATGTATTGCCTTGGGTGAATTGGAATAAACTACCATTCCTTCCATTGCCTGTGTAGCGCATGCTATCATTCCTTTGGGTGCTTTTTCAACCTCAACCAGGCAAATGCGGCAGTTACCTGCAACACTTAATGATGGGTGCCAGCAAAAATGCGGTATTTCAATTCCTGCAGCTTTGGCTGCTTCTATAATTGTTTGTCCGGGTTTAAACTCAAGTTCTTTTCCGTCTAGAAAAAATGTAGGCATAATGTGAATTTTTGTGTAATAATTCAGTAAATTTACCAGTTTTAAAGGGTTTTATCAACATAAATATTCATTCCAAATTTGTCGTTTTTAGCTTGTCATTCCCGCATTATTTACTTTAAATGTTAATTTCATCATATTAACAAATAATAAAATTATAGTATTATATATATATACTTATCAATTTTAGATACTTTATATATAAATAAATTGCGAATATAGAGTTTTTCAAGCATCTAAATTTCTTTAGATTTTTAAAAAAGTCTGGATTCCCGACTGCGCCTGCTAATGTAGTGAACCGGGAATGACAATTGTTTACTTCTCCTTACCGAATTTATGTTTTAGATATTTTATAATTCCGGGAAGTATGGATAAAAATACAATAACAATTATTACCTTATCAATATGCTTTTCAATTCCGGGTATAAGCCTGCCAAGATAAAAGCCAAGCAGGGTCATACTTAACACCCATAATATACCTCCAAAGATATTGAACTGCGCAAATTTAGCATATTTCATTTTTGCAATGCCTGCAACCGTGGGTGCAAATGTCCTTATAATTGGCATGAACCGTGCGATAATAATTGTTATACCGCCATGCTTCTCATAAAACTCCCGGGTCTTTATCAGGTAATCCTTCCTGAAGAAAAATGATTTTTCTTTTTTAAACAGCCGGGGACCCGCTTTTGAGCCTATCCAGTATCCTGTTGCATCACCAAGTATTGCGCTTGGTATTAATGAGAGATTCAGATATACAATATCCAGATATGCTTCTCCTGAAACGGGGTCATTGGTAGCTGCAAATAATCCTGCTGTCACCAGTAATGAATCACCCGGAAGAAAAAATCCGGCAAGTAATCCTGTTTCTGTGAAGATTATTACCGCGAGCCCAAAATAACCTGCCCACATTACAAGTGATCTTACATCATATATCTGTGCAAATATTTCTTTTATGAATTCCAATGTTTAACTCCAAAAATACTTTTATCTATAATGGTGCAATAGATAGTTAATAAATAAGCTGCTTTAATTATTAATATTTTTACTGTAATAAGTAATAACTTAAGGAAAAAAACTTAGTTATACTTTTTTACCGAACTTATGTTTAAGATATTTTATTATGCCGGGCAAAAGCGAGATAAATACAACAGCAATTATAACTTTTTCAATATGTTTATCAACTCCGGGGATAAGCCTTGCAAGATAGAAACCAATTAAGGTCATGCTTACTATCCAGGCAACGGCACCGATAACGTTATATAAAAAGAACTTACGGTAATCCATAACCCCTATACCTGCAACAACCGGGGCGAATGTACGTAATATAGGCATGAACCTTGTAATGATCATTGTTGATGTGCCGTGTTTCTCGTAGAAAACTTTGGTCTTAATGATATAATCTTTCCGGAAGAGCAGTGACTGCTCGCGGTTAAAAAGCCTGGGTCCCGCCTTTTTACCTATATAATAACCTGCCATATTACCTAAAATGGCGGCCGGAATAAGGAGTAAATTGAGGTAGAAAATATTAAGCTCACCGGTAGCTGCAAACAGGCCCGCAGTGACCAGAAGTGAATCACCCGGCAGAAAAAAGCCCACTAAAAGCCCGGTTTCAGCAAAAACTATGGCAACCAGGCCAATGTAACCCGCCCACATAACCAGCGACTTAACATCATATATTTGAGCGAATATTTCCTTTAAAAATTCCAATGTAAGCAACAAAAATAGCTATAATGGCAAGCAGGTGCAATGTAACATCTGCTCCACAAAATTAAACGATTTTCTTCTATAATTTCACTTTTTTTGAATTTTGCCTTTTTACTTTTGCCTTATTGCCATTTACAACTTGTTACAATTCATACAAACCGTATTACATAACTAATATTATGTTTGTACAGGTTTAATTTAAACAAAGTTATGATACTATAATACTATTTGCTTCATGATCATAATTAATGAAAATTTTAAAAGGAGAATATGTCATGGTTACAAGGCCGTTTTTTAAAAGACCGCAATTATTGGTTTTTGCTGTTATGTTCATTGCCTCAATGATAGCCGGTTCACATTTATACTCGCAGGATGGAGATGCTCCAAAGGGTAAGCCTCCTGTCGGCAATCACGGTGACGGAAATGGTGAAGACCCTATGGGTAAAAAGAAGGGTCCGCCGCCTGAAATGAAAGACCGTACACCTGAAGATATGGCTGACCACATGAGTTCAATGCTTACAGATAAGATAGGTTTAAATGATACACAGAAGAAAAGTGTTTATGATATAATATATGCATATGCAACTTCACATGACCGCTCAACATTTGACCGGAAAGAGCTTGATGATAAGATAAGAGTTGTACTTACTGCGGAACAGATTGATAAATTTGACGAGTTCATTAAAAATGGTCCCGGCAAAAATGCACCTCCGCCGAATATTGATGAGCCTCATTCAAATTAAATAAAAAGGTAAATTAAAAAATAAGGATTGCTGGAGAAAAATTTTCGGGAACAAAACCGGGCTGATACAAGTGTAAGAAACAAGACACTGATAATCAAATAAAAAGAAGTGTAATGCAATTCTTCAAACTCACCATAATTCCTCTTTTGCCGCTGGATGTAACCCAAATTACTCAGCGGCTTTTTTATTTTATAAAAACGGTATAAAGTAATTTCTGATCATAAATGTTAATAAATCTTTCTTGCCAGCCCGGGATGAGGTTTTTGGGGTATTTCTGTTTATCTCTAAACCCCTGATCTTTAGCCTTATGAAAGTATTATGCCTGTAAATCCGTATAGCCAAATAATGATTAAATATTCATAAATAAACAAAAATCAGCTTATATTTGCCCATTTTCAGGTTTTACAATTGTATTTGCAAACATTAATAGTTAATTTTGTATGATATTTTTATGAAAGTCTTAAATTTGAAAGGTTTTAGTGGCAGATTCAGAGCACCCCGTGAATACGGCGATCGATAAAGTACATGTTCCCCTGGAAGCAGTAAACGGCTCAGTAAATAGTGAAACAAGGATCGAAAAAAACAGTACCTCAGATAACGGAATAAATTCAGCAGATTCACCAAAAGAAACAAATAATAAGCCAAAGAACGGAAAATCCCGGTACCACAAATATCCAAGGAAACCGCGTTTGAACGGTAAGGCAGAAGCTGAAGAATCTGAAAAAAGTTTGAACAGGCAGGAAATTGTTAACCAGCAAAAGAAAGAAACTACGCAGGAACAAAAACCGCAAAATAAAAAGTACTTCAGAAAAAACGGCAATCAAAGACGTTTCTTTCCGCGTGACAGCAGGCAAAGTACCCAGTCACAGCAGTTGAACCTATCCAGTAAAACAGTAAGTGTTGTTGTACCGCTTTATAATGAAGAGGAATCTCTTGTAGAGCTTTCTGTTGCATTAAAAAAAGTTCTTGATAACTTAAGATGCACATGGGAAGTAATCTTTGTGGATGACGGCTCAAGTGACGGCTCTTACCAGAAGCTGCAGGAAATACACAGGGTGAACAGCAAGTTTAAATGCCTTAAGTTCAAGCGCAATTACGGCAAATCTGCCGCATTGCAGGAAGGATTTAAAGCTGCCAAAGGTGATTATGTTATCACAATGGATGCTGACCTGCAGGATGACCCGGATGAAATACCGGCAATGATAGCTAAGCTTAACGAAGGCTTTGATCTTGTTTCAGGCTGGAAGAAGGTGCGCCATGACCCGTTCATTAAAAAGCATACTTCAAAGCTTTTCAATAAAGTTACAAGTATGATGGTGGGGCTAAGACTGCATGATTATAATTGCGGGCTGAAGGCATATGTAAGGGATGTAGTTAAGAATGTTAAAGTTTACGGTGAAATGCACCGTTACATTCCGGCACTTGCTCACCTATCGGGCTTCAAAGTAACAGAGATGGTTGTTACACATCATGAACGCAAATACGGCAAGACAAAGTTCGGCTTATCCAGGTTCTTTAACGGTTTGTTCGATCTTATCACTGTTCTATTTACCACCAAGTATATAAAACGTCCGCTGCATCTCTTCGGATTCCTTGGAGTACTCAGCTTTGTTGCGGGAACAGGTATTTTGCTTTACTTAACAATACTTAAATTCTTCGAAGCAACTCCTATAAGCGGAAGGCCGCTTTTCTTTGTCGGTATACTCTTTGCAATTGTTGGTGTACAGTTCTTTTCTATCGGCTTAATAGGCGAAATGATTACAAAAACCACGGTAGAGAACGACAATGTTATTATTGATAAAACCCTGGGCTGATAAAACTGCCCGTACTATTATATTATATAAAGCAATAATTTTCGAAAATATTTTTTTAACCTAAACAGCCCTGTTTTAACATATGAGTTTGATAAGCGATAAAGCGGTAATTTCACCAAAAGCTGTTGTTGGTACCAATGTTTCAGTTGGCCCCTTCAGCATTATTGAAGACGGGGTTACTATTGGTGATAATTCAGAGATACATTCAAGCGCTCTCATTCATTCAGGTACCACGCTTGCCAAAGGCGTGCGTGTATTCCATTCAGCTATAATAGGCGGAGAGCCGCAGGACCTGAAATTTACCGGTGAAGTAACAACTGTTGATATAGGTGAAAATACCGTAATACGTGAGTTTGCTACTATAAGCCGCGGCACAAAAGCCCGCAACAGAACAGTTGTTGGCAGTAACTGTTATGTGATGTCATATGTTCACATTCCGCATGATTCTATTATAGGCAATAATGTAATACTTTCAAACGCTATCAATATGGGCGGCCATGTTGTTATTGATGACTGGGCTATTGTAGGCGGTATGGTTGGTATTCACCAGTTCGTACATGTCGGTGCTCATTCATTCATTGCATTCAGCGCAAGGGTCACAATGGACGTTCCCCCCTACATACTTGCAGGCGGTGCACCATTGGGCTATAAAGGGCTGAATGTAGTGGGATTAAAACGGCGCGGTTTTTCTGATGAACAGCTGCGTAATATTAAAAATGCATATAATCTTATTTACGGACCTGAATATAATATAAGCGATGCAATAAAAGCAGTAAAAGATTCTGTCCCAATGACAGATGAAGTTAAGAATATAATCTCTTTTATTGAACAAAGTGAGCGCGGGATCATCAGAAAATAATTCAGCTGAAAAGAATAAACCGCAGGTACTTCTTACTGATAATAAAAAGTGGGAGTTCCTTGATACCGGTTTCCGTTCAGGCGTATTTAATATGGATCTTGATATGCGCCTTGTTGAAAAATGCAAAGCTGAAGATACGGCGTTCTTAAGATTTTACAGATGGAAACCCTACGCAATTTCTCTTGGCTACAACCAGTCAAGGCTCTCAAAAGAAGCTTACATAGATATAAATAAATGCCGCGCCGAGGGGCTTGATATCGTTACGCGTCCAACCGGCGGCAGGGCTGTACTGCATTCAGAAGAGCTTACATATTCAGTCGTATTCCGCTCCGCTAAACATGTTCATGAGCTGTATAAGGATATTTCCATAGCGATAGTTAACGGTCTAAAGCTTCTTGATCCTAAGCTGCAAAAGCTTTCTTTTACCAAGGATTCACCTGACCTGCTGAAGCTGATACGTACGGGGATGTATAATCTTTGCTTTAACAGCGCTGTTAAGAATGAAGTGAATTTTAAAGGGAAGAAGCTGGTTGGCTCAGCACAGAGAAAGTTCGGTGATATTGTACTGCAGCATGGCTCTATATTAATAGGCAGCCACCACAAAAATATCGTTAATTACCTCAATATCACAGGTGAAGAGCGCGTTAAGATGATAAAGGAAATTGATGAGAAGACTGAATGCCTTAACAACATTACAGGCAGGAAAATTGATTATAAAGATACAGCCGAAGCGGTATTCAACGGGTTTAAGAATACATTTGGCATAAATTTTAAAAGCATCAACAGGGTAGCTGAGTTTGTTGAACCGAGAATGAAAACAAACTATACCCTGAACTAAACATTTGTCTACAATGACAGGAAATAAAGCCGCCGAAGAGAAGAAACAGCCTGCAGAAAAAAAAGAGCGGAAGAAAATAACCACTAAAACGCTGGTTACAATGAAACAGCATAGTGAAAAGATAAGCGCTCTAACTGCATACGATTATTTAACAGCACGATATCTTGATGAAGCAGGTATTGATGTAATATTAGTGGGAGACTCCCTTGGGAATGTTATCCAGGGCAACGCAACTACACTCACCGTTACACTTGATGAAATGATATATCATGCTAAAATCGTGAAGAAGGCTGTTAAAACTGCGCTGCTTGTTGTTGACCTGCCGTTTATGAGCTACCATGTTGACCTAAAAGAATCAGTGCGCAATTGCGGAAGAGTTATGAAGGAAACAGGCGCTGATGCAGTTAAGCTTGAAGGCGGTGAGCGCATAGCTGAGGTTGTTAAGCATCTTGTGAAGGTTGGAATTCCGGTTATGGGTCATTTAGGTTTAACACCGCAATCTATCAATATTTTCGGTACATATGTTACCCGCGGCACTGATGCATCAGAAGCGCGCCAGATACAAAGAGATGCGAAGATACTCCAGGATGCAGGCTGCTTTGGCATTGTGCTTGAAAAAATTCCCGCATCACTTGCAAAAAAAGTAACTGGATCAATTAAAATACCTACAATTGGTATTGGTGCAGGAGTTAATTGCGATGGTCAGATCCTTGTGACTCATGATATGCTTGGAATGACTGAAATGTTCCACCCGCGCTTTGTTAGGAAATATCTCAACATTGCAGAACAGTCAAAAAATGCTTTTAAGAATTACATTAAAGACGTAAAGCATAAAAAGTTTCCTTCAAAGGGGGAAAGCTACTAGCTTTTATTGTCATTCTGAACTTGTTTCAGAATCTGTTTTTCTTATTTAGACCCTGAAACAAGTTCAGGGTGACAGACTTTGTTAATTGATAATTGTAAATTGAACTTAAATATATTATTTATAGGCGATATAATTGGCGAGCCGGGCCTGAAGTTTGTTGAAGAGAATCTGAAGAAGATAATCGAAAAGAACAACATACATTTTGTAATTGCAAACGGCGAGAACCTCTCAGGCGGAAAAGGCTTCCTGGATAAGGATGTTAAGCGCGCATATGAGGCAGGTATTCAGTGCATGACAGGCGGAAACCATACATTCAGCAAGCTGCAGTCAGTAAACATACTGAAGGATGATGCCCGCATGTTAAGGCCGGCTAACCACCACGAAGATGTCTATGGCAGAGGCTACCAGCTATATCCAGTATCGATCGAAGGCGGGCTGTTTAATCTTTGCGTAATTAACGTCATGGGAAGAGTTTATCTATCGACCCTCAACTGTCCTTTCAGAACCACAAATAAAATTGTTGAGCGCGTTAAAAAGGACACCAATTTAATATTTGTTGATTTCCACGGTGAAGCTACTGCTGAAAAAATTGCTTTCGGCTGGTATATGGATGGCAAGGTCAGCGCGGTTGTAGGCACCCACACTCACGTGCAGACAGCTGATGAACGCATACTACCCAACGGCACGGGATTCATAACTGATGTTGGAATGACCGGCGCGTTTGATGGTGTTATTGGCGGCAATAAAGATGCTTCTATTGCACGGTTTTACTACCAGACCCCACATAAAACCGATGTCGCAACCGGTGATGTAAAGATCAGCGCAGTAATGGTAAATATTGACGTGAACACGGGCAAGTCAGTTGGCATAAAAAGAATTTTTGAACCCGGGTTTAAATAGTTTGTCATTCCCGTTTACCTTGTTTCTAAGGTGCAGGCGGGAATCTTATTTTCACCGCAAAGACGCAGAGTTATAAAAAAAGGCATTCAATGAATGCCTTTTTCATTTTGTCACCCTGAACTTGTTTCAGGGTCTCGTTATTAAATATTCAGATTCGGAAACAAGTTCCTTTAGACATAGCAGAATGACAAACTTTTATTTCATCAAAACCATTTTCCTGGTCTCAGTGAATTCGTTTGAAATAATCTTATAAAAATAAACTCCGCTTGAAAAATTCGAACCGTCCCAATCAGCCTCATACGTGCCGGGTTTTAGCTCTTCGTTCACGAGTGTAGTGACTTCACGACCCAGCTGATCATAAATAACCAATATTACATTTGATGTTTGATTTTTGACGTTTGACGGGATATCAAACTTTATCTTCGTTTGCGGATTGAAAGGGTTTGGGTAATTTTGGGATAAATTATACTTAGAAAGCATTTTTGTATTTATAGTCTGAATTCCAATAATATTTCCTCCTGTTGTAGTTTTTAGGATAGTATTATTTAATCCTGCCGCGTAACATTCATTGG
The DNA here is from genome assembly GCA_964577645.1 of uncultured Ignavibacteriales bacterium. Lineage (GTDB taxonomy): Bacteria > Bacteroidota > Ignavibacteria > Tepidaquicellales > OLB5 > OLB5. The sequence continues at coordinate 12,070 of CAZOAP010000071.1, forward strand.
TATCAGTCATAAACACTGATTTTAATTGAAAATTAGTTAGTGAACTTTGATATGTCCAATTGTTACCGCCATTTGTTGTCCTTGCGATAGCACCATAATCACCAACTGCATATCCAAATTGAGAATTATAAAAATGTATCCCGTAAAATCTCCAACCCTCACTAGATTGAGTTTGTATTGTCCAGGATGAACCACCATTGGTTGTCTTACTAATTCTCATCCCATACCCTGCAGCAAATCCGGTTTCTGCATTTAAAAAATATATGTCTTCGCCAGCAACTGGAATTGAGTTCCAATTATTTCCACCATTAGTTGTTTTATATCCACCAGTAAAAGCAATAATATAACCAATATTTGGATCAACAAAAAAAATAGAAAAGCCGTAATTTTCTGAAATATTTACCCAGTTTATACCTCCATTTGTAGTTTTAGAAACGCTTCCAGTACTTAAACAGTACCCAGTAAATGAATTCACAAAACTCATACTTCTTATTCCATAAAGCGATTGCGAATTTTGCGTATTCCAGATTAAACCACCATCTGTTGATTTAAACAGAACTGAACCCGGGGAGGAAGATTCACCACCAGCTACATATATTATGCTTTCATCAGTTACAGAGAGCGTATATAAATTTTTATTGGTATTCATTATAATGATTGTCCAATTATTGCCGCCATTTGTGGTTTTAAGTACTCTATTGCCTGTGACAGCATATCCAATTAGTTTATTATAAAATTTAATTGAATTTACTCCATAACCTATCCTGTTACTTGAGAAATTATTTATCCAATTCACTCCATTATTTGATGTATTCAGCATATTACCATTACTTCCAATAGTAATACCGTTTAAACCTTTAAAGTCGATAGACTTGTATATTGCATTTTCTATCAATTGAATATTTGTCCAGTTAAATCCCATATCTGTAGATCTCAACAATAAGTTAGAGCCACAGGCAAACAGTTCATTAGTACTGGATTTTTTAATATCGTATAGGTTGCCGTTACCATAACCTGCAATTTCAGTCCAATTCTCTCCACTATTTGTTGTTTTTAAAATAATCTGGTAATTACTTTGATAACCATAACGCAAACCTACAGCAATACCTGTGTTAATGTTTAAAAATGTTATAGAATTTAACTTACCACCAAACCCGCTAAATGAAAATTTATTTTGCCAGGTATTGCCTCCATCATTAGTTTTAGAAATTCCTAAATCACCACATACAAAGCCTGTTGTATTATTTAAAAAATATGTTTTGCAGGCAAAATTGTTTAGATTTGAAATTTGGCTCCAGGAAATACCTTTATTTACAGTTTTATAAATAAATCCATTATTACTGTTTCTAACAGTTATATATCCTGTATCTAAGCAGGTAAATTCAATTGAAGACATGTAACTGCCATATAAGAAATATTTTTCTTCCCAATTATATCCTGAATCAGTAGTTTTCATTACCCTTGATCCGGAAAATACATTTAAATTTCCATTATCTTTAGATCCAATGACCCAACCAGTATTATCATCATGAAAATAAAGCGACGTATTGCTATAGCTAG
>CAZOAP010000072.1:0-8197 GCA_964577645.1 uncultured Ignavibacteriales bacterium
CATAGCAGCTATAATTGCCAGGATAGTTGGTTTCATAATGTATCAGCAGGAAAAATGGCTAGTGCCCGTTTATACTTTTTAGTGAGAAGAAAATATTTTATATTTATCCTATAAAATTACAAAAAAATCGCAAAAAATACTAAATTTAACATAGAGCCAAAGCGTATTTTACTGATAAGGACAGACAGAATTGGTGATGTTTTGCTAACTCTGCCTATGGCCGATGCAATAAAAAGTAAATACCCTCAGGCAGATGTTGATCTATTAGTACAAAAGCGAGTATATGAACTTGTCGAAGATTACCCAAATATAAATAAAGTTCATTCCATAGAAAAGGTAACTTCTAAGGCAGTAAAGGCAGTTTGTAAGGCAGGAAATTATGATGCGGCAATTGCAGTATATCCAACATTCAGTATTGCTTGGGGAATGTTTCAAGCAGGTATAAAATACAGGGTGGGGTCAGCCTATAGGTGGTATTCATTCCTATTTAACCTGAAGCACCGTGGACACAGGAATGAATCCATTAAGCATGAAAGCAGCTATAATGTGGATTTACTCGAAGAGCTTAACATCTTTTATCAAAAGAAGTTAAGCGTCTCGCTGCAAGTAAAGGAAGAGTATTTGGATAGAGCTATTGCTAAGCTAAAAGTAACCGGCTTTAATGAGAACGATAAGTTCATTGTAATACATATTCCTTCGCTTGGCTCAGCTATGGTGTGGAGCGATGATAACTTTAAGCAGTTGTTAAATCTAATAATAGAAAATGTAAACAATTGTTACCAGGTGGTTTTAACAGGAACAATAGATGATGAGAACCAAGTTAAACATATAGTAAGTGAACTGCCTGAAAATAACGGGATATTTTGTATATTTAACTTAAATTTAAAGGAATTAGCGGCAATTATAAGTAAATCATTGCTATTTGTGGGTAACTCTACCGGACCCATCCATATTGCTGCTGCTGTTGGTACTTATATAGTGGGTTTATATTCCCCGGTGAGGGTGGAGAGTCCCGTACGGTGGGGACCCCTGACCGATAAAAAGAAAATATTCGTCCCTGCAGCAGATGATTTTACAAGGGATGTAATGAACGAAATCAGCCCAAAGGATGTTTATAACTTTATCAATAATTACATAGAAAATCTACCGAAATGAAAACTATTGAATCAGTAATATTGATCTTTTTATTTGTTTTTTCAGCTTTTAGCCAGGAGTTTAAGAAAGTATCAACTGTTCAGGATGTAGTGGATAATTACCTCACAGCAACAGGCGGTGTGGATGCATTAAAGAATGTTGAATCAGTCAAGATGAAGGGCAAGATAGGCGAAGGGGATGAATCCGGTACTATCGATGTTTATTTCAGCAGAAAGTATTTTTATATGGATCTTGATACAAAACAGTTTAAAATGAAGCAGGCTGTTGATATTGAAGCCAAAAAGGGGTGGACAAAGTTCGGCACTATGTTAAATGATATGAAGGAAGAGGATATTGCAAAGCAAAAGAAGAATACTGAAGGTACATTATGGAGCAATTTTATTGACCCTAAAGGCAGCGGTGTGAAATTTGAGCTGCTGCAAAATGAAACCGTAAACGGGAACGATGCTTATGTTGTTGACCTTTTAAGGGATGGTATATCTGTTTCAACCAGTTATTTTGATACGAAGACCTTTTTGAAGGTTAAGGAAATAAAGGGCAGCATGACAAATGAATTTTCTGATTTCAGGAAAACAGGTGATGATAATATTATGATGCCGTACAGGATAAAAAGCCAGACTAGTGATGTTACAATAAGCGAGATAAAGTTCAACACAAAGTTTGATAAAAAACTGCTGAAAAAACCTGAAGAAGAAAAATAACGGGTTTTTTACGGTAAAAAAACTAATAATAAGATTTTTATAATTTAAAATATATATGAGATACCTGAAAACTACAGCATTAATATTAATACTTTCGGCAACAGCATTTTCACAGTTCAGAACGCAGACAAACAATGCGTTTAGTTACGGAGAGAGGCTTTCTTTTGAGGTCAGTTATGGCTTTATCACCGCAGCAGAGGCTTTTATGACCATATCGCCGGCTCCCTATATGTACAATAACCGCGAAACATACGAGGTGAACTTTGATGTTAATTCACGCTCAAGCTTTGATGTTGTATATAAGGTTAGGGATAACTATAAAACATATATTGATGCTTCCGGTATTTTCCCGTGGAGATTTGAGCAGCATATAAGGGAAAATGATTTTAAGCGTGATTTTGAAGCAACTTTCATACAGGAGAGCCTAAAGGTATATACTAAAGTGAATTACGTTGAGGATAAAAATTATATCTCAAAGAATGAATATGTTCAGGACCTTATCTCATCCTTCTATTATGCAAGAACGCTTGACTGGAAAGGTAAAAATAACGGTGATGTTGTAACCGTCAATTATTTCTACAAAGATAATTTTTACCCATTGGATATAAGATTTGAAGGCAGGGAAACAGTTGATGTTGCTGCAGGTGAATTCAAGACATTCATTCTGCACCCGATGCTGAAAGAAGGATTTACCAATAAAACATCGGATATTTTTATTTATCTGAGCGATGATGAACGTAAAATTCCCGTGAAAGTTAAGATGAAGATAGTTATCGGTGCACTGGTAGCAGAGCTGACTCAATACACAGGTCTTAACGGCCCATTGGATTCAAAGATAGGGGATTAGTTTCTTTTACATCCCCCTGACTGCAGCAGGCAGGCGCGCAGGCGGGAATCCAATCATGCTTCTGAATTCTTCTCATTAGTTTGAATGCCTAAATTGAAATAGAATGAAATATTTAATAATAATAGAACAATCCGAAGATGGTTTTGGAGCTTATGCTCCTGATTTTGAAGGAATCATAACTATAAGACTTCTAAAGTCTGATATAGTCTTAATAGAAAATGATTCAGATTAATTTTATGTTCTACTATTTAATTTAAGACTTTTGAAGTCTTATCACTAAAATGGAAGCCTAAAGCTTCCATTTTACATTTAAACCGCCGCGTTTGCTATCCATCCAGGGTGAAATAAAGAATCTCTTGCCCGGGTCTTCACGGAATATAAAATTATCAAAAACTGCACTAATAGCAAAAGCTGCACCAAAGAATGTTAAAACTCCCGCATTTATAGAACCATCATCATTTTTATCTTCACCCAATACCTGGTTTTTGAACTTGAACAGTTCCTTACGTAATGAATAAATAAGTATAGAAGAACCGCTGCCTATGATGGCTCCTGCCAGCAGATCACTTGGATAGTGCATCCCGAAATAGGGTCTCCCGTAAGCTACCATCAATGACCAAATGAACATTGGCGCATACACCTGCGGATACTTAGGATATCTTAGAGTGAACATTGTTGCAAGCGCAAATGATGAGCTTGTATGTCCGGATGGAAATGAATAAACATCAAGTATCGGTGAGCCTTTTGAATATACATTCCTAAGCGCATTGAGCGGTCTCTGACGGTTTACAAGCAGCTTTGTGCCGAATGTCAATGCTACACTTGTTAGTTCAGAAGTAAATAATAAATAACCTGTATTCTCATCGTATGTTTTCTGCCTGACCCTGCCATAAACCATCAATGCCGGAGGCACGAGTATGGATACAGGTAACATTGAATTATCTGTAGTGTTGAGTATTTTGGTTTTTAAAGGTGAGCGTGAATTGTTGATTGAGCGGAATAAGCGGACATCGAAGTTGTCTGGGTCCTGTTCATAAATTATTTTAACACCGGGAAAATAGTGATATTTCCGCTCACTCTTTACTGTAATTGTATCATTGATATCGTAATTTAATGAGGTTGTTGAATCAGAAGGAAATGATTTATTGCTTTTTGGTTTTGTTGAAAAGTGTCTATAGCCATCCTCAGTCTTAGTTTTAAGTGAATCATACAACTTAAAATTGATCGTATCCTGGGAATAAGAATATAATCCGATAAACAACAAGCAGGTTATTTTTATTAAATATTTCAATTATAATTTTAAAGTATGGATTCCCGCATCCGCGGGAATGACAATTATTCTATTAGCATTTAGGATGAGACCCTTCCTTCCTCCCGCTCCGCGGTTTTAAGGCGTCGCATTGCGTTCAGGGATTTTTCTTTTTCTTCTTCTTAGTGTTACCTGATTTCTTGTTATCCTCAGGCAGGGGATAGAGCTTTTTATACTGGGTCCAGTACCAGCTTATGTTATCAACATAATTATACGGCTCTTTCCAGTTGGCAAATACACCGTTAGGTGGTCTTGAACCCCATACAAGCTGGTGCAGGGAATCATTCCCCGGGGCAAGGAGCTTCATGTATTCCTTTACAACATCCCAGTTCTTGTAATCCTCATTAAAATAATAAGCCATGCTCATTGCGTCTTCAACATGACCTGAGCCAGCATTATATGATGCGAGTGCAAATTTATACATATTGGTATCACCTGCACCGTAGAACCTGCCAACAAGCATTGCGTAATAATATATTCCGGCTTTCAGATTGTTAACGGGTGAGCGGTGGTCTTCAAGGTTCAGTGTCTGCTCTAGCATTGAGCCTGTTCTTGGCATTATCTGCATAAATCCGTATGCACCTGCATGTGATACTGCATCGGAAGTAAAAGCTGATTCCTGCCTAATCATAGCAAGTATCAAGCGCCAATCAAGCTTGTAATATTTACATTCTTCAAGTATTATATCTCCGTATTGTTCAAGTATCTGGTCAGAACCGCCTTTATTGAATTTGCGGTTAGGGTTGCGGATAATTTTAACCATGTTCTCATAGCGTGTAAGGGAGTCACTCCCGCTCAATGTACTATCATTAATATTATATGTAAAGATATCAAAAAGGTTTTGCCAGTTGTAAAATGCATTTCCTATAAAAATAGCATTCCCGTAACTGATATTTTTCATATAGTTCGCATCACTGCCTGCATCACCTGTTTCAAACGGGGGAATAACAGCATCGGGATTTGAGGATTTTGTTTCAATTGTATGGTTAGCCCCAATATCGCTGAATTTTATGGTAATGGTAGCAATAACTACCAATATCATAATACCCACAAGTACCACAGGTATCTTTGCGAAATTTTCAATTTTTAGGGACTTAAAGTTCACGTACACAATGTTAAATTCAAATGTTCTCACAATAGTTTCAATTTTAGTATTTTTTTATAGTTAATGAAATGCTATTATTTAATGAAAAATAACTATTTTTCTTAGAAATATTTCTTTAAAATCAGCGGCTAAAATTAAACTTTTTTGGTATTTTATTGTCATATTATTGTAAAGTGGGGAATTTTAGCGGGCTGGAATTTAGGAAATTTATAGTAATTTACATGATATCAATAACTTATAACCAGGTTAGGGTCTAAATTCTATCCAGTGCTAAATGACGGGGAACATTGCCAGCAAAAATAACGATCCTGAACTGATTCGCCGCTTTAAAGGCGGTGATATTACCGGTTTCAATGAGATAGTCAGGAAATACCAGCAGCAGGTATATTGGGTCATAAGGAAAATGGTACTGGATCATGATACAGCAGATGATATTACTCAGGAAGTTTTTATAAAAGTACACAGCGCGCTTCATGATTTCAGGGAAGAATCGAATTTGTTCACATGGCTCTACAGGATTGCGACAAATTATTCGATCAACCACATAAAGAAAGTAAAAGTTAAAAATACTGTGAGCGTTGAAATGGTTGTAGAGCCTATCGAATCAAATGAAAAAGGAGCGGATGAAGAAATTGATGAAGAGTCAAAAAGAAAGGTGCTGCTTGAAGCTATTGAAACTCTCCCCGCACAGCAAAGAGCGGTTTTTAACATGAGATATTATGACCAGCTGCAGTATGATGAAATAGCTGAAATACTCGGAAAATCAACCGGCGGAATTAAAGCCAACTACTTTCACGCTGTAAAAAAAATAGGGGAATACGTTAAAGGAAAAATAGAATATTAAAAATAATCAAATGAACAGCAAATTAAATACCGATGAAATTAAGTTTATGATACCTGATTATATTACAGGTATGCTTAATGATACGGAAAGAGCCCTGGTAGATGATGCTTTAAAGAATTCTTCTGAACTAAAGGATTTTTTCAATGAAATGAAGGATACTTTTGAGCTTGTAAGCTCAGTCAAACACACTGAACCGGCTCCCCAATACTGGAATTCACTCCTGCCAAGGATACATGATAGAATTGAGAGCCGCGAATCTAAAGGCTTTTCATGGGATAAAGTATCTGCATTGTGGAAAGTGCTTGTACCAATTGCCGCTGTTATTCTGATTGCTGTAATATATTATATTGCCAAACCCTCAAATACACAGCTAACTGAAGAAAAGAAAACCGAACAGATAAAGAAGAATGAGCAGATAAAAAATGATACTTCTAAAGATGAAAATAACAGCAAAAAAGAAAATACTGAGCAGAACAAAATAACAGAAGAAAAGAAAACTGAAAATATTGTAAAAGAACATAATGTACCGGATAATAAAAACAATGTTACCCGTAAAGATAATGTTAAACCTGATAATGCTACAGCAAAGAATGAGCAGAAGGAAAATGATAACGTAAAGGAAATACCTGAAGTTGTAAAAGATGAACAGCTTGCTGCTGAAATAGAAGAAACTTCACTGCTTGCTGATGGCGAAGGGGCAGGATTAGATGAAGAAACAGAGAACGATCTTAAGAAATTAAATGAAAATGAACAGCTGCTGCTGCTTAAAGAACTTGAAAACACAAATTTGTAAAGATAGCTTAAAATTATAAGATATGGCAAAAATATACAAAATATCAGCTCTTTTTATCCTGGCACTAATGCTTTCCTTAAAGCCAGTGTTTGCACAGGATGATATCCGTGAGAAGATCCAGGAGATAAAGCTTGAGAAGCTTACAAAAAAGCTGGAGCTTGATGAAACTACAAAGAGCACCTTCATAGAAAAATATAAAGCATTCAGCACTTCTATAAAAGAGCTTAATAAAAAGCGCGCGAAAGCTTATAAGCTTATGACTGAAAATATTGAAAGCGGTGACGGGCTGGATAGCATTGTAAATCAGCTGCTTGATTATGAAGCACAGATTAACCAGAAGAGAGAGGATTTTGCCGCAGATATGAAGTCTATTTTAACTTCACAGCAGATAGCCAAAATGATAGTATTTGAGCGTAAGTTCAACAATGAAATTAAAAAGCTGCTGAAGCAATACCAGAAAGATAACAAAAAGGAAAAACCGTTTAAGGATAATTAAATATTTTTCAATAAGGTAATTTTTTCATTCCCAAAGCTTTTAAAGCATCTGAAACAAGAAAAAATGATCCGATAATAAGTATATTTTTATATTTCATCTTCTCTGCTATTAATAATGAATCCTTTACATTTTCCGCTATCATAATATTTTTATTTCCGCCAATTCTTTCAGCATATTCATACAGAATACCCGGTTCCTGTGCCCTGATGTAATCAGGTCTTGTAAGTATTATATTTTGGCTGAACTTTACAACTTCCTTTAACGAATTTCTGTGATCCTTATCGCTCATTATCCCGAAAATAATTACATCAGGCTTAAAGCCGGTACCTTTCATTGAGCTTAGTGCTTTTTTTATTCCGTCAGGGTTATGTGATACATCAAATAGATACTTTTTCCCTGCCTGTTTCATTACTTCAAACCTGCCAAAATAACCTGTGTTTAATTTAACGTTTCTTACAGCTCTCTTAAATCTATGCAATGAAAATTGTATGTTATTCTTGCTGCAATATTCCTTTACAGCTAAATAAGCTGCGGTTATATTCCTTGCCTGGTATGTACCCAAAAGGGGAGAGGTAAAATTCACCCTTTCCTTTCTGCCGGTCTTTAATGTAAATTCTAGTTTCCCGGCATCCTTTGATGTAATTTTGATCTTTGTAATATCATCAAGATATAATAGTTCATTTTTATTGATATAACTGTGAAAGAGCTTTATAAGTGCAGGATTATTATCGCTTACTATTGTTTTTATCCCGGGTTTTACTATACCCAGTTTTTCTTTTGCAATTGCTTTCAGGGTATTTCCAAGGAACTGCATATGGTCCATATCAATCTGGGTAATTACTGATACACTGGGATTAATGATGTTTGTTGAATCAAGCCTGCCGCCGAGGCCGCACTCAATAACAGCTGCATCAACATTACTCTCGGCAAAGTATTTAAATGCCATT
>CAZOAP010000072.1:8207-13601 GCA_964577645.1 uncultured Ignavibacteriales bacterium
ACTTCAAAAAATGAGGGCTTAATTTTCTTAATAAGCTTAATGTTCTCATCAAGAAATTTGCGGATGTAATTAATACTGATTGTTTTACCGTTGACCCTTATTCTTTCATTAAAATTCAGTATATGTGGTGATGTAAAGAGTCCCGTTTTTAAACCATGCTCCATAAGTGCTGATGCTGTGAACGATGCCGTCGCACCTTTGCCGTTTGTGCCGGCAATATGCACTGAGCTGAACTTATCCTGAGGATCGCCAAGGGCTTTGCAAAGTTTTGTAATATTGGAAAGGTCATATTTCATATTTACACGCTCAAGTGAGTACAGCCATTTAAAATATTCGTTTATATCTTTCATGTTATAATGCAAAATAAAAAAATAAAACTATAAAGCAAATGTAAGAAAAATATTGATTATTGAATGTATGTAATTGAATTTTCTTTGTGCCTTAGTGTCTTTGTGGCTAATTGTTTTTATATTATGCAGGAGTATAAACAAAAAACCCCGAATAAATCCGGGGTTTTCTTTAATCTTAATTATTAAGCTATTATTCAGTTTCAGCTGCTTCTTTTACTTTTTTCTTTGCCTTCTTTGTTTTCTTGGGCTTCTCATCTTCAGGCTGCTCAGCATCTTTGCTTGTTACAATAAGATCCTTGTAAGCTTTTAGACCTGTACCTGCCGGTATAAGCTGTCCAACAATAACATTTTCCTTTAAGCCCTGCAGTGTATCAACTTTGCCTTCAATAGCTGCATCTGTTAATACTTTTGTGGTTTCCTGGAATGAAGCCGCGGAAATAAAGCTGTCTGTTGTGAGTGATGTCTGAGTGATACCAAGCAGTATCGGGTTAGCAATTGCCGGGTTGGCATCCCTGAACTCGATAAGCGCTTTGGATTTCTTCTTCAGCTCAGCATTAAGCTCCTTAACCTTCTTCTTATCCATCATGTCATACATCTTCACTTTGGTCGAGTCACCCTTATCCATTACAACTATCTTGTTCCTCAGTGTTTCATTTTCAGTTAAGAACTTGAAGCGGTGAACAACATCACCTTCTAAGAACATTGTATCGCCTGAATCAACAACACGCACTTTCTGAAGCATCTGTCTTACAATTACTTCAATGTGCTTATCGTTGATCTTTACACCCTGCATCCTGTAAACTTCCTGAATTTCATTTACAAGGTATGCCTGTACATCAGCAACACCCTTTATCCTTAAGATATCATGCGGGTCAACTGAACCGCTTGAAAGCGCTTCACCTGCTTTTACATAATCACCATCCCTGACAAGTATATGCTTGCCAACAGGTATCATGTATTTCTTTTCAACAGAAAGATCTGCAGTTTTTACCTTAACTTCACGTGAACCTCTCTTTAATGAACCTATCTCAACGTAACCGTCAATTTCAGTCACAACAGAAGGGGAGTTAGGGCTTCTTGCTTCGAATAACTCTGTTACTCTCGGCAGACCGCCTGTGATATCCCTTGTTTTACCGGTATCTCTTGGGATTTTAACAAGTATCTGTCCTGCATAGATCGGCTCACCATCGTTCACAAGCAAATGCGCCTGTGCGGGGATGATGTACTGGCTGAGCAGGTCACCCTTTGAGTCAGTAATCTGTATAGTAGGACTGAGTGTCTTATCCTTTGATTCAGTAACAACTTTCTGTATATGTCCTGTTGTTTCATCCGGAGCTTCAGCGTAACTTACGTTTTCTTTTAAATCAGCGTACCTTGTAGTACCGTTATGCTCAGCAACAATAACTGAGTTGTACGGATCCCACTCATAAAGCACTGTGTTCTTTTCAACCATTTCGCCGTCTTTTACCATTAAATGCGCTCCGTAGGGAACGTCATATTTTGATACAAGGCGGTTATTTTCATCAAGTATCTGGATAATACCGTTACGGCTGTGTGTTACATAGTATTCACCCTCTGTTGAAGCCGGGTTCATATATTTTATTGATTTAATGCTGTCAAATTTAACCTTACCTGCAAATTTTGTAGGTATCCTGGATTGTGTTACAATTCTGCTTGCAGTACCGCCGATGTGGAATGTACGGAGTGTAAGCTGAGTACCCGGCTCACCGATAGACTGTGCAGCTACAACACCTACTGCTTCACCAACATCTACTAGCTTGCCTGTTGTCAGGTTCCTGCCGTAACATTTTGCGCAGATACCTTTGCGTGATTCACACATAAGCACTGAGCGTATTTCCACCGACTGAATTGATGTGCCTGCTATCTGCTGCGCAAGGTCTTCATCTATAATATCTCCGGCTTTTACTATTACTTTCCTTGTTAAAGGATCTGTAATTGTCTGCAGCGCAGCGCGTCCGAGTATTCTTTCTGCAAGCGGTTCCTTTATATCCTCGCCGTCTTTTAAAGCTTCAACGGTCAGGCCTCTGATAGTTCCGCAATCCATTTCTGATATAATTACATCCTGAGATACGTCAACAAGCTTACGTGTTAAGTAACCTGCATCAGCTGTTTTTAAGGCTGTATCTGCAAGACCCTTACGCGCACCGTGTGTTGATATAAAGTATTCAAGAATTGAAAGCCCTTCTTTGAAGTTAGCGATAATCGGGTTTTCAATGATTTCACCGGCCTGGCCTGTCATGCTCTTCTGAGGCTTAGCCATAAGACCCCTCATACCTGCAAGCTGGCTTACCTGGTCCTGGGAACCACGCGCACCGGAATCGATCATCATATGCAGTGAGTTGAACCCGTCCCTTGATGTTCTGAGTGTTGTCATAAGATCGCTCTTAACATCATTGGTTGCATGTGTCCATATATCGATAACCTTATTGTATCTTTCACCTTCGGTGATAAGACCTCTCATCCTTGACTTTTCAATTGCATCTACTTTTTTCTGTGCTGCTTCAATTATCTTATCTTTACTTCCCGGTACGTTAATATCATCAAGATTTACAGAGAGTCCGCCTTTCATAGCGTAGCGGAATCCTATTTCCTTAAGTGCGTCAAGGAATTCAACTGTCTTCTTGTTGCCAACGCTTTTGAATACCTTAGCGATATTCTTGATAATACCTTTCTTGGTCAACAGCTCATTTATATAAGCTGCGCCTGCAGGTACTATCTGGTTGAAGATAACACGGCCGACAGTTGTTTCAATTATTTCGCCTTTATTTCTTACTTTTATCTTGGCATGCAGCCCGACCCTGTTATTATTTAATGCAACAACAACTTCTTCAGGGCTTGAAAATATTTTATCTTCGCCAAGATCACCTTTTCTGTACTTGGTAAGGTAGTAGCAGCCTAAAACTATTTCCTGGTTAGGAACAGTTATAGGATCACCGTTCTGAGGCGACATCAGGTTATGGCTTGAAAGCATAAGTATTCTTACTTCAAGCTGTGCTTCCGGTGATAGCGGCACGTGAACAGCCATCTGGTCACCGTCAAAATCCGCGTTGAATGCTGTACAAACAAGCGGGTGCAGCCTTATAGCTTTACCTTCAACCAGTAATGGCTGGAAAGCCTGGATACTTAACCTGTGCAGGGTAGGGGCACGGTTAAGCATTATTGGATGTCCTTCAATTACATTTTCAAGAACTTCCCAAACTTCGGGGGTTCTTCTTTCAATAAGCTTCTTTGCGCTCTTTACAGTCTTAACAAGGTCCCTGTCAATAAGCCTTCTAATAACAAAAGGCTTGAACAGCTCAAGAGCCATATCTTTTGGCAGACCGCACTCGTGAAGCTTCAATTCAGGACCAACAACAATAACAGCACGGCCTGAATAATCAACACGTTTACCAAGCAAGTTCTGCCTGAAACGACCCTGTTTACCTTTTAAGATATCAGAGAGTGACTTAAGCGGTCTGTTCTCTGATTTAACAGCAGTTGCACGCCTTGAGTTATCAAGCAGCGCATCAACAGCTTCCTGCAGCATTCTCTTTTCATTTCTTAAAATTACTTCAGGAGCTTTGATATCAATTAATCTCTTCAGACGGTTATTTCTTATGATAACCCTTCTGTAAAGATCGTTAAGATCTGAAGTAGCGAACCTTCCGCCTTCAAGAGGCACAAGAGGTCTAAGCTCAGGCGGAATAACCGGAACTACATCCAGTATCATCCACTCAGGCTTGTTCTGTCTTCTTCCTTCTTTTTTCTGGAATGACTTTAAAACCCTTAATCTTTTTATCAGGTCCTGTTTCTTCTGAACTGATGTTTCTTCGTAAAGCTGAATCCTTAACCTTGTAACATCCTCATCAACATCAACTCTTTTCAAAAGCTCTTTTACAGCTTCTGCACCGTTCTTGCACACAAATTTATTCGGGTCAAAATCATCAAGCTCTTCCTGTTCATCAGGCAGGTTATTCAAAGCGTTTAAATATTCATCTTCTGTTAACAGGTCATTTTTGGAATACTGTGTAGGACCCGGGTTAACAATTACATAGTTTTCGTAATATATAATTCTTTCAAGCTCTTTATTTGTAAGCCCTAAAAGATAGCTTATCTTGCTTGGTGTTGAACGGAAGTACCATATGTGAACTACGGGAACGGAGAGTGAGATATGTCCCATTCTTTCGCGCCTTAAGCTCTTTAAGTTAACTTCCACACCGCACCTGTCGCAAACGATACCGTGGTAACGGATACCTTTGTATTTTCCGCAGTGGCATTCCCAGTCCTTTACCGGACCGAAAATTTTCTCGCAGAAAAGACCGTCTTTATCAGGCTTGAATGTTCTGTAGTTTATTGTTTCAGGTTTAAGCACTTCACCATGTGAGTTCCTGATGATCGAATCTGTCGATGCCAGGTTTATCCCTATCTTAGTGAATAGTTTTTTTACTTTTTTCTGATCTCTTTTAAAAAACATATGTTTTTATGATTTTAATTAGTCTAATGAAATATCAAGGCACAGGCCCTGGAGTTCTTTTACCAAAACATTGAATGACTCAGGAACCTGCGGTTCAGGAGTGTTTTCACCCTTAATGAGTGTTTCATATGTTTTGGATCTTCCTGTAACGTCATCACTCTTAACAGTGAGGATTTCCTGGAGTGTGTAAGCTGCGCCGTAACCTTCAAGCGCCCAGACCTCCATCTCTCCAAACCTCTGGCCGCCGAACTGGGCTTTACCGCCAAGTGGCTGCTGTGTGATAAGTGAGTACGGTCCGATTGACCTGGCATGTATCTTATCATCTGATAAATGCGATAGTTTCATCATATAGATGTAACCTACAGTTACCTGCTGGTCAAATTTATCACCGGTCTGGCCGTCATAAAGCACGCTTCTGGAGTTGCTAGGCAAGCCTGACTGAACAAGAATATCAGTGATATCTTCAAATGATGCGCCGTCAAATACCGGGGTAGCAAATGTGCAGCCAAGTAATTTAGCTGCCCAGCCTAATGCTGTTTCATAAAGCTGTCCCAGGTTCATACGTGAAGG
>CAZOAP010000073.1:0-9443 GCA_964577645.1 uncultured Ignavibacteriales bacterium
AGTCACACACAAATCTTATCTTAACTCAGCGTATTTTGGCGTTTATGACTGCATCCCTGAACTGTGTTAAGTCATTGCAGCTGTATAGTGCCATATCAATTGAATACTGCGCGGCGTTTATCCTTTGCAATAGTTTTGTCTGGAAATTAACATCACCCTGCGCAATTTCACCTGAGTTGAGTGTTGTATCAACTGAGCGGTTGAAGTAAACATTTATAGCGCCGGTTGAGTTTGACTGTGTGCAGAAATACTGCATTGCGCTTGTTGTTGTGCCGTTGCCATCGGTTGAGCTTACGTTGTAATAGTATATCCTGCCCGGCTGCAATCCTGTTACTGCAACTGAATGATTAGTAACATTGGAAGCATTTGTAACCGAATCAGTATACGCTATGACCTGGTAATTTGAATCAGCCTGCTGCCATCTGACCTTAGAATTTGATGATGTTGATGACTGCCAGTTTACTGTTACTCCTGTTGTAGTGATATTGGTGTATGTTATTGAGCTTAGTAACGGACCTGAACCGCCCTGTGTGTAAAAATCACTTAATGAGCGGGGTAGTATCTGGTATCCTGTTGTGTAAGGCGGTGATGAATCAAACTGACTGACAAGTGCAACAACATCAAACGGGAATGGCGGAACAGGTGAATTTGCAATGTTGGTTGTAGAATATATCCTTATTTCAACTGAATCGTTACCAACTAGTATCCTGAAATTTGTACCTGAGCCTGATGTAGTCCAAGTAGTAACATTCGCACCTGAGGTGTTATGAACTGCTGTAACACCGTTTATCCTTATAAGCTGTGCTTCATATGTTTCACCGTTGACCCTGACATTATTGCATGTTACAATTCTTGGAGTATAAGGAATGTTTGTTGCAAGTACAGTCGAAGAGTTAACAGGTGTAAATTCTGTCAGCCCGTTAAACTGTGTTACAACGCCGGTAACCTGAACGCTGTCTTTATCATTGGTATTAGACCAGAAAGCAGCATCGTAACCTATCATTCCGCCTGTTGGATCCTGGAAATAAACCAGCGGTGTGCCAAGCTCCTGTGACATTGTTACAACACCGCGAACGGTAACAGTCTGTCCCAACAACAGGGGAACGCCATTTGCATCCTGCCTGCGTACAGAATCGATGGGAATATACTGAGCATAGATTGAAATGCTCACCATTAAAAGTAAAATTACTTTTTTCATATGAAAATATGTTTAAATTTTAATTGTTATCAGTAGAAAGTATGAACCTGAGTATGCGATTATTGCCCGTATCACAAATGTAGAGTGTTTTATTGAAGAAGGCTACCCCTAGCGGATTAGAGAACTGTGATGGGGAGATACCTTCACCGCCGAATGACTCTGATTTCAGTTTGCCGAGTGAATTGAACTTATAAAGCGAATCTTTATATGAATCAATTACATATATATTGTTGAACTGGTCCAGTGTAATATCTGCGGGTTCAGTCATAAGACCGTTCCTTAATATATCAACACCGCTGGATGGCTCGAATTTAGCTGTGTAAATCTCATCAATATCATCATAAACGCACCACTGTACTTTAAATGCAGCGTTTGATGACTTCTGAACATAGATAAGATCTGTGTTATTGTATGTGAACGTTGAAATACCTGATACCTGCTGAAGTGAGAGCAGTCCCTGGCCTTCAACCTCGAAACCTGCAAGCCTTTGCGGAACGGGGTTAGTGTTATCAAATCTATCTATTTTAAATATGGCGTTATCGGGGTCAATAGGACTTGAATTATTTACGCCTGAACGGGTTACCAGATAATAATTATCCTGGTAAGTTGAAATACCCGTAAAGTTGCCGTGATCACCCGGTATCGGAGTCGGCTGGTTTGAGCGGAATGCAATTGTCGGAGTAACTCCGCTTAATATCCCGCCATTAGGCTGTAATTTGAACCTGTAAACAACATCAACAGTATCTAAAATGTTAGGCGGTATTGTATCAATAACAGAAGCAATTACAAGAAGGTCAAAATTCCTGTCCTGGGTTATTTTCTTGGGTCTTAATATAAAGTTTGAGTAGCTTACAACTCCCCCGGCCAGATTTAACTGTACGACCCTGTTGTTGTTTTTATCAGCAACATAAAGCTGCTGGTCATATCCAAAGTGTATATCGACGGGTTCATTAAATCCTGTTATAATTGGTGTGATAGGAATGTATGTAGTATCGCCAATTGTTCCGGGATCAATATTAATAGGGAAGTCCTGAAGAGACAAGTCATCACTATCAGCGCATGCATTAAACAGCATTGCTGAAAATAAAATTATGATTAATCCGGATATGTATTTAATTAAATATTTCAATATTTGTATAATATCTTTTCTTAAAATTAAAGCAGTGATGGAATCTTTATTGCCACGACCTTTAGGTTGTGGATAAATATTTTTTATGTTGGCTTTAGCCGCTAAAGTTTTTTAATCTGGGGCTAAAGCCCCTTATTTTTTTGAACTCTTTTCCACGGTCTAAAGACCGTGGCTACTAATTTTGGAACCAAAAAACTAATAGCTTTTTACATCTGACGTCTCACATTTGACATCTCACGTATTCACTTCTTCTTATTCAGCAGTAAATTCACACTCAGCCTGTGAGTAAAGCCCAGATCCTTATAATTAGCGATTGAGTAATCAAGTGCCGCAGTTGTTATAGAGATCGGTGCTCTTAACCCTATGCCTGCGGAATAATTTTCAGACTCAACATTGAACTTATAACCTGCCCTTAAAAACAGGAAATTCTTATAACTGTATTCAGCACCCAGATTCAGGTTCTCGGCATTATCATTGGGGTGGTTAAGCTGAATTGATGTTGTCAGCTTATTGGTCTGATTATCAATCGGGTCATATGCAAAACCTATCCTGAACATAGTCGGCGGCGGGAAAGCCTGGAAATCAGAAACTGTGCCGCCTGTTGAATTTACTACTGAGCCGCTTGGCTTAACCTGCGGACCGAAATTTGATATAGTTACAGCAAAACGCGTGTTCGATAGTCCCGTCCAGTAATATGTACCAAGATCGAACATAAAGCCGCGCATTTTCAGCTCAGCCAGTGTTTCTTCAACATACCTTACTGTAATGCCGAATGAAAATTGCTGTGTCAGCTTCCTTGCGAACGTTAACCCAATACCAAGATCACCATATTTAAAATATTCACCGGTACCTGCCGGCTGGAATTCAGTTGTCTTCTGCATTGCGGGGGTATTGAGAGATACAACGCTCAAGCCCAGTGCGTTATTTCCCCCAAAGCGGTAAACACCGCCAAAGAATTCATGGTTCAGGTCAACAAGCCACTCGGTATGTGAAAAATGCACACCGTTTTCATTGAACTGCATGAGTCCTGCGGGATTCCAGTACAGCGCTGTAATATCATTTGATACTGCAACGAATGTTTCACCCATAGCAGTAGCTCTGCCGCCAACACCGATTTTCAGGAATTGCAGCGATGATGTGCCTGCTCTCTGATTCCCCAGCTGCGGAATTAACTGAGCATTGACCGCACCGGATGCAACCAGTATAAATACCAATATGTATAAATATTTCTTCAAACTTTTATGTTAATGTATAATCTATGTACTTCTTAATTGCCACGACCTTTAGGTCGTGGTTGATGTTTTTTTAGATTTCAGGCTTTAGCCACTAATAATATTTTGTTATGGGCTAAAGCCCAAATATTTTGCTAATTTATATCCCACGACCTTATGGTCGTGGCAACAATTATTAGTGATTATGTTTAAAGATCAAGAATTAATTAAAACTCAACTACAAACTAAGTCAAATATTTTACCAATTTACCATTTCGCTATCTCACTATTTCACTATTTAATACTGGAACGAAACACCAAACCTTAACTGGCGGGGTGAAAGGAACCTTGCCGGGTTATATGGATATGGTGAGAGCGGCGCCTGAAGATCAGGATAAAGCGGGTCATTCCACCCGTTAGGGGTTGGGTCACCGTATTCATATGCTTTACCTGTTACAGGATTTATTATAGCCGCATTTTTAATATTGAATATATTTGTAACTTCAAACGTTAATGTAAGCTTCATGTTTTTGAAGCGGAAATATTTATCAATGCTCATATCAAGCCAGAACCAGTCAGCAGCAAGCTTGCTTAAAGGATTATTAATATCAGATTCATACTCAGGCCTGCCATCGGATAAATAACCAACAAGCAACTGGGGAGTGTAGCGTTTACCGGACTGGTAAAATGCCCTGAACTTGAATGAAATATCATCAATAACATTTTTGCCAAAACCAAATATTCCTGTGCCTTTGCCGAAGAAGAAACTTGTGTTAGCTGAAACCTGTACGGGTCTATCCCAGCTCAGGTAATTTTCGCCGATAGTTTCAAATGCGCCGCCTGTTGCGACCAAATAACCCTGGTCAGGTGAGGAGCTTTTTCCTGTAGCAATGGAATATGTTGCATTGATGTTACCGTTAAACCATTTGCCGATGCGTTTTTTGTAATCAAGCTCTATTCCGCGTGATTTTGTGTAATCCTGGTTAACGTATGTAATAAAGCTCTGTCCGGCAAATCTTGGATCATTAATTTTAGCCGATACTGTTGCAACATAATCGTAAATATCTTTATAGTAAGCTGTGATCGTGAAGACATCATCATTAGAGAACTGGTTCCTTACGCCAAGCTCATATGATACAGTTGTTTCAGGATTCAGGTTCGGGTTACCGAATTTCTGGAATGAAGATTTTGAGCTTACATTGCCTATCTTAGCGTAAACGAACTGAGGCTTAGGACGCTTGGAAAAATGTCCATAGCTGAAAAACAGCGTCTGGTTATCGGTAATAGGATGCGAGATACCTATTCTTGGAGATAGTCTGCCTTTCCACCTCCGCCCGAACAGGCTGTAAGTATCTTCCATGTACGCTTTTTTAATCTCATCAGGTATGGTAACTGAATTCGGATTTGCAATAGCATCATCAACAAGCTTACCCGGGAACCAATAATCAAACCTTAAACCTACATTTAGTATCATGCCTTTGAATGTAATCTTATCCTGCGCGTAAATATCACCGAACGATGGATATACCCTGTATGCATCGTTATTCAAACCGAATGTTCCAATCCATGGTTTGTAAATATCAATCAGCTGCATATCCTGGTAAGCTGCTTCAAAACCTGCCTTAAACCGGTTCTTATCGTTGAATGTATGGTTGAAATCGAACTTAGCCCTGTACTCATTCACAAAATGGTCATGCCATGTGTATGCATTGCCTACATCAAAAAATCCGTCGCCGGGAATGATGCCGTATGGATTGTTAGTATCTCCTGTCGGGTAATAAACGAACGGAGGTTTTATAATATCCTGCGGCTCGGTGTACTGGTCCCAGTTCAAACCGTTAGCGTCAACCCTTAACTGAGTATAATATTTTGTGAGCTTAATTTCATAGAAAGATTTTGTTCCTACAGCATGCTCCCATCCAATGCTGTTGAAAATATTGAGATGAGTATATGTGTTAGCATTGTCGAGTATTTCCTGGAAGTTATACTGGTAGCCCGGATCAGGTTCAACATACTCAAGGTTTGTCTGCAGACTCTGTGAGTTCTGGTTTATTGCTACTGACTGGTTGAAAGAATAAGAAAGCTTCATGTTATCTTTTATCTTCCATGTAGCTTTGCCAAGCCAGTACCAGTTATTATTCTGCCTGGGGGCGAACTTTGTTCCTTTAAAAATAGAGGAGTATAGCTGTTTAGCTTTATACCCGGGGAAGTTATCATCAGTTAATCCTGCAACTGAAGTGAAGCCATCTGAGATATTCATAAGGAAATTACCGAAGAATGTTATTTCTCCGGGAAGCTTAATGCCAAGCAGTTTTTTGAAAAGGAACTTTGTAACAGGTTCCGGACCGCTTAAATTAGCTTCAACTACATCGGTATTAAAAGATGACTTTGAATTTTTATTGAAACCGAGATTATCTCTTTTATAAGACAGGCTGAATGAATATTTATCGTAATTACCGTCCTTAGTTTTTACATTCACAACACCTGATGTCGCCTGACCGTATTCAGCGTTATAACCGCCGGTTATGACCTCTACTTCTTCTAGTGACTGAGCTGAGAGCTGAAGACCGAATCCTGTACCGGCAAGAGGATCCTGTACTGATACACCATCAAGCAGGAACGAGTTATCATCGCTTCTGCCGCCGCGGATAAATAATGCGTCATCCTGTTTTATTACGCCGGGCTGAAGTGTCACAACATCAATAACGTTCTCTACAATTTTACCTTCAATATCCTTTGAGTTCATTACGTGCTTGCTTTCAGTCTGCTCAATATCAAGCAGGGGACGCTCGCCGACTACCAGGATCTCTTCACCGACAGTGAAGGATGAAGTGTTGAGGTTTATGTTTAGCTCTGTAGTTTCATCGTTCTTTACCCTGATATCAGTATACTCAACGGTTTTGTAGCCGATTGATGAAACGGCAATAACGTAAGAACCTTCAGGCACTTTAGTGATAGTGAATTTACCGTCAATATCAGAAGCTGTGCCAAGGTAGCTTCCCTTTATCTTTATATTTACATCGGGTATGGGATTTTTAGCGGAATCAACTACAATACCTGTAATTGTACCTGTCTGACTGCAGATATTCACAGTCAGGATAAAAAGGGTGATCAATATTTTTGGTAAATGTTTTATCATATCAGTTATGAATATTGAAATCAACTCCAAGCACTCTTCTTAAAAAAGCTGCAGCATTATTGTTCCCGTTGAACCTGTTTAATGGTACTGTCATCAGGAATACTTTTGGGTTCGCCACGGCATCTTTTATACAAACTGTTAATTTAGTCGTATCATATGTAGGGTTTAACGGCATTTTATATATTACCCGCGCAGTGGGTTTATAAATAATACCGCGTAACAGGTCAATATTTGAGCTTAAAGAAAGTTCAGGGTATGCGTTATCATAAACAATTGTTGGTGTTGTGGAAAATACTCCGCTTGCCTGGTAAAAAGTTACGCTATCCACAGGGGCAAATTCTACCGGGTTAAATCCTGCTTCAATAGTATTTGTAAAGCCTCCGGAAAAGAAAACTTTACCGTTTGAAGCCAGGTAAAAAGGCAGTGTTTCAGTTGCTAATTGATAGTTCGGGCATTGATTATTGCTGTTTCCTCTGTATCCATACCAAACAACACATTCAAACAGTTTCAGGGTCTCAATGAACATTGGGTTCTTAATCTTTGGAATATTGGAACCATTATTGACCTTGATATCAAGCTCACTGTGTGCAAATGGTAATGTATCAAGTGCACCTCTGTAAAAAGCTTCAGCTATTCCGTTATCAGAAAGAGATGAAGGATAGTCATCAATCAGTAGAATTTTTCCAACAACAGGTCTTACAAACCATGTTCTTCCTGAGTCCGGCATTGTTACAACAGGTGAATATACCCCTGCAATATCTTTTACCTTCAGGTAAAGCTTATTATTCTGGCCGGGTATAATACCATTATTCTGTCTTAAAGTAATTGTTGTTGTAGTCTTAGGCAGTTCAATCCAGGTTGATGTATCGTTTAAAGCATAATAAAACTTACTTATAGAGTTATCACCATCAGGATCAGTGCCTGTCCACGCAAACGTTGCAACAGGGAATGATGTATCCGGTATGCTTGTACCGCCATTAAAAGATACACTTGGTGGTGAATTGTATACGGGATAAAGATTTGTAGCAGGGGAGGGGTCAATATTACCCTTATCATCCACTGCTGCAACCCAGAACCTGAAGGTGCTGTCATTGCCAACAATTACAAGCTGGAATGTGCTGTCATTATTTTCTGAGTATGACCAGTTTGTGCTGTCAAAAGAGAACCTGTAGCCTTTTATAAGCCCATCGGGATCATCGCCCCACCATGTAATTTTTATTCTCGTTATCTGCGGACTGATAATGCTATCCGGAAACAATGAGAGGTATGTTTCAGGGGGTGAATTTAAATTTCCGCCTGTAGGCACGTCAGTGCAGCTTTCGAGCACGAATAATCCCGCAAGTATGACTATTATTATCGCAATATTTAATTTCAGTCTCTTCAAATTTTTTGCATTTGTTTAAATTCCCCTCTTGAGAGGGGTGCCCCGAAGGGGCGGGGTGTGTTCTTTGATCCATAATTTCAAATGATCAATTACACTACCCAAATTCTTAGTAACATCTGAATCTAAATACCTTAAAACTGTTAATCCAAAGGTTTCTATAATCTTTTGTCTCTTTGCATCTTCATCTAATCTTTCATTGTGCGTTGCACGTCAATTTCAATTACTAAATCCAAAACTTCGCAATAAAAATCTACTATGTATTCATCAATTGGCTTTTGCCTGTGGAAATCATAACCAAGCTTTTTCTGTTTTAACTCATTCCACAATAATACTTCTGAAAGTATCCCTTGCTTTCTTAATTTCTTAGCAAGTTCTTTAAGCTTTGGGTTGTATGGTATAATTTTTCGTTTTACCAAGATAACACACCCCGTCCCGATAAATCGGGACACCCCTCTCTAGAGGGGAATCATATTTTTTTATTGCTTTTTTGTCCCTTATTTTACCAAAACCATTTTCTTTACGTCCCTGTAATGATTGCCGTTTAATGTGTTGGCTTCGATAACATATACGTACATACCTGAGGCAAGATCTTTGCCGTCAAACATTATTTCGTATTTACCCTTGTTCTGTATACCGTTTACAAGCGTGCGTACTTCCTGACCGATCAAATTGTAAATTTTCAGTGTAACTTCTGATTCAGTTGGCAGGTTGTATACAATATTTGTTACGGGGTTAAACGGGTTCGGGTAATTCTGTTTTAACCAGAATTGTGTTGCAATTTCATTTATCGGCTCTACACCAATTACAGTACCAAAATCAGCATTTGTCCTGGGTACCATTTTGTATTTACCGAATGCGTAATAAAGCACACCCTGTAATGAGCTTATTCCGTCCCACTTCCACATTAATGAACCGGGCAGTGTTTGGTTGTAATAATTTGCTTTGGTCCTATCCCAGCCGTTCACTTTATCGTGATTGCCGTCCTGCAGTTCAATTCTTGCTTCAACATTTTCACCTGGTTTTACAACAAGTATCTCGCCAAAATTCCTTCTGAATGAAGTATCAGGTACCGGATATTCACTTGTACAGCCTGATGCTGACGGTGCATTAACACATGAAATAACTGATTGTGTTGCAAAACGTATTAAAACGCTTTCCCATTTCTCAGCAGTTGTATCGCCATCAATTTTGTTATCTGCAACAACAGCTGGTGTCATTACTTCAAAATTGGGCAATGGTTGACCGCTTGAAAGAACCTGTATATCACCGGGAGTTGCAATTATGAGCCTTGTCATACTGTTGGTTTCACTGACTGTACCTCTAACTCTTACGCGCTGACCTTTTACCAATGGGTCAGTTGCATTTCCGTCTATCCATATTCC
>CAZOAP010000073.1:9465-13591 GCA_964577645.1 uncultured Ignavibacteriales bacterium
GGATAATGACTCTTCTTGGAGAGGTTTGTGTACCGCCATCACCGGTGAATGAAAAAGCAGGGATATCAGAAGTATCGCATGTTACAATTCCTTCAGTTGTAACATCATACCCGTTGTATCCTGAAAATCCACCATTGTTAGGAGTGTACTGGATATCTTTAATAGACATCGTATCATTTGTTCTAACATAATAGAAGTAAGTTGATTTTGATGTATCACTTGGATTAAGCCTTACAGCTCCCTGGTTATCGCGTGCTCTTATAAAATACTCAACTAGTGTGCCAAGTGTCTGTGCAGGCATTGTTGCGGAAAAAATATTTCCTGAAGGAGACATATTAAGCTTTGTATATGCACCGCGGTTTACTCTGTAGTACAACTGACAGCTATCAACTGAAAGTATCTGGTCGAGTGTATCGGATACAACTGCATTTACCTGTACTGTATTGCCGGGTCTTGGAACACCCGGGTTCCTTGATACACTGCTTATAAACGGTGGTGTATTGCCAAGAGTTAGATCGTTTGGATATATCGGTACAATTACGTACGGATATAATGCATTGTTGCCATCTGCATATGCGCTGTTAATTATCACTCCGCGGATAGATGTTATAGTAGCACCAATAGATGGCGGTGCCCATGCTGTCCATCCCCATGAGGGTGTTGGACCAGTTGAGAAGAAGTTTGAAAAATCCCTTAAGTAAATAAAGTTACCCTGAGCGTCAATAAGTCTTCTTACATTACGTACGCCTAACGGACTCTGCGGACCGACTGTTACATTATTCAGCTGAACATACATGCCTTCATATTTTTCACCGGTTGTAAATTTTACGTTACCGGCTGAATCAAAATCAGAAACATTAACCTGAATTGGTGACGGTCTTTTCTTTACAGTGGGAAGTATCTGTATCTCAGTAAGTGTATCAAGTTTTAACTGAGTGGCACCTGATGAAATGATATCAGGAAATTCCTGTACAATACCCTTAACAGTTACTTTCATACCTGAATCAAGATTTGTAATAAGTGTATTGGAAACAGTATCTGCCTGTCTGACTATAATACCCCCAAAGATCGCATTAGTAGTATCCTGTATATATATTGTACGGGAATTCTGGCCCCTCATTAAGATCCTGAAATCATTTCCCGTAGCATTTACAACTGCAGGAGCAACAACTCTGCCGGTCACAGTAACTGTATCACCCGCTTTTACTGAACGGTCATGACCGATCAATAATGAATCATTAGGAACAGTTTGAACTACCATTATTGTAGTAGTGTAAACGAAATAAAATCCAACAGCAATTAAAAATGCTATCGGCGCTAAGTATGGTATTATTCGTTTCATAGTATATATTTTTTATTTATTTGATTACTTATTTAAATTCCCCTCTTGAGAGGGGTGGACGGCATTAGCCGGACGGGGTGTGTTCCTTGATCCATAATTTCAAATGTTCAACAACATCACCCAACTTCTGAACTACATCTGTATCTAAATAACGTAAAACTGTTAATCCAAAGTTTTCAATATTCTTTTGTCTCTTTGCATCTTCATCTAATCTTTCGTTGTGAGTTGCACCGTCAATTTCAATTACCAAGTCCAAATCTTCGCAATAAAAATCTACAATGTATTCATCAATTGGCTTTTGCCTGTGGAAATCATAACCAAGTTTTTTCTGTTTTAACTCATTCCACAATAATACTTCTGAAAGAATTCCTTGTTTCTTAATTTCTTAGCAAGTTCTTTAAGCTTTGGGTTGTATGTTATAATTTTTCGTTTTGCCGTGATAACACACCCCGTCCCGATAAATCGGGACACCCCTCTCAAGAGGGGAATTATTATTACTTCGTTCTCTCAGGATACATTACTTTATAACTAAAAACTTACCTTTTTTAATAAAGCCTGTCTTCTGGTTCTTTACAGTAAATAAATACAGACCTGTTGCAATAGCCTGGTCATCTTTTGTAATAAGATCCCATGCATGCTCACCGCCTGCAAGTATCTGAGTACCATCGGCAAATGATTTGAACCACTGAATATCACTGCCGTTATATGACTTGCCGTCATGTGTTATTTTATCTACAATATCACCGGCAACTGTATATATAGTTATCTCCGATTCCGGAGGCAGGTTGTAGAAATAAATTTTCCTTTCACGTTCCTGTGAACCATCCCATGCTGCATTAACGTAATACGGATTAGGGTAAACCCCTATCGGTGTAGATTCATCATCAAGTGAACCTGTTCCGGGTACTATCCTGTATGAATTTGCCAGCAAGCTGCTCTCAAGTGATTCCAGGTCGTTGGCTGAGTCACCCTTATCATATGCTGTGATTGCATAAACATACTGCCAGCCCCTAAGCTGGTTATTGTATTCAAACTTGTACCAGTACTGGGTAGTATCATTGGGGAAAGTTTTTGGCTGCTGCAGCTTTATATAATTAAAGCCTGTGTTATTACCGATATTATTTATACTGTCAAAATCTCCGTTTAGCACAAATGATTCCTGCAAAGATTTTAAAGGGTCAATATCAGCACCTGCATTTGTTCTGTAGATCCTGTAACCTTCAAAATCACGTGAGAGTGAAATCGGGTCAATGCTTCTTTCAGCATTTGCAGCCCAGTAAAGAGTAACTTTGCTCTCTTCGTTCACTATCTTAACTGTTGGTGAGTTTGGTGGAGACGGCAAAAGGTACCTGTCTAGAAAATTATTTCCGTTGATATCTTCACCCGGGTCAAGCCTGCCGTTGCCGTTCTTATCTTCGCCGTTGTATGCCTTCTGGCACCAGTCAGCGTGATTGCGGAGCTCTGTTCTCTGGTAAGTGGAGTCCCAGCTCTGCGGATCATTTCCGGTTTTCTTTGCGCAAACAACACCAAACACAACTTCAAGTGTATCAAGATAGTTCAGCCTTGTATAAGGACCGCCAGTAACTAATATAGAGCGGTTTGTCGGCTGTTTGATCTGGGATAAAATTGTAGGATTAATTTTTGTAGTTCCGGTAAAATAACCATTCATCTTGCCGTATCTGCCAAGCTGTGTAATATTTCCTTCATCAGTTTGAGGGGCAAAATAAACCGGGTCAACTGTATTTCTGAACTGCCAGGTAACAAAATTCCTGTTTGTGGGTATTGTATCCGTTAATGTTCTGCCATAGGGAGTAGAACCTAAAAATTTTATTCCAATATAACTGTTTGTGTATCCAACATCACCTGCAGCATCAAATTCATATCCCATATTATACAGGCTATCCCAGCCATTGCCGCCCTTAGTGTAGAATGATGAGCCGCCGGGTCTGGTAATCTGTGTATTCCTAACAACAAGGTCAGTCCACATTCCGACAAATGCACTGTCGATCGGGGAAGTATCACCGCGGTAACCGATGTTTATTATCCTGTATCGCATTATGACAAAGAAATCAGCATAGGGATAGTTCCAGCAGTATGATTGCTGAATAACCTTTAATCCCAATGGGTTATGATTAACAATTAACTGACCGCCAACAACTGTATTGGTATCAGTATATTCACAGATAAAATCCTGGTGAGATATTGCAAGGGGAGAGTAAAATGGTGAAGTTAATAATGATGAACGCTGTGTAATGATCTGCCCGGCAGCGTTG
Organism: uncultured Ignavibacteriales bacterium; assembly: GCA_964577645.1. Taxonomy (GTDB): domain Bacteria; phylum Bacteroidota; class Ignavibacteria; order Tepidaquicellales; family OLB5; genus OLB5. The sequence continues at coordinate 13,081 of CAZOAP010000073.1, forward strand.
GTATATTCAAATCCTTCGCCGCGGTTTGATGAAGATGCGTCTATTGCCCCGGTTGTAACCCTTATTACGCCGTTCTTTTTTCCGCCGACCCACAGACCGCCATCAAATATATGTTCAATTTGTGAGCCTTTGGGATATTCACATGATGGCTGACCCGGCCAGAGCGTAAAACCATGACCGATAGTGCCGAAATTTGTTATGGTTAAGCCAATATTGCCAACATTTGTATAATGATTAATATCATCATCAGCTATAGCGAAGCCTCCATACAGTATTATGCATGTTAGTAAGGAAGAAATGGAATATTTAAAAATACGGCTAAATAAAGAACCAGTAAAAATTCTCATTCAATAATTTTTATCCCTTTAATACAGCAAGAAGCTTATTTTAGATGAACCTTTAGATGTGAACCCGCTAATGAGCGGGGCAGTAAATAACCCTTAAATTTACTGCCGCAAAATAGGCAAAGTAGCCAAAAAAAGCAATTCTTAATTTATTAGTTTGCTTTTAA
>CAZOAP010000074.1:0-8039 GCA_964577645.1 uncultured Ignavibacteriales bacterium
TTCACCGCTGCTGGCAATAATTTCGAGCTTGCCATTGCAGTAAGTATCGGCGTCTTCGGTATATCAAGTCCACAGGCATTTGCGGGAGTGATCGGTCCGCTGGTTGAAGTCCCCGCCCTTATCCTTCTTGTCAACGCCGCCTTCTGGCTCAAAAAGAAATTATATGGAAATACTGCTCAGCATTGTTAACTTTGCGAGGAGAGAAGCGACGAAGCAATCTCTAATATAGTAGATTCCCGCAATTTATGGCAAAATACCCTTCACTAAAAAAAAGTATCATCCAATGATACACATAGCCCCGTTTTTACTGCTATTTTTGTTTATTAAGTAAATTAATAAATAATTATATTCGCTGAACTCACAAACATAAGATTATTTCCATTCCTGCAAATTGCGGGATTTGTATAGTTTGGAAAGTCAGCAATAAAAAACTATAGAAAGGTTTTACCCAAAATGGCAGATAATGAAAAACTGCGCTCGCTCCAGATAGCTATTGACCAGATCGAAAAATCACACGGCAAGGGCTCAATTATGAAACTTGGTGACGGAGTGATAGCTAAAATTGATGCGATCTCAACAAGCTCAATCTCCCTTGATGCAGCACTTGGTGTTGGCGGTGTACCAAGAGGAAGAATAATAGAAATATACGGACCTGAATCATCAGGTAAAACTACCATCTGTCTTCATATAATTGCCGAAGCACAGAAAAAAGGCGGACTGGCTGCATTCATAGATACAGAACATGCGCTTGATACTGCTTATGCAAAAAAACTCGGCGTTGATGTTGAAAATCTCCTTGTCTCACAGCCTGAATACGGCGAGCAGGCACTGGAAATAGTTGAAACACTCGTTCGCAGCAATGCTCTTGATATCATTGTTGTGGATTCAGTTGCAGCGCTCACACCCAGAGCTGAAATTGAAGGCGAAATGGGTGACTCACACATGGGCCTGCAGGCACGCTTGATGTCACAGGCACTCCGTAAGCTTACATCAGCCGTATCAAAATCAAATATATCGCTCATGTTCACAAATCAATTACGCGATAAGATCGGTGTTATGTTCGGCTCCCCTGAAACTACTACAGGCGGTAAAGCTCTTAAATTCTATGCATCTGTCAGAATGGACGTTAGACGCATTGCACAGATAAAGGACGGAACAAATGTTATTGGTAACCGCACAAAAGTAAAAGTTGTAAAAAATAAAGTCGCACCTCCCTTCAAAGAAGTTGAGTTTGATATCATCTATAATGAAGGTATCTCTAAGCTCGGTGATCTTGTGGATACTGCCGTTGATATGGAAATTATCAAAAAGGCCGGCGCATGGTTCAGCTACAACGACCAGCGCATGCAGGGCAGGGAAGGCGTGAAGAACATGCTTATTGAAAATCCTGAGCTATATAACAGGCTTAATAATGAGGTTCGCGAAGCTATGGGAATGGATTTTATTCCGGAAACAGCTAAAAAAGAACCTGCTGCAGGCAGCAACGGCTCATCCAATGGCAGCGGCGAAGCTAAACCAAAAGAAAAAGCAGCCAAGAAGTAATGTTGTGTGGATATACCCGCGCAGGCGGGTATCTCTATTCCTGTATATGTATTTTTTTAAGACGTCTCGATATGACTGGTTACAACAGCCGGGACGTCTGCTTTTTTATAAGACATCATATCCTTTTTACTTGTTCATTCTCTCATAAATGACCATCACCAAAATAGAAAAACAGAAAAAGAACAACAAGCGGTATAACCTCTATATCGATGGTGAATTCCTCTGCGGCATATATGATGATACTATTTTAAAGTTCGGAATCGCCTCAGGGGATGAGCTCACTGAAAAGGAAATAAACGATATCCGTAATTTTGATGAATACATGTACGGCAAAAAAGCAGCATTCGATTACCTTTCATACCGCATCCGTTCAATATCTGAAATACGTAAAAAGCTTAAAACCAAAAAGCTCACAGACGAAAATATTGATAGGGTAATTACTCATTTAACTGAGCTTGGACTAGTGAACGATGAGGATTTTGCCCGCCAGCTCGTTAGTGAAAAGATAAAGAATAAGCCCGCTGGCAGGCGTTCACTTGAACAAAAGCTCTTTGAAAAAGGTATTTCTAAGGATGTAAGTGAGAGTGTCCTTAACAGTATCTTAACAGATGAAACTGAAAAGGAACTTGCTTTAAAGCTTTATGAAAAATTAAAGCCTAAGCTCAAGGGACTTGAGAAGCAGGATAAAAAGAAAAAGATTTATGAAACCCTAGCGCGAAAAGGTTTTAATTATGATATCATTAATGAAATTATCCGTGCAAAAGCCGATTAATATTGTTAAATTTACAGTGTGAAATATAATTTTTCTGAAAACAGAACCTCAGCAAGACTGAATGACCCGGTAAAACCGCTAAGCGGTGTTGCCAAAGTATTTATTCTGCTTATACCTATACTTATAATCGCTGCATTCATTGCATTCTTTACAGATATTTTCATAGCTCTTGTAATGTGTCTTCTGTTTGCGCTTGTTCTCAATCCTTTCGTAGATTTTATCCAGGGCTTCGGAATCGGAAGGTCGCTTTCTATATTAATTGTATATGCTGTAATTGGGGTCGGACTCTATTTTACGATTAACATGATTGCTCCAAGTTTTGTAGAGCAAAGTGATTCACTTACCAAATCTTATAAGGAATTCCGGGTATCGGAAAAGCTGAAAGATGTTGAAAAATGGATAGAAAAAAACGTTCCCTACATAAAAAAAGGTGATGTTGGCAAAGAAATTGAAAATTCAGTCCGCTCATCATTTGCAAAAGCGGAAGATATAATTTCAGGTGTAGTTTCAACAGTACTTTTTATTATCATTATACCTTTCATCACTTTTTTCATTCTACGGGACAGGCAAAAGATCAAAAATGGTGTGATAAGTATTGTCCCTAACAGGTATTTTGAAATGACAATAAATATTATTGATAAGATAGAGAAGCAGTTAAGCTCATACGTACGCGCATGGCTGCTTGATGCATTCATACTGGGATTATTATCATTTATCGGGCTCAGTATAATGGGAGTCAATAATGCAATTATTATCGGTATGGTTGCAGGCGGTGGACACTTAGTGCCGTATGCCGGACCCATAGTAGGTGGTATCCCGGCTATACTTATATCAATAATACAATACGGCGATTTCCATATGGTGCTGCCTATAGTAATTCTTTTCACAGTAATTTATATACTTGATAGCTCATTCATACAGCCATATCTTTTCAGTAAAGGGGCTGAAATGAACCCAATAGTTATAATCGCATTAATACTGATAGGTAACCAGATCCTTGGGGCTTTCGGCGCACTCATAGCCATACCAGTTGCAACAATACTAAAAGTAAGTGCCAAGGAAACAATAAACGGCTTCCGTAATTATAAACTTGGTTACTATTGATTTTCTTTTGGAATGCATTGACTATGTCAATGCTAACTATATCTTTGCAAGTAGAGAAACAAAAAAAGCAATCTTCCGCATTGAATTATAACAACTCCATCGGAGTTGAACATTTATAGCAATTTAATAAATAAGTTTACGACTCCATCGGAGTCGCACATAATAGTAAAAATTCAAAATAAAATTAAAGAATAATAACTCAATCAAAATCACATGGTAATAAAGCTTAAGAATTCTTATCCCAGTATACACGGACTACCGGTTATACACTCAGTTGATACCGATATTTTTGATATTACATATTTTATGAAATGCATGGAGTGTACCTTCTGCAAAGACCAGTGCTGTGAGTGGGGCGCTGATATTGATATGCAGAACGTTGCAAGGGTAATGAAGTATAAAGATGAGCTCGAAGCGTTTACAGGGATAAAATCAGAGCGCTGGTTTGATGAGTCAGAAAAAGGAACCGATTATGAGTATCCCGGCCAGGATTATATGAGAACGACTTTTGATCCTGAAAAAGATCATTGTATCTTCCTGAATACAAAAAGCAGGGGATGTATGATACACAGCTTTGCTCTGCATAAAGGAATAGATTACCATGAAATAAAACCCTTCTTCTGTTCGTTATTCCCTGTGACTTACATGGATGGTGTGCTTATGACCCCTGAAGAAATTGATGAAGGTTTAACGGCATGTTTAGGTGAAGGTCCAACACTGTACCAGGGTTCACGTGATGAGCTGCTGCACTATTTCGGCCCCGGCCTGGTTGCTGAGATGGATGAAATGGAAACCTCATGGCACGCAGAGAAGAAGGAAACTGCTTAGTAATATTAAAAAATATTTGTGCCACGAATCGAGTTTTCTTAGTAATATTAATCAAGAATTGAGTTTTGGTTACCAAAGAATATAAATTTTGATTTATTCGTGGCACGATTATCTTCTGATTTTCACTACTTCACTATTCTACTATTTCACTATCTTAACTAACAAGTTCCTCTATTACACTTCCTTCATTCACATACTTAAGCGGTCTGCCCTGAGGTGAGTAATTCACTTTATTGTAATCAATACCCAATTGATGTGAAAGTGTTGCAAATAAATTTCCGGGTGTCACCGGATTTGCTACTATCTGGTTGCCGTCATCACTGGTTTCGCCGTAAACCCTGCCTCCGCGTATACCGCCGCCTGCTATTGCACATGCAAATGCATCAGGGTAATGGTCACGGCCTTCATTGGCGTTAATTGCGGGAGTCCTTCCGAACTCACCCATGCACAATACCAGTGTCTTATCAAGCATACCGCGCTGTGAGAGATCCTGAATTAATGTTGATAGTGCCGGGTCAAGCTTCTTGCATAAATTCGAGACCCTTGTAAAATTATCCTGGTGAGTATCCCAGCCGTCAAGCGTTACTTCCACGAATTTCACTCCTGTTTCAACAAGTCTTCTTGCCATCAAACATCCTTTACCAAAATCATTCTCACCATACGCCTTCTTTAATAAATCTGGTTCCTCACTGATATCAAATGCTTTTATCAGCGGTGAGTTCATCATCCTAACCGACTTCTCATAAATAACCTGGTGTTCCTTTATATCTTCAAGTCCCTTTTCCCTGTAAAATGAATCTTCCATGCTGTTCAGTATTTTCATTCGCTCAGCAAACCTAGTGTCATCAACATCTTTGAACTTAGCAATATTCTGCAGCGGTTTTGTAACATCTTTGATCACGTAAGGCGAAAACTCTTTGCCCAGAAATTCAGCGCTGTAACTGGGTCCGCTTAGACTTATAAAATACGGCAGGTCAAACTCCTTAGCTCCGCCAAGCTCCTTAGCCGTAATTGCGCCAAAGCTGGGGTGTTTTACAACTCCTGTTGGTGGATATGAAGTATGCATAAGGTAACTTGCCCTGTTGTGATTGCCTTCCTTGCTTGTTAGCGTCCTGATGAGTGTTACTTTATCCATCTGCTGTGCCAGCAGCGGCAGGTTTTCTGCAAGCTCAATTCCGGGTACATTTGTACTTATCGCCTTTGTTATCCCGCTGTTCTTGCTCTTTGGCTTGGGTGAAAACGTTTCGAATTGCGAAGGTGCACCTGCCAGCCATAAAACAATTACGTTTTCTGCCTGCGCGTTCAATGGATTCATAAACGATAAGTTCGGGTTCTTTGCCGCTATACTCTTTGCAAAACCAAACTTCGAAAATATCAAGCCTGCAGATATGGCCATCCCAAGCGAAATAAATTTCCTTCTCGAAAGCTCAACCTCATCTTTATGGTCATTGCATCCGCAATGCTCTTTTTCTATTAGCTTATTTTTCATTTTCATATTATTCTTATGGTAGCACAGACATTCCTGTCTGTGTATCATTTATATTGTGTTACTGTTCCTTAACTCATTTAATGATTAAATATAAACTCACTGCTGTTCAGCATTGCCCATTGCAGATCTTCATATCCGTCTTCCTTCTCACCTGAAATCTTTAAAGCTGTTTCCATTTCTTTTTCAGTGGGGAACCGCCCCAGTGTATTAAGATAAATTAGATTAATTCTTTCTTCAGGATCTTTTTCTTTTTTCATGATCTGTGATATAAAATTTCCCGGTTTCATTTCTGATATTTTTTCGGTGATATCGCTGTTCATAAGCAGTAATGCCTGTGTTATAGTGCCAGAAAAATCTTCAGCTTCATTCATTTCATCATCATCAAATGTATATACAAACAGCTGGAGTATGCGGAAACGTATCCTGGCAAGCTCTTCAATGCTCTTATTCTTCAAGCTGCCGGTATTAAAATACCCGCTTGAAGATAACAGTGAGTTCGAAAGCTGCACCGGGTCCATTGGCCTTAACACCGCCCGTGAAAAGTACTCATGGTCATCTTTATTTGTACTGTTTGGTGTTGAAGATAACTGGTATGCATCGGTATTTGCAATCAGTCTGAATAATCCCTTAATATCAAAATTACTGTTTACAAATTCATCTGTAAGCTTATCAAGCAATTCCGGATTAGAACCTTTATCATTTTCAGTCATATCGTCAACGGGATTTATAAATCCATACCCGAAAAAATGCTTCCAGAACCTGTTAACAAATGCTTTTGCAAGCTGCCTTTGCTCAGTTACTGTGATATTTTCTGCCAGAAGGCTTCTGCGGTCAATTCCCGCATCGCTTGAAACCGAAGCTCCGCCCAAAAACTTTGGATATGCCGTTTTCTTCTCACCCTTTGATTCATAGCTTAACTGACCGTTTATTGCATCCCATACCAGAAGGTCAGGTTTAAATAAAGAGTCATTCATTCTCTGTTTTAAGCTGTCTATTGCCCACTCAGGCGGAATATTTTTCTTCTTTTCCGCTTTATCCTTATTCTTTGATTTATCTTTTTGGTTTTTCTTTACATTCTTATGCTCATCCTTGTTCATCATTTCATCATTCATTTCATTTGTGCCTTCAACATTGTTCTCCATTTCCATATCACGGGCTTTTGTGATCTGTTTTTCAAGCCTGGTTATGACCTTTGTAATTTTCTCCGCCTGGTCTTTCTTCAATAATGGAAGTACCTGTCTTCTTGAAAAAAATGAAGCCACTCCGTAAAAATCCTCCTGTGTGATATTTTCATAAGGATGCTTGTGGCATTGCGCGCACTGTATCTGCCTGCCGGTGAAAATCTTCATTACGTTTCCCGCAGCATCTTCGGGATTCTCAAACCTGCCGATATACAGAGCGTAAGGATTTGATGTAACAAATCCCTGTGCGCTTATCAGCTTACCCGCAAAATCCGTATACGGTTTATTTTGATTGAAATTCTCTGCGAACTCTTTCCTTACTAGGTTGTATGTTGGAGCCTGCACTTTACGTTTGGCATCATAGTTAAATAATATCTGCATCCACGTATCAGCCATATAACCGCCGTATTCCTCTGAAGCAAGAAGCTCATCAATTTTTTCAGCCCGTTTATTCCTGTTTTTACTATCCAGAAAAATTTTTACCTCATCTGCATTTGGTATCCTGCCTGTAAGATTGAGGTATAGCCTTCTCAGAAATTCTGCATCACCCGTTCTCTCAGAAGGTTTCAGCCCGCTTTCATTCCATTTAACTTTTATCAGTCTGTCAATATCACTGCTGCTTAATCTCACCTCACCCGCGCCTGCTGTTATTACAAGCAGCAGCGTTATAAAAAAAATAAAGAGCAGGTAAACGGATATGATAAGCTTTGTATTACTTTGATTTTTAGAAATCATCATTTTACATGAATTTATGAAATATTTTACAGTACGAACCCGGGTATTTGGTTATTTGACAGCATTTCAGGCTAATAGTTTAATGGATCTCAGAGTTTTTTATTTATTATTTCCGGGTATGTGCTGTTAGTGATTTTGCTCTCCAGCCATGCATCCAGATCGATTACCTGCAGCATTCCCGGCTCTTCCTTTTCAGCGGAGCGCAGGCTCTTCTTTGTCTGTGTGAAAAGGTCCTTTATTTCCTTTTCACCGTTTGCAGTCTGTGTTTTCTTAAGGAAGCTGAATAACAGTTCTTCAAACTTATTGAGTTTTTTCAGCTTTTTTAAATACCGGTATGTTGATCTTATGTAATATTCAATTGAGCCCGTATTTCCAAGCTCATAATGAA